>CAYVJT010000357.1:0-2900 GCA_964451855.1 uncultured Actinomycetota bacterium
TCCTTGGAGTGGGTTTCACACTGCAGCATGTTCGCGGTCTGCTGCCGTGTCCGGTCCGGCTGATCGCGCGGGGGCATCCGTTGCGTGGCCGCGAGGTGATGGCCTCCGGGGTGTACGCGCGTCCGGACGGGCCGTGGCTGGTGGTGACGCTGCCTGACGGTGGCGACGCGGGCGTTCCGCTCTACGAGACCGACCTGGTGCCCGAGTTGGTTCGTGATGGCCAGCAAGGCGTGCACGCCGAGCAGACCGGCGGCACGGTGCTGACGATCGAGGGCGTGCGGGAACTGCGCCGGCTGATGGAGAGTCTCACCGCCGAGGGGCAGCAGCCGTGAACGAGCCCGGAGCCCGGATGCAGACGCTGGTGTCGCGGTGGGCGGCGGCGCTGGTGGGCGCGGTGGCCGGACTGTCTGCGGCGGTGAGGAGAGCGGTCGTCGTGTCGGGCCGGGGGCCGTCGACCTCCTCGGCCGCGGCCATGACCGGGGCCGGGGCGCACGTGCCGCGGGACTCGGCCGCGCAGGTCACCAGTGGACTGCGGCGGGGGTGGCCACCAAGCGTGTGGGCGCGGGCCCGAGGCCCGCCTGGTGGCGGCGTGAGGTGGCCGGTGCCGTGTGCCCGTGTCGTCAAGTCCGTCTGATGAAAGCTGTTCGTGAAGTTCGTGAAGCCGGCCGCGGCCGGTGCGGCACCGGTTGCCGACATGAGATCAGTTCGAGATCGAAGTTCGGGTGGAACGAAACCACCCAGCCGGGAGCGTGGGAGCGCCCCGGTGGTCCGCCCGTGCCCGCCGATCAACCAGGAGTCCACGATGAAGTCACCCAGTCCACGAGCAGAGACCGGCGGTCCGATGCCGACGGCGACAGCCGTGACGACGCGCACGATCGCGCGATGGAGCCAGTTGCGGCCGATTCTCGGTGGCACACGCATAGGCTCACCTCATCGAGTCGCGCCAACGATCTCAAGAGGTGAGCCTGTGCGTGTAGCAAGGGTAGCGTCCTGTGGCCAGTTGCCGTTGCCGCTTGGGTCGACATCGACCGTGGCAGGGGAGGTCTTCGCCGGTCTGCCCGACGAGGTCCGCGAGTTCACGCTGGTGCTGCTGGCCCGGCTGATCGCTCGTGCCGCGCTGGATGTCGGCGGCGACGCGGCCGAGGGTGGTGAGCGGCGATGAGCGACGGGCATCCCAAGATCGGTGGAGAGCATCTCGAGCGCGAATGCGTGATCTATGTGCGCCAGTCGACCCTGGCCCAGACCCGCAACAACCTCGAGTCGTTGGAACGCCAGTACGAACTGGTCGATCGTGCCCAGCAGCTGGGCTGGCCGGCCGAGCGGGTGCGGGTGGTGGACGTCGACCTGGGGATCACCGGCGCACAGGTCGGTGCCCGTGAGGGGTTCCGGCAGCTGGTCGCCGACGTCGCTCTCGGCGAGGTCGGACTCGTGCTGGGCATCGAGATCTCTCGTCTGGCTCGCGACAACGCAGCCTGGTATCAACTACTGGACCTGTGTGCGCTCAGCTTCACGCTGATCGCGGACACCGACGGGGTGTATGACCCCAACGACTACTCCGACCGGCTCGTGCTGGGTCTCAAGGGCACGATCTCGGAAGCCGAACTTCATCTGATCAAGGGCCGGCTGATCGCGGGCCTGCGCCACAAGGCCGCCAAGGGCGAGCTACGTATCGCGCTGCCCGCCGGCTACGTCTACGACGAGAGCCACCGGGTGGTCAAAAGCCCCGACGGCGCGGTGCGTGAAGCGATCATGGAGCTGTTCCGGCGCTTCGAACGCTACGGCACCGTCCAGCAGGCCGCCCTGTCGATGCGCGACGACAGCCTGGAGCTGCCCCGCATGCGTCATCGACATCTGGCCTGGGGGCCGGTCAACTACTCGCTGGCCCACGATCTGCTGCTCAACCCCTGCTATGCCGGCGCGTTCGCCTACGGCCGCTCCCAGGTCCAGAAAGTCACCGACGGTCAGGGCGCGCCCCGCAAGGCGATCCGGCGGGTGCCCCGCGAGCAGTGGCGCACCCTGATCATCGACCACCACGAGGGCTACTGGACCTGGCAGGATTTCGAACGGATCGAAGCGCAGATCACCGCCAACAGCATCACCCGCGGCAACCGCGGCGGTGCGCCACGCGAGGGTGCTGCGCTGCTCCAAGGGCTGGTGGTCTGCGGACGGTGCGGACGCAACATGCACTCCGCCTACTCGGCCAACCGGGGCGCCTCACGACGCTACTACTGCGCGGTGCGCATCGGACAGGTCGACCACCAGCCCGAGTGTCAAGGCATGGGTGGACGCCAGATCGACGAGACCGTCCTCGACCAGGTGTGCAACATCCTCGAGCCCGCGTCGCTTGCCGCCACCGCTCAGGCGCTCACCCACGCCGACGAGCAGGAAGCCGCCCGCCTCGCCGCGTTCGAAACTGCTGCGGAACGCACCCGCTACGCCGCCGAACGGGCCTGGCGCCAGTTCGACGCCTGCGAACCCGAGAACCGGCTGGTCGCCCGCAACCTGGAGGTCGTCTGGGAGGCCGCCCTGGCCGAAGCCGAGGTCGCGCAAGCCGAACTCGACCGGCAACGCCAACGGCGCCCGACCCCGCTCTCCGACGAGGAGCTGGCCTGGCTGTCCTCGGCGGGGGTCGACATCCGGGCCGTGCTCGATGCGGACACCACCACCCAGCAAGAACGCAAACGGCTGCTACGTGCCCTGATCGCCAAGGTCGTGATCACCATCGGCGACGACACGCCCGAGGTCATCGACGTGACCATCCACTGGCAGGGCGGAGCCACCACCGATGTCGCCCTGGCCCGACGGCGTCAAGGTCGCTCCTACCGGGCCACCGACGAGGACACCGTTCAGCTGGTCCGCCGCCTCGCCCGCTACTACGACGACAAGACCATCGCCCGGCT
>CAYVJT010000358.1:0-2885 GCA_964451855.1 uncultured Actinomycetota bacterium
TCCGACTCCACCACGTCCAGCTCGCCATCCCACCCGGAGGCGAGCCGGACGCGCGAGGCTTCTACGCCGACCTCCTCGGGCTCACCGAGGTGGCCAAGCCCCCTGCGCTCGCAGCCCGCGGCGGCTGCTGGTTCGTCAGCGGTGAACCGCAGCGCGGCGGACTCGAGCTCCACCTCGGCGTCGAGGATCCCTTCCAGCCGGCGAGGAAGGCCCATCCCGGCATCCTCGTCGACGACCTCGACGACGTGGTGTCCCGGCTGACAGCAGCGAGGTACGAGGCCACACCTGACGACCTCTTCCCCGGCTACCAGCGCGTCTACGTCTGCGACCCCTTCGGCAACCGCCTCGAGTTCCTCCAGCCCGACACGCGGGGACGGCCCCTTGCCTGACCGCATGCCGCTTCGCGCCACCGTCACCCTCGGCGTCGTCACGATCGTGGGCTTCGGGGTCTGGTTCTACGGGTACGGCGTCCTCTTGGAACCGATCCGCGAGGACACCGGGTGGTCGGAGGCGGTCCTGTCCTCCACCTACGGTGTCTCGCTGCTCGGGGCGGGCGTGCTGGCCACGTTCGCTGGTCGGCTCCTCCACCGCCGCGGATCACGGCTGGTCTACGCGGTCGGCGCGGTGCTCGCCCTGATCGCCTACCTCGGCACGGCAGCGGCGGACAACGAGGTCACCTTCGCCGTCAGCGGCGTCCTCGCGGGGAGCATCACCGGAGCGCTCGGCTACTACGCCGCGGTGCACACGGTGATCGCGCAGCTCATCCCGGCGGCGCGGCGAGCGGGCGCCATCACGACCAACACCCTGTGGGGCGCGTTCGCGAGCCCGATCTTCCTGCCCGTCATGGCGTGGATGGTGCTCGAGCTGGACTGGCGGCCCACCCTGCGGTTCACCGGGATCGCGGTCGCCGCCGCGTTCCTGCTCGCGTCGGTGCTGGTCCCCGATAGCCGTGGCGCGGACGGGGTCACACCATCGCTGCGGGCGGCGTTGGCCGCGGCAGGACGTGACCGGGTGGTCCTGGCGCTGTTGATGACGACCTTCGCCGGAGGGTTCGTCACCTCGCTGTTGATCCTCTACCAGGTGCCCGCGATGGTGGCTGCCGGGCTGACGTTGGGGGTGGCGTCTGGGCTGGCCGGTGCCCGCGGGTTCCTCCAGCTCGCCGGCCGGATCCCCATGCCCTGGCTGATCCGTCGGGTCGGATCCCGGACGACGCTGCGACTCGCCCACGTGTTCACCGGCGTGTCCTGCCTGATCCTGCCGTTCGCCGGCACGCTCACTGCGGCCATCGCCTTCGCCGTCGTGGCCGGCGTCGCGATCGGCGCGCTCGTGCCCGTCGAGAGCATCTTCACCGCCGAGGCGGTGTCCGACGCCTCCCTCGGGATCGTGCTCGGCGTCTCGTCGCTGACCCGGGGTGTCGGTGCGGCGCTGGGGCCGGTGCTCGGCGGGTCGCTCACGGCCCTCCTCGACACCCGGACCCCTGCCTTGCTGCTGATCAGCGTCGTCGCCGTCGGCGCGGCGGTGCTGGTCCCACCGGTGCGGCGGGGACCCGACCAGACGGCGCAGCGGACAGCCTGACGATCGGGACCAAGCACCCGCAGACGGCTACGCGCGTCGCCAGCTTGCGCCGTCGGGCTCCCGGGCATCCACGAAGACGCGGTCGCCGCCCTCGTCGTCGATCGCGTCGGGCCCGAAGGTCGACTTGAGCTCGCCGAACAGTCCTGGTCGGCGCTCGACGCGCAGATCGTCGCCCAGCTTGTAGATGCTCTCGGCACCGTCGGACCCGCGAACGCGCAGGTGGACCGGGACCGGGCCGGGATGGTTCGACAGCACGCGCTTCAACCCGGACACCGCGTCGTCTGTGCACTGCTGCGCGTCGAAGGTGACCACGACGGGAGCACCGAGGGCCTCGGAGAGATCCGGTGCCGCGACCTTGTTGGCGGTGAGCTTCACCGCCCCGTCACGGACCTCCAGCCGCCCGGTGATCACCAGCACCTGGTCCTCCTCGAGGACCTCGTGCGCGGCGCGGTAGACCGCCGGCCAGAACACCACCTCGACGTTGCCGACCAGGTCCTCGACGGTGGCGACGAGGTAGGTGTCGCCCTTGCGGGTGAACTTCTTCGTCAGCGACGTGAGGACCCCACCGATCGTCACGGTGGCGTTGTCCTCCTTCTCCCGGAGCTCGGCGCAGTCGGTGTCGACGAACCGCTCGAGCACCCGCTCGGTGCCGAACAGGGGATGGTCGGAGACGTACAGGCCGAGCATCTCGCGTTCGAGCTTGAGGCGCTGCGCCTTGTCGAACTCCCGGTCGCCGATCGCCGTGTCCTCCTCCATCTCGAGTGGCTGGGCATCGTCGTCGGCGCCACCGTCGACGGCGTCGAAGAGCGAGAACTGGCCGTTGGCCTCGTGCTTCTTGCGCGCCTGTGCCGCGTTGACGATCTCCTCGTAGGCGTCATGCAGGCCCCGGCGGGTGTGCCCGAGCGAGGTGAACGCCCCCGCCAGGATGAGGTTCTCCAGGGTGCGCTTGTTCAGGACACCGCCGTCGACCTTGGCGCAGAAGTCGCGGAAGTCCTCGAACCGGCCCCGTTCGCGGCGGGCGGTCACGATCTGCTCGACGATGCCCTCGCCGACACCTCGGACGGCGGAGAGTCCGAACAGGATCTGATCGTCGCGCGGCGTGAAGTCCGATCCCGACTCGTTGATGTCGGGAGGCAGGACCGGGATGCCCATCCGCCGGCACTCGTTGAGGTAGAGCGGCTTGTTGTCCTTGTTGTTCTTCACGCTGGTCAAGAGGGCCGCCATGTACTCGACCGGGTAGTGGGCCTTGAGCCACGCGGTCTGGTAGCTGACCACGCCGTAGGCCACGGTGTGGGACTTGTTGAACCCGT
>CAYVJT010000359.1:0-2863 GCA_964451855.1 uncultured Actinomycetota bacterium
GCCGAGCGGTGCGGCGGGTCAGGTCGCCTCGAAGGTCTCGAGGATCGCCCACAGGTTCTCGGCCATGCGCTCCATCGGCACCCTGTACCAGGCGCCACCGAGGATCAGGTGGTCGACGTGCTGCTCGATCGCGTCGAGCCGGTCGCGGACCTCGTCGGGGGTGCCGGCGACGGCGTAGCGCTCGACGGCCTCGTCGGGGACCGCGGCGACCATCGCGTCGAGGTCCTGGCCGGTGCGCTTCCACACGTCGCGCAGCTCGCTGGTCAGCGCCTCGTCGCCGTAGGAGGCGAACACCGGCTGGTAGTTGGGCGTGGTCCCGTAGAAGGCGATCTGCTGCTTGGCCTCGCGGACCGCCACCTCGCGGTCGTCGGCGATGCACAGGATCACGCCCTGGCACACCGAGAACCCGCCACGGTCGCGGCCGGCCTCGGACAGCGCCTCCTCGACCCGGGGAAGCACGTCGGCTGCGAGGTAGCGGTCCGACGTGAAGGGGTGACCGAGGATGCCGTCGGCGTGCTGCGCCGCTGCCCTGGTCATCAACGGGCCGACCGCCGCGACGTAGGTCCGCGGCAGCGCACGGTCGCTGGCACGCCCCCTCCCGGCCAGCCCCGGCCGCAGCACGTGGTAGAGGTCGCCGTCGAAGGTGACGTCCTCACCGCGTTCCATGCGCCACACCGTCTGCATCGCCTGGACGTACTCCGCCATGCGCTTGGCCGGCTGATCGAAGGCCGAGGAGAACCGCTCCTCGATGATGCGCTTGACCTGGCTGCCGAGCCCGACGATGAACCGGTCCCCCGTCAGATCGTTGAGGTCCCAGGCCTGCATGGCGGTGATCGTCGGTGAGCGCGGGAACGCCAACGTGATGTTGGTGCCGATGTCGATCCGCTCGGTCGCGGTCGCCAGCACCGTCGCCTGGACGATCGATTCCTGGGTGGTCTCGCTGACCCAGGCCGCGTCGAAACCCTTGGCCTCGACCTGTCGGCCGAGCTCGGCGAGGAAGGCGTACGGCCCTCCGAGTGCCACTCCCCTGCTGGCCATCCCGTCCTCCCGGTCTGAGCCGGGACGCTACCGCGTCATCCGTTCAGACGGTGAGATGGTCGCGGACGGCGTCGGCGATACGGTCGGCAGAGGCTTGCGCGTCATCGTGGCGCTCGGCCTCCACCATGACGCGCACGATCGCCTCGGTGCCCGAGGGGCGCAGCAGCACACGACCGCCGTCGGCCAGCCGGTCCTCCTCTGCGCGCACGGTCTCCCACACCGCCTCGGCGTCCGGCAGGCGCCTCCTGTCCACGTCACGCACGTTGACCAGCACCTGCGGCAGGCGTGTCATGATCGTCGCCAGCTCCTCGAGCGAGGCGCCCGTCGACCGCACGACCGACAGCAACCGCACCGCGGTCAGCACGCCGTCACCGGTCGTGGCGTGATCGAGGTCGATGAGGTGGCCCGATTGCTCGCCTCCGAGGTTGAGCCCCCGCTCGCGCATCGCCTCCAGCACGTAGCGGTCACCGACCGCGGTCTCGACCACCTCGACACCCAGCGCGGACATCGCCCGCTTGAACCCGAGGTTGGTCATGACGGTCGTGACGACGGTGTCGTCGTTGAGCGTCCCGTGGTGGTGCATCTGACGGGCGAGGATCGCGAGGATGACGTCACCGTCGATCTCGGCGCCCTGGTGGGTCGCGGCGATCACCCGGTCGGCGTCACCGTCGTGGCTGACGCCGGCATCCGCGCCGTGCTCGAGGACGGCCTGACAGACCACGTCCGGGTAGGTCGAGCCGCACCCGGCGTTGATGTTGGCGCCGTCGGGCCGACAGTGGATCGTGACCACGTCCGCGCCGAGTTGGCGGTAGACCTGCGGCGCGACGTTGGACGCCGCGCCGTTCGCCCCGTCGACGACGATCCGCAGACCCGAGAGGTCGACGTCCGCGATGGAGGCGAGGTGTTCGACGTAGCGGGCCGGGCCGGCCGGATCGGTCAGCCGCCGCCCGATCCGCACCCCGGTGGGACGTCGGTCGGTGCGCTCGTCGATGATCCGCTCGAGGCGCTCCTCCTCGTCGTCGCTGAGCTTGTAGCCCTCCGGCCCGAAGAACTTGAGGCCGTTGTCACCGACCGGGTTGTGCGATGCGGAGATGACGGCCCCCGCGGCCGCGCTTGACCGGGCCGTGAGGTGGGCGACGCCGGGGGTGGGCAGCACACCGACGACCACCGCATCGCCCCCGGCGGCGGTGATGCCGGCGACCAGCGCGGACTCGAGCATCTCCCCCGACCAGCGGGGGTCGCGGCCGACCAGGATCGAGGGTCTGGTGTCGCCCCCTTCGTGCAGGATGGTGACCAGGGCCTGGCCGAGGTCCATCACCAGTTCCGGGGTGAGGTCGACGTTGGCGACTCCGCGCGCACCGTCGGTCCCGAAGATCTCGCCCACGTCTCGCTCCGCTTCGACGCCGTCGGGTCAACGTGTCCGAGCCTAGGCGCCATGTCCGTGGCTAGCCGGTCTCCGCACCCGGCCGAACGCCACGGCCGCGCACCCGGTCCAACGTCCCCGCCGCACGCCCGGGCCAACGTCCCCGTAGCGCACCCGTCCCACCTTCCCCGCCGCGCTCCCGGTCCAACGTCCCCGCCGACCTGCCGCGACCGCTCGCTGCGCTCTTCGACTCGCCGGCCGTGTCCCGCCCGCTCGTAGCGCTCCAGGACAGCTCGGCCTACACGAGCGACGCCGCCCACGGGGGGGCGGCGTCACACGGTGCGTGGCCTCGCGCGTCCACCGGTCGGTGGACGCGTGGGCTCAGCGCTTGCTGAACTGCGGCGCGCGGCGCGCCTTCTTGAGGCCGTACTTCTTGCGCTCGACCTTGCGGGCGTCACGGGT
>CAYVJT010000360.1:0-2827 GCA_964451855.1 uncultured Actinomycetota bacterium
ATGACGACGCAGATGATGGGTGGTGCCGTCGCCCGCAAGGAGGACCCGCGTCTGCTCCGTGGGGAGGGACGGTTCCTCGATGACCTGGGCCACGACGCCTACGAGGTGGCGATGGTGCGCAGCCCCCACGCGCACGCCCGGGTCGGCGACATCGACGTCACCGGCGCGCTCGACGTCGACGGCGTGGTGGCGGTCCTCACCTACGAGGACCTGCCGGCGAAGCTGCAGGCTCGGTTGCCGGTGCTGATCCCGCATCCGGCCCTGAGCGCACCGCGGACCCAGTACGTGCTGGCCAAGGACGAGGTCAACCACGTCGGCGAAGCCGTCGCGATGGTCGTCGCGACCGACCGCTACGCCGCGGAGGACGCCGCGGAGCGCATCGACGTCGACTACGAGCCGCTGCCGCCCGTCGTCGGCCACGAGATCGCCAAGGCCGCCGACCATGCGGTCCACGACGACATCCCCGACAACGTCGCCGCCCACTTCACCCAGGAGTTCGGTGACGCGCCCGGGCGGATCGAGGGCGCACCCCACCGGCTGAGCTTCCGCCTGGACATCGAACGTTCCGCCTCGACCCCGCTGGAGACCCGCGGGGTGTGGGCCCGGTGGGATGCGGATGATCGTCGACTGCGCATGTACTCATCGACGCAGACCCCCACCAGCGTGCGCGCCGCCGTCGCCACCCTGCTCGACCTGCCCTTCGCCGACGTCGAGTGCATCGCGCCCGACATCGGTGGCGGGTTCGGCGTCAAGATCATGCATCCCTGGCCGGAGGAGGTGCTCGTTCCCTTCGCGGCACGACAGCTCGGCCACGAGGTCAAGTTCACCGAGGACCGCTTCGAGCACTTCGTCAGCGCCAACCACGAACGTGGCCAGGTCCAGTGGATCGATGTCGGCTTCGACGACGACGGTCGCATCCTCGGGCTGGACGTGCGCTTCCTCCACGATCACGGGGCCTACATCCCGTACGGCCTGATCGTGCCGATCATCACCTCGACCCAGCTGCTCGGCCCCTACAGGATCACCGACTACCGGGTCACCTTCGACAGCCTCTACACCAACACCACGCCGGTCACCCCGTACCGCGGCGCCGGCCGGCCGCAGGGCTGCTTCGCGATGGAGCGCACGATCGACCGGATCGCCGCGCACCTCGACAAGGACCGCACACAGGTACGTGCCACCAACTTCATCCAGCCCGACGAGATGCCCTACGCCTTCGGCCTGATGTTCCAGGACGGTCGTGACTACACCTACGACTCCGGTGACTTCCCGGCGTCGTTGGCCATGCTCAAGGAGCAGGTCGACTGGGACGGCTTCGCCGAGCGCAGGGCGGCCGCGCAAGCCGACGGCAAGCTGCGCGGCATCGGGCTGGCCTGCTACGTGGAGGGCACCGGCGTCGGCCCCTACGAGGGCGGCCACGTGCACGTCGAACCGTCCGGCAAGGTCCAGGTCGCCACCGGCCTGTCCACCCAGGGCCAGGGCCACCAGACCGCCTTCGCGCAGATCGTCGCCGAGGAGCTGGGCGTCGACATCGACGACGTCGAGGTGGTCACCGGCGACACCCGGCGGTTCGGGTACGCCGTCGGGACCTTCGCGTCCCGTGCCGCCGTGATGAGCGGCAACGCGATCCACCTCGCTGCACGCAAGGTCCGTGACAAGGCGCTCGCGCTGGCCTCCCAAGCGCTGGAGGTCGACGAGGAGGACCTCGAGTTCGCCGAGGGCGACGTGCGTGTCGTCGGCAGCCCCGACACCGCGGTGTCGCTGTCGATGCTCGCGACCCTGTCCAACCCGCTGCGCTACGCCTTCGACGAGCAGGCCGCCAAGGCCACCCAGTTCGCCACTCCCGCCGACCCGTCGGAGCCCCCCGTCGCCGCGGGCGAGGCACCCGGGCTCGAGGCGACCGACTACTACTCGCCGGTGCGTTCGACCTTCGCCAACGGCATGCACGCCGTCGAGGTGGAGATCGATCCGGACACCTCCGACATCCGCATCGTGCGCTACGCCGTGGTGCACGACTGCGGGACGCTGATCAACCCGATCATCGTCAAGGGCCAGGTCCTCGGCGGTGTCGCCCAGGGCGTCGGTGGGGCGCTCTACGAACGCATGGCCTACGACGGGCAGGGTCAGCTGAGCAACGCCAGCTTCATGGACTTCCTCATGCCCTACGCCACCGAGGTGCCCGACGTCGACATCGACCACCTCGAGACCCCATCGCCCCTCAACCCGCTCGGGGTCAAGGGCGCCGGCGAGGCCGGAGTGATCCCGGGGTCGGCGGCGATCGCCGCCGCGATCGAGGACGCCACCGGGGTGACGATCTCGGCCATGCCGATCGGTCCGTCCGAGCTGCACGAGCTGCGCCTCGACGCTGCCGAGGGGAAGGCGGACGCGTGAAGGTCTCGGGTACGCACACCGTCGCGGTCCCGCGCCAACGGCTCTGGGACGCGCTCCACGACCCGGCACTGCTCGAGCACGCCCTGCCCGGCTGCTCGAAGCTCGAGTGCCCCAGACCCGGCTGCTACGCGATGACGGTGGCCATCGACGTCTCGTGCGTCGAGGGCACCTACCACGGCGACGTCGAGGTGGTGGAGCGTGACGCTCCGTCATCGGTGACCTTGGCGGTCGCGGCGGCGGGCGAGCCCGGTTCCGGCCGTGGCACCGTCACGGTCGACCTCGACGACGCCGACGGGGGGACCCAGGTCCGCTACGAGCTCGACGCCGAGGTGGGTGGTGCGATCGCGAACGTCGGCCAGCGACTGCTCGCCAGCGTCGTGCAGCGCACCGTGGCGGACCACCTCGACGCGGTGGAGCAGGCACTCGCCGGTGATGC
>CAYVJT010000361.1:0-2775 GCA_964451855.1 uncultured Actinomycetota bacterium
TCGACGTGGTCGAAGCCGAGCTCCACCTCGCCGTACTCGCGGAACCTCTGGAAGGCCTCCGGGGTGACGTACCGGTCGAGGTGCAGGTGCTGGGCCGAGGGCTGCAGGTACTGGCCGATCGTCAACGTGTTCACGCCGGCGGCCTTGAGGTCACGCATGCACTCGAGGATCTCGTCGTCGGTCTCGCCCATCCCCGCGATCAGGTTCGACTTGGTGGCCGTGGTCGCCGGGAAGCGCTCGCGTGCGAGCGCGAGGAACTCCAGCCCACGGTCGTAATCGAAGGACGGCCGGATCGTCGGGAACAGCCGGCGGGTCGTCTCGAGGTTGAAGGCGAACACGTCCGGTTGTGCCTCGACCACCTGCTCCAGCGCCGACGAGCCCTGACCGGGGTCGTTGCCGTAGCCGAAGTCGCTCGGCAGGACCTCGATGCCGACGTCTGGGGTGCGGGCGCGGATCTGACGGATCGTCTCCGCGACCAGCCACGCACCCTGGTCGGGCAGGTCGTCGCGGGCGACCATGGTCACGACGGCGAAACGCAGGTCGAGGTGCTCGACCGCTTCCGCGACACGGCGGGGCTCGTCGGTGTCGTAGTCCGCCGGCTTGCCCGTCTTGATCTGGCAGAAGCCGCACCGGCGCGTGCAGTCCTCCCCACCGATCAGGAAGGTGGCCTCACGCATCTCCCAGCACTCGTAGATGTTGGGGCAGGCCGCCTGGGCGCAGACGGTGTTGAGCTCCAGGTCGTCCATCAGCCCGGTGACGTCCTTGAAGTTGTCGCCGAAGCTGGCCTTGACCTTCAGCCACTCGGGCTTGCGGCCATCCTGCAACGAGGTGTCGACGTTGCGGCGAACGACCCCCGCCCGTTGAGAACGCTCCCGTTCGCTGGGGAGCACGCTCAGCCGGCGCGCGCCGTCGGGGATGACCTGGCGGGTGTCGCTCACGAGATCGGCTCCATCCGGGTGGTGATCGTCTCCGCTGGGACCGTCTCGAGGGTAGCGACGAAGACCTCGGCCGCAGCGGCGGTGACCGCCTCGATGACGGCCTCCATGTCCACCTCGACACCGAGTCCAGCGAGGGAGGTGACCTCGCGGTCCGCGATGCCGCACGGGACGATCCCGGAGAAGTCCTCCATCCGTGGTGCGACGTTCAGCGCGAAGCCGTGCGAGGTGATGGCTCCGCTGGCGACCCGCACCCCGATCGCGGCGATCTTGCGGTCACCGACCCAGACGCCGGTGTAGCCCTCCGAGCGCTCAGCGACGACGTCGAACCTGGCGAGCGTCCGGATCAACAGCTCCTCGAGCGCCCGCACGTAGTCGACCACCCCCCGGATCGACGACAGCTGCAACACCGGGTAGCCGACGAGCTGACCGGGGCCGTGGTAGGTGATGTCGCCACCACGATCGACCTCGACGAGGTCGATGCCCCGTCGCTGCCGCTCGGTGTCGTCGAGCAGCAGGTGTGCCCGATCCGTGCGCTTGCCGAGGGTGTAGACCGCGGGATGTTCGAGCAGCAGGAGCAGGTCGCCCACGGTTCCCCTACGACGGCGCTCGACGAGGTCGCGCTGGAGGTCCCAGGCCTCGCGGTAGCCGACCTGACCCAGACGGACCACACCGAGTGGAACGTCGGTGTCGGCCCGCAGCTCGTGCGGACGCAACGCCGACCGCTCAGGGGTGGTCACACGCCGATCTCCGCCGCGAAGTCGTGGGTCTCGAGCATGAACTTGAGATCCTGCAGGAACCGTGCCGCGTCCGCACCGTCGACCATCCGGTGGTCGTAGGACAGGCAGAGGTAGCTCATCCACCGGATCGCGATCGAGTCGCCGTAGGCGTCCGAGACCACCACCGGGCGCTTCTCCACGGCGCAGGTCGCCAGGATCGCCACCTCCGGAGGGTTCAGGATCGGGGTGTCGAACAGCGTGCCGACCGATCCGGTGTTGGTCAGGGTGAAGGTGCCGCCCGAGATCTCGTCGGGCTGGATCTTCTTGTTGCGGGTACGGCTGGCGAGGTCCCCGATCCCGCGGGCCAGCGCCGGCACGGTGAGGTCCTGCGCGTCCTTGAGGTTGGGGACCAGCAGTCCGCGCTCGGTGTCCACCGCGATGCCGAGGTTGATGTAGTTGTGGTAGGTGACGGTGCCGTCGTCGGTGTCGATCGACGAGTTCAGTACCGGGTGGCGCGGCATGACCATGCACACGGCTCGCGCGATGAGCGGCAGGGGGGAGAGCGATGCGCCCTCCTTGGCCTTGAAGGCGTCCTTCTTCGCGGCCCGCAGGTTCATGATGCTGGTGAGGTCGACCTCGACCGCTGCGGTGAGTTGCGCCGTGGTCTGCAACGACTCCATCATCGAGTTGGCGATGGCCTTGCGGACCCGGGACAGCTGCTGGGTGACCTCACGTTCCCCACCGAAGTCGACCTGGGTCGGCGAGCTCGGCGGGCGCTGTCGTTCGCTGGGCGCGGCCGGCACGGCCGGTGGCGGGGTGACCGAGGGCGCGGCACCGGCCGTCGCTTCGGCGGCGTCAGGGGCGCTGGGTGCGGCCTCGCCACCCGCCGCGATCGCCCGTTCCGCGTCGTCCCGGGTGATCCGGCCGCCGGGGCCGGTCGGCTTGACGTCGTTGGCCGACAGCCCCGCTTCCCGCAGCAGCCGTCGTACCAACGGTGAGGTCAGCACCGGCTCGCCTGACGCGTCTGCCGCTGCAGCGGCTGAGGGACCACTCCCGCCCTCGCGCCCCTTCGCAGGTGCTTCGGCGCTGGTCTCGTCGGTGTCCTCGGCGGCGGCCTGGTC
>CAYVJT010000362.1:0-2773 GCA_964451855.1 uncultured Actinomycetota bacterium
TGCTCGAGGAGCCGGCGCAGGTCATCCCGGCGGGTCGGATCTTCTGCGGCCTCGCGGGGCGTCGCTCCGCCCAGCATCGGAACCTCGAGGTCGAGCCACTGCACCTCGTACTCCTCCATCCTCGCGTCGAGGTGGGCCTCCAAGGCCTCCCGATCCTCATCGCTGAGGGTGTCGAGGTCCGGGAACGGGTCACCGGCCCCGCCACCTTGCGGATCCCCTGGATCGCCGCCCTCGCCGGCAGGGAGCCGCTGCTCGTCGATGAGCCGCGCTTCGGGCACGACCTCGGCGATGAGGTCGGCGAACCAACGAGCCCGGACCGCGGACATGGTCGACACGGTGAAGGTGGGTCCGTCGAAGATGACCGATCCCTTGAGCCATCGCTCGCCCTCACGGTCCTCGAAGGCCAGCAGCGCACCGTCGTCACCCTCCTCTTCGAGATGCTCAGCCAGGGAACGGCGCGCCGCCTCGACGTCCGGTGCCTCGTAGACCTGCGTCGTGGCGAGCAGAGGATCCCCAGCTGTGGTCGCGAGCTGCGGTGGCGCGGCCAGCGATGCGTACCACGCAGCGAGCTCGACGGCGCTCGGCTCCTGATCGAGCATGTGGAGGGCGTGCTCGCGCAGGTGGTCGGGGATCCGCACCCCCCCGTTGCACGGGACTGGTCCGTCGGGTTCGGGGACGAGCCACGCCAGCATGGCGGTACCCGCCGTCAGCCCCCGAGCCAGCGAGTGGTCGACGAAGCGGACGCGTTCGCCGTTGGTGAGGTCGAGGATGGTGACCTCGCCGCCGGGGCGCGTCTCGATGAGCTCGTAGATGCGTCCTCGGGTCCGTGACCACTCGCGGAGCATGTCGAGCTCATCGGCGGGCAGCAGTCCGCCGCGGAGGTCGCACAGCAGCTCGAGCAGGCCACCTTCGAACAGGGCGAGGTTCCCCACCGCGACGTCCTCGAGAGCGTTGGCATCGGGGTCCATCCCCGCAGCACGAGCGATCGGTGCCGTGATCTCCTCCGCGCGAGAGCTCACCGCGAACCGCACCACCTTGCGCCAGACCCAGTCGATGCGTTCCTGGAGCGGCCAGCCGCCGTGCTGTTGGCAGCACACCTTGTGCTTGCGGCCCGAGCCGCACGGGCACGGATCGTTGCGGCCGGCGGAGGCTGGCCCGGGCTGCACGTACGGGCTGAGCAGGGAGGTCAGCGCATCGACGTCCGGGCCCTCCAGGCGGTGCAGCAGCCCGAGGGCGGCACCGGCCTGTCCGCGATCGGCGAGGTAGCAGGCGAGCTCGAACCGCGCGAGCACGTGATCGTCGTCCAGTTCGACGGCGCGGCGCAGCTCACGTTCGGCTTCGGTGTGATCGTCGGCGACCACCTCCAGGGCGCGCGCCCGGAGCCAGGCAGCGTTCGCGCGCGATGACGGCGTGGGTAGCTGAACGCCGCTGGCGTCGAGCAGCGCCAGGATGGTGTTGGCGTTCATCCGCTCGCTTCCGATCACGTCCTCGACGATGGCGGCCGTCAGTTCGGTGCCGGTGAGCGCGACCGTCAGTCGGTCCCCGGCTTCCTCGATGTCGATGGCCGACATCGCCGTGGCCATGGCCTCGACGAACTCGGGTGCCGCGCGTTCGATGGCCAGGTCATCCAGATCGATGCGCTTCGACAGATGTGAGAGCCGCTCGAGCGTCGCTCGCAGCACGTGGGTGGCCAGGTACTCGACGTCCTCGAGCACCCCGACGACCGTCGCGGCCTCCACCGCGTCGAAGCGGTGGTCGAGGCGCAGGTGCTCGACCAGGTCCTCGATGTCGGTGGTGGGGTCGGGCTCGTCGTCACGGAGCACCTCGTGATCGATCGAGCGCAGCTCGGCTGCAGCCAGGAGGTCGCGAACCGGGGCGTGCGCGTCGCCGAGGAGCTGGGGGTAGCGGGCGCGAGCCTCGATCAACAGATCGACCACGTCGACCGCGTGGAGGTGGTCACGTGTCACAGCGAAGGTCCGTGCGAGCCGGTCGACGACCACGTCGTCGACGGGGGGCACCGTCGTGAGCCCGCTGCGTCCGACGCGGCCGTCCACGACCCGGACCGCGAGGACCGGTTCGGCGGGGAGCCAGTCGTCGGGGACCGCCAGCGCGTCAGCACCATCGGTGTACGTCGCGGTGCGACCATCGTCGAGGGGGACGGTGCGTCCATCTGGGCTGAGCACGTGCAGGATGGCCAGGTCGGGATCGAGCTCGACGGTGTTGGACGCACGTTCCTCGTCGGTGAGGACGTGCGTCAGCGTCAGCTCCTCGAAGAGGGCTTCGAGGTCGCACAGCCGTCCATCCGCCAGTGGGAAGGCGGAGAAGACGTCCGTGTCCCGATCATCGAGGAGCACCGACCGGACCCAATCCGGGTCCGGCCCGTCATCTCCCACATGGCTGTCGTCGGATGTGGAGAGGCGGCGGCTCAGGTCGGTGCTGTGCATCGGTCCGTACGTGCGCAGGGCGTCCTGCGCGGCACGGCGGATCTGGGCCTCGTCCATCGGTGGTTGCCTCGTTCGTGCGCGTCGTCCGCGGTCCCTGGTTCGCCCCGGGCACGGTAGCCGTCACCTGGCAGGGCTCACGTGCGGGATGCAGCCCTGGTGGACCGCGCGATCGGTGGTCGAGCCGGCAGGGCCTGTCGGAGAGGGGCACTACCCTCATCGGGAGCCCGGTCACGCTGCCGCCAGCGGCGTCACCGGGACCGCCACGCCGTCATCGACCACCTCGTCGTCCACTACCCCCGGAGCCCGTCCGTGTCCACCGTCACCCCCGC
>CAYVJT010000363.1:0-2746 GCA_964451855.1 uncultured Actinomycetota bacterium
GGTGGGGGATTCGAACCCCCGAGAGTGTTGCCACTCAACACGGATTCCAGCCGTGCGCCATAGGCCAGACTAGGCGAACCCTCCAGGCGAGCCGGGAGCGTACGCGGCCCCCGCCGGGGCGGCAACGCGAGCGAGCCGCTCAGCCACCATCATCGTCGGCAGGTTGGTGTTGGCACGGGGGATCCGCGGCATGATCGACGCGTCGGCGACGAGGAGGTCGTCCACGCCGTGGAGGCGCCCGCCGGCATCGACGACCGCGCCGTCATCGGGGTCGGGGCCCATCCGGCAGGTCCCGACGGGATGGTGGTAGGTCCGCACCAGTCGTGGCAGCGCCGCGCGGAGGTCGGCCTCCTCGGTGACCTCGTCGCCAGGCGAGAGTTCGGCACGGTCGGCCAGCGACCACAGCGGTTCCGTCTGACGGATCCGGCGGAGCTCGCGGAGCCCGGAGATGAGTCGGTCCGCGTCGCGCGGGTCCGTGAGGTAGCCGGGGTCGATGTGGGGTGGTGCGGACGGGTCGGCCGAGGTGAGGCGTACCCGTCCCCGCGACGCGGGGTCGAGCAGCCCGGCCAGCAGGCGCGCCTCCTGCCGACCGTCGCCCGGACGGCCGGTTGCGAACGGACCGCACGCGAACAGGTGCAGGTCGGGTGGGCCTTCGGCGCCGTCGCTGCGCCAGGTGACCATGGTCTGGTACAGGGGCCGCTCCACCGGCTCCGGTGGCACCGCCAGGTCCACCGAGACCAGGACGTGATCGACGAGGTCGCGTCCCACGCCCGGGAGGTCCACCACGGGGTCGATCGCGAGCGCGGCGAGCTCGTCGGCCGGACCGATCCCGGAGCGCAGCAGCACGCTCGGGCTCGCGTAGGCACCGGCTGCGAGCACGACCAGGCCGCCATCGAGGTGCTCGCCGTCGGCGAGCCGTACCCCCCGCGCGCGTCCGTCGACGATCGCGATCCGGTCGACCGGCGCCTGGCTCCTCACGGTGAGGTTCGGCCGTGCGCGCGCTGGTTCCAGGTGGGTCAGCGCCGCGCTCATGCGCAGCCGCTCCCACGTGTTCACCGGCAGCGGTCCCGCACCGACGACACCGGGCTCGTTGTGGTCCACCACCTCGGGATGACCGGCCTTGTGCGCAGCTTGGAGGAACGACTCCCCGAGCACGCTCCGTTCCTCGACGGGGTAACGACGCACGGGGACCGGTCCGTCCCCACCGTGCCACGGCCGATCGGGGTGGTCCTGGTCGGCCTCGAGCCCACGGAACGCCTCGAGCACGTCACGGAAGCCCCACCCCTGGTTGCCGGCCGCCTCCCAGTCATCGTAGTCCTCGGGGAAGCCCCGCAACGCGAAGGTGCCGTTGACCGCGGAGGAACCCCCGACGAGCCAGCCACGGGGCAGCGGGAGCGATGGGACGCCCTGACCGCCCGCAGCGCTCGTGAAGCCCCAGTCATGCGGGCCGCTGAGCGACGAGGGCAGACGGGTGCCGTCGGCGATGTCCAGCGGCAGCTGCCCGCGGGTGGGGTAGTCCGGGCCCGCCTCGAGCAGCAGGACCTCACACGCAGGGTCCTCGCTCAACCGGGCCGCGAGCACACACCCGGCCGATCCCGCCCCGACCACGATCACGTCGTAGCTCACGTGCACCCTCCAACCTCCGCGGTGTCAACGGACGGTTCGCACGGTCCGGACCCCGCTTGCGGCGCCCTTGCGGAGGACTTGCGGCCTGCACTCACCCTCGGACGACCTCGGACGACCACATCCGAAGGGAGGTGGCAGGACGCGAATGGAGGTGGCAGGACGATGACCAGCGCTGCGAGGTCGGCCGACCGCAGCCACTCGAGCGGGGCCTGCGTGACCGACCGGGGACGGCGTCAGCTGTGCCCGTCGATGGGAACCGGCTGGTAGGGCGCTTCGAGTTCCGTGCGTTCGTCCTCGGTGAGCTCGAGTTCGGTCGCGGCCACCGCATCGTCGAGGTGCGCGAGCTTGGTCGCGCCGACGATGGGGGAGGTGACGGCGGGCTGGGCGAGCAACCAAGCCAGCGCGACCTGGGCCTGGGACACGCCACGGTGGTTGGCGATCCGACGCACCGCCTCGACGATCGCGTCGTCACCCGTCTCGTAGCGTTCGATCAGATGGTCGGAACCACCACGCGTGGTCGTGGACACCTCCTGTGGCGGGCGGGCCAAACGACCCCGTGCCAGCGGGCTCCACGGCAGGACGCCGACGCCGCTGTCGAGGCACATGGGCAGCATCTCCCGCTCCTCCTCGCGGTAGAGCAGGTTGTAGTGGTCCTGCATCGTGACGAACCCGGTCCAGCGGCTCACCGCAGCGGCGTGCTGTGCCTTGGCGAACTGCCAGGCGAACATCGAGGAGGCACCGAGGTAGCGCACCTTGCCCGCTCGGACACAGTCGTGCAGGGCCTCCATCGTCTCCTCGATGGGCGTCTCCGGATCCCAGCGGTGGATCTGGTACAGATCGATGTGATCGACCCCCAACCGCCGCAGGGAGGCGTCGACCCCATCCAGGATGTGCCCGCGGGAGAGCCCTCGGTCGTTGGGCGCGTCCCCCATCGGCATGAAGACCTTCGTGGCGAGGACGTACTCCTCCCGCCGGTTGAACACCGACCGGAGCGCGGCCCCGGTGACCTCCTCGCTGACGCCGCCGGAGTACCCGTCGGCAGTGTCGAAGAAGGTGATGCCGGCGTCGGCCGCAGCACCGACGAACCGCTCGGTCTCATCCCCCGGCAGGACCCACTCCC
>CAYVJT010000364.1:0-2741 GCA_964451855.1 uncultured Actinomycetota bacterium
ACCCTTTCGGGGCGTTAGCTCAGTCGGCTAGAGCGCTTGCTCGACACGCAAGAGGCCAGAGGTTCGAGTCCTCTACGCCCCACCCCCATAGGACCCCGAATTCGTTCGGGGTCCTATGGTTTGCCCCAGAGCTGCCCCAGAGCGGGCCGTCTCGGAGCTGGTCGGAACGGCCTGGAAGTGGGCGGATCGTTCCGACTGCGCGCACAGATCGCGGCCGCACGGTCGCCGGGTATGGACACCCAAACCCGCGGCGGAGGCACCCTCACAGAGGCTGCTGACCGCACCCCCCGCACCCGCTACGACGAGGCCTCCGAGAGCCAGGTGGCACGCTTCACCCGGCCGTGGACCAACGCCGAGACCGCCGACTTCTGCGGCTTCACGACCCGCCACCTCCAGGAGCTCCGCAAGGACGACGCGGCCGGCTTCCCCGAGCCGCTGTCCGGGACGAAGCTGCTGTGGTGGCCCGGCGAGGTCATCGCCTGGATGGGCCTCGACCTGACCGACGTGCTGGCGATGGCCGCTGCGGTCGATGCCGCCTGTGGCGTCCAGGTCGCCCCGAGCACCGGGCGCGCCCGGCGGGGAGGGCGTCGCTGATGGCTACCCACTACGGCAAGGGCATCACCCTCACTCAACGCGGCGACGGCCGTTGGCGGCTGCGGTGGTACGACCCGCCGGGCTCGCGCGCACCGGAGGACCGCCACGAGAAGACCTACCGGGCCGATGCCTTCGACGACGCCGAGGAGCACGCCGAGAAGCTGGCGGAGCTGTTCCGCGCCGGGACGACGAACGCCGCACAGCGCCTGCGGCTGCTCGAGGCGACGTACGAGGAGTTGCTGGACCACTGGCTCGACCCGGCCAACCATGCGAACTGGTCGCCCAACCACGCCTACGAGAACGCCAAGCTCGCCGACAAGTGGGTGCGTCCGGTCATCGGCCGGACCCCTGGCGGGCTCATAGACAAGGACGCCTACACCCGCGTGTTCGCGGCGATGCGCGTTGCCGGAGGGTGGGGGTCGATGGATCGGGTGCGCCGCATCCTGTCTGCGGTCCACACCTGGGGCGTCGAACGGCACCGGCTGACGGCGGGGCCCTTCCCCATCAAGCAGACCGACGTCGCCAAGCCGAAAGTCGGCACCGCCGGCACCGGCCCGGAGTTCATCGACGAGGAGATGCGGCCCGACAGTCCACGGGTGCGTCGGCTCATCACCGCCCTCGAGGAGGAGGTGGCTGGCGGCGCCCACTGGTGGCGTGGGCTTCACGGCGAGGTCGCCGCGTGGCCCGGCCTGCGGCTCGGTGAGACCTTCGCGCTGCGGGCCTGCCACGTGAGACGGACCGACGGCCGTCGCCGGTTGAAGGTCAACTGGCAGTACATCGAGCAGCGCACCGTCACGCTGACCGCTGCTGAGCAGGCGCAGGCCGCGGCGCACCCGGACGAGCTCTTGTGGCTGGCCGGCAAGGTCGACCAGGCGTTCTGGCCACGCCGGCCCGGCGTGGTGCTCAAGCGCCCGAAGGGTGAGAAGGTGCGTGTCGCGGTCTACCCCTCGACGATGACTGCGCGGCTGCTGCGTCGCTGCGACGAGGTGGCCGGAACTCCCGGTTCGCCGCTGTGCCCTGACTGCGGCGACCCGGACTGTGCGCTGCTCTTCCCTGCGCCAGAGGGCGGACCTGCGCGCCGGTCCACGTTCGGCCGGGACGTCGCCCGCAAGGCCTATGCGCTCACCCAGCAGGACGAGAACGCAAGGGTGCGGTGGCCGAAGGGAAAGACCGGGAAGTGGCTTTGGCGATTCCACGACCTTCGCCACCACAGCGCCGTGTACCACCTCGACACGCTGAAGCTGCCGGTGTCCGACGCGGCGACGCTGCTGGGTCACACCAAGGACGTGTTGATGAAGCGCTACTACGGCTCGGTGGACGGAGTTCTCGAGCGGGCGGAGGAGGCCAGCGACAAGCTCTGACACACGACGAGACCCCGCCTGCGTCGTTCATCACGACGATATGGCGGGGTCTCGTTTGCTCGGGCAGGGCTTGCCGCTACTGCGTGCAGAGGTCGCGTTGGGGGACTCGAACCCGCAACTCTGCCACTGGGTCGACGGGTCGGCTACTCGCACGGTTGCACGGGTGCGGCCTGTGACGGGCATCGTCGCGTGACCATCGCGGCTGAGCGGCGTCTGCAGCGCGGGGGGCCTGTGAGGTTCGAGTACGACTTTCAGATCGGGGGACGCCCTGTCGGGATCTACGTGCTCGAGGATGTCGGGTCCGAGCTTCGTCACCTCGTGGACTTCGAGACGCAAGGCGGTAGGCGCTATCCGAACGAGCATCGCGTTCGCTATCGGTGGGGCCGCCCCGTGACGTATCGCGTCGGGACATCCGACTGGGTGGACTGCTCTGACGTCCCCAGCACCCCATGGCCGACCGCGGCCTACCCCCTGTTGCTGCGAGCGAGCATGAGGGAGTACCTCGCGATCGACGAGGAAACCGGACAGGTCACACCACGCACGCTGCAGTGCGTCGAAGGGCGGGTCGTGGAGTGTCAGGGCGACCGTGTCGTGCGCGCCTTCGAACTGCGCGGTGACGATGTCATCCGTATCGACTGGGTGGTGCGATCTCCGAGCTTCAGCAGGCGAGCCCGGGATAGCTGCTCCAGCCTTCTGGGGGTAGCGGGCGTTGTCGCTACTCACGACCTCGTGGTGCGACACGAGGTCGCACGAGTTGAGTGGATACACAGATTGGAGGTCGACATG
>CAYVJT010000365.1:0-2738 GCA_964451855.1 uncultured Actinomycetota bacterium
TCCAAGGCACCTCACGAGGACGACGCCCACGTGCTCAACGTCCACGTCCCGACGAGTTCCTGCAGGGCCTGTGGGAGCTGTGGCGCTTCGACACTGTGACGGGCGCAGGGTTGGCCCCCTTGCCGCTGCAGCAGCCGATCCCGATCTGGCTCGACGGTTCCTCCAAGCCCGCGTACCGCCACATGGGACGACTTGCCGACGGGTGGTTCCCGCAAGTGCCACCCGGCGAGCACCTGGCCGCAGCCCTCGGGAACATCGCGGAGGCTGCGACGGCCACTGGCCGCGATCCAAGCAGGATCGGCATGAAAGGACGGGCGAACTGGGGTCGCGACGGGCTGGAGTAGGTGGTCGACCACGTCAACCGGTGGCGGCAGGCAGGTGCCACGCACGTGTCGATCAACACGATGGGCGCCGGCTTCGAGACACTGGACCGGCACCTCGATCCCCTCACCCGAGTGGCTGAGGCGCTGCGTTGATCCATGCGTGGTCGACCGGACCTGGCCGGCGACCTCCAGTCGTACAGGCCGGGTGGGTGCTGCGTCCACCCTTCGACGGCCGATAGCCCTCGTTCGTGATCAGCTTGGTGACTCGTGCGCCGTACCTTCCGCCGCCACCACGAACGCCTGGTCGAGCAACCGCAGGGCTTCCGCGCAGATGGTTGGCTCGGCCACCTCGGCGTCACGGAGCCGCCGGCGGGCGGCGTCGATCAGCTCCGGCTGGTTGCGGGTAGCCGCGACCAGATCCTCCAGCCGCTGCCGGTCAGCGCTGGCCGAGTAGGCGAGTCCGAGGGCGTAGGCGGCGAGCCAGGCCGAGTGGGCATCGAGCGGCGGATGGCGGGTGGCTGGGTCACTCATCACCCGACCCCCTGGACAGGCACGTCGGGAGACCGTCAGCAGGTCGTCGCTCCCACCCGCCCCGAGGGCCGCGGTTCACTGGGCTCGTGCGCGGCCTCGAGGTGATCCCGCAGTCATCGAGCGGCGACATCGGCCCTCCAGCATGCGTCGTTGCTGGTCAGCCGCCGTTTCCTCGACGAGCACGTACCGACCGTAGGACGCTCCGTCGGTCAGCGCAAGGGAAGAGTATGACACCGGTTCCCGAGACGTGACCTACCGGGGTATGTCGCCGGTACGGACGACCTCCTCGGCCAGGTCTCGTAGCTGCTGGTTGCCGTCCTGGGACAGCTGCTGGAGTCGGGCGAACGCAGCTTCGGCGGTGAGACCGTGGCGCTCCATGAGGATGCCCTTGGCTTGGCCGATGGTGTCGCGTGTCTCCACAGCCGCGACGAGCCCGGTCTCGGTGATGGCCGTCTTGAGGGCGATGGCGGCATGTGAGGAGAAGACCTGACCGTACAGCTGTGCCGTGCGCCCGAACGCGTTCGGGACCAACGAGTAGAAGTCCAGCGCGCCCATCGTGTCCTCCTGCACGAACAGTCGGATGCTGAGCATCGAGCGGACCCCCAGCCTGAGCGCGCGCTCGCGGTACTCGGGCCACCGCGCCTCCGTCTGCAGGTCGTCGATGATGATGGTCTGGTGCTCGCGGATGGCTTCGAGGCAGGGTCCCTGATCGGTGGCGAACTGGGCAAGGTCGCTGTCGCGGGCTATCGGGGAGGAGAACGCAGGGGTCGAGACCCGGCCACCCTTGCGGATCAGCATGAGGCTCACCCCGTCACAGCGGTCGATCTCCTGCTCGCCCAGATCCACGATGCGTTGGAGCAAGCCGTCGAGGTCCTCCTCGGCGGCAAGGCGTCGTGCGATCCCGGCGACGTGCTCGAGCAGCCCGGTGGCGTCGGTCACAGCGTCCCTGCCTGACGGAGCGCACGTGTACCAGCACGCTCACCAACCCTTGCGGTTGGTGGCCGACCCGACGGACCACTCTCGAACCCCGGCAGAAGCCGACACCTCGGAACCGAACCGATGTCCTGCAACGTGTCAACCCCAGGTTACCGGGCTGTCTGGGCGCCTCGAGAGGTGGGATGGCACGGTGACGGAAAAGCGGTAGGTCTCCCGGTAGGCATCGTCCCAAGGACGGTCCTCGGCTCCAGGAGAGGGGTTCGGTAGGGCGGCTGACGACGGCCGCGAGTTCCGCGTCGCACAGGGACCTGACCTGCCTGGAGACCGCCGCGTTCCCTTCTGCACGTCACGCCGCCGGGTAGGTGCCGAAGGACGTGCAAGCGCGTGTCCACCACGTCGGCGCAGACCGTTCAGATGGCGCACATGACGTGAGGAAGTGACCAGGAGTGCCGCCACGCCAACTCGAAGAACTCGTCCTCGGTGAGGTTCTACGAGTCAGAGCGAGGACACACGGCAACGAGACGTTCCTACGCTTCCGCGACAGGGAAGTCACCTTCCGTGAGGTCGCCGACCCCCGGACCACCTGGCCCAGGTGTTCGCCACGGTTGGGGTCGAACGGGGCGACCACGTGGCGATCATGGTGCCGAACTGCGCCGACTACACCGTGCTGCGGGAGGACCGGTCATGGGTCATCGAACTCAGGACCGAAGCCGCGAGCCACCGGCCGGGCGAGATCCCCTCCTCCTTCGAGCTCGCCCGCCACCACCACCCCGACCGTCTGCTCGAGGTCACCTACCTCACACCACCCCTGTCGCTGGCTCCGACACCGCAGGCGCTGGCCGGCCGCTTCCTCCATCTCATGTCAGGAGACGTCCCCGCCGAGACCATGCCGGCAACCGCCGCACGGCGGCTTGGGGGACGCCCCGACACCCCGGCGACGTGCCGGGT
>CAYVJT010000366.1:0-2730 GCA_964451855.1 uncultured Actinomycetota bacterium
CCCGGGGTCCAGTCCAAGATCGCCCTCGGCCTCGTGCAGCCGGAGCACGATCCCGTCGTCGGTCCACAGCACCTCGGGGTCGAAGCCGGCCGCGGTCAGGCGGCGTTCGATCGCCATCGCCCACGGGGCGGTGACCTGGGCGCCGAAGGGGGTCAGGACGCACACGCGCCAGTCGCCGAGCTCGTCGCGGAAGCGCTCGACGACCACGGTGCGATCGTCGGGGACCGCGCCGGTGACGGCCGCCTGCTCCTCGAGGTAGGCGACGAGGTTGTCGGCCGCCCAGGCGTCGAGGTCGTGGTCGGCGTGCAGACGTGCCACCTCGGCGTCGCGATCCACCTCGGCGTTGGCGAGGACCTGGCGTTGGAAGGTGCCGATCGCGCGGCCCAGCTCGTAGGGGCGGCCGGGCCCGTCGCCGTGCCAGAAGGGCAGCTTGCCTGGCTCGCCGGGGGCCGGGGTGACCACGACCCGCTCGTGGGTGATGTCGTCGATCCGCCAGGTCGATGCGCCGAGGAGGAAGGTCTCGCCGGGGCGCGACTCGAAGACCATCTCCTCGTCGAGTTCGCCGACCCGGGTGCCGTCGGGCAGGAAGACACCGAACAGACCGCGGTCGGGGATCGTGCCCGGGTTGGTGACCGCGAGCCGCTGTGCCCCGGAGCGTCCCCGGATCACCCCGGCTCCACCGACGCGTTCCTCCACCTCGGCGCCGGTCGGGTCCGGTGTCGGGCGGTCGATCGGATGCTCCACCTCGACGTCATCGTCACGACCGTCATCGTCGGGACCGTGATCGTCGGGACCGTGATCGTCGGGGTGCGCGGTGCTCGCGAGGCGGTCCCAGACGATCCGTGGCCGGAGCCCGCTGAACTCCTCCGACGGGTAACGGCCCGCGAGGAGGTCGAGGACGGCGTGGAGCACGTCGTCACCGAGGTCGTGGAACGGGGCTGCGCGGCGGACCAGGGCCGCGAGGTCGTCGACGGCCCAGGTGTCGAGGGCCGCCATCGCGACGATGTGCTGGGCGAGCACGTCGAGGGGGTTGCGGGGGTAGCGCATCGCCTCGATGTCCCCGTCGTGCATCCGCCGGGTGACGACCGCCGTCTCGACGAGGTCGCCACGGAACTTCGGGACCAGCACGCCGCGTGAGGGCTCGCCGACGTTGTGGCCGGCACGGCCGATGCGTTGCAGCCCGCGGCTCACCGCGCCGGGGGAGGAGACCTGGACGACGAGGTCGACCGCGCCCATGTCGATGCCGAGCTCCAGCGACGAGGTGGCGACCAGCCCGCGGAGCTTGCCCGCCTTGAGCTCGTCCTCGATCTGGATCCGGCGTTCGCGTGACAACGAGCCGTGGTGGGCCTTGACGAGCTCGGGCGGTGGATCGGCGGCTGGCTCCTCGAGGGCGGCAACCAACTCCTCGCCGGTCACGCCCTGCTCGCGCAGCTCGGTTTCTCGCTGCCGCTCGGCGTGGAGCTCGTTGAGCTTCGCGGCGAGCCGTTCGGCGAGACGCCGGGCGTTGACGAAGATCAGCGTGGAGCGGTGCTCGAGGACGAGATCGAGCAGCCGCGGGTGCACGGCCGGCCAGATCGAACGCCGCGCCGGGCCGGCGGAGGCCGGTCCTGCGGCCAGCGTGAGGTCCTCTCCCGGTGGGTCGGGAGGCAGCTCCTGACCCAGCTCGCCCATGTCGGGGACCGGGACCATGACCTGCAGCTCGAGCGGCTTGGTCAGCCCGGCGTCGACGATCGTGACCGGGCGGGGACCGGCACCGCCGTCCTCGTAGCCGCCGAGGAAGCGAGCGAGCTCCTCGAGCGGACGTTGCGTGGCCGACAGGGCGATGCGCTGGGGTGCCCGTCGCGGACCGTCGCTGGCCGGGCTCGTATCGACGCTGTCACCCTGGTCGCCCCGGGCGCCCTGATCGGCCCGGTGACCTTGGTCGCCTCGGGCGCCCTGATCGGCCCGGTGACCTTGGTCGCCCCGGGCGCCGTGGCGCACCTCGTGGTCCAGTCGCTCGAGGGTGAGCGCGAGGTGGCTGCCACGTTTGGTGGGTGCCATCGCGTGGATCTCGTCGACGATGACCGCCTCGACGTCGCGCAGGATCTCACGGGCCTGGGAGGTCAGCATCAGGTACAGCGACTCTGGCGTGGTGATCAGCACGTCCGGCGGGGTGCGGCGCATGCGGGCGCGGTCCTGCGCCGGGGTGTCGCCGGTGCGGATCGCCACCTCGGGGCGGTGTACCTCGTGGCCGAGTCGTTCGGCCGCGAGCCGGATCCCCTCGAGCGGTGCACGCAGGTTGCGGTCGACATCCACCGCGAGGGCACGCAACGGTGAGACGTAGACCACGCGCAGGCGGTGCTTCCGCGGAGGCGGCGGCGTCGAGGTCAGCCGGTCGATCGCCCACAGGAACGCGGCGAGGGTCTTGCCCGACCCGGTCGGTGCGAGCAGCAGGGTGTGCTCGCCCGAGGCGATCGCGGGCCAGCCCTGTGCCTGGGCCGCGGTGGGCTCGCGGAAGCTGGTGGCGAACCACGTCCGCACGGGCTCGGAGAAGGCCGCCAGGGGATCGCCCGGTGGCGCCTTCGCCCTCGCCAGGTTCGTCTGGGATGCCATGTCGGGGTCGTCGCTCACCATCGTGCGGCGACCGTACCCGGACCCTGTGACGTCTCCCGTCGGGTCCCGCTGGGTCCGGACGGGTCACGGATGGCGACACCGTCGCCCGCGTGAGCGATGCGTTGGGGTCAGGGTCCG
>CAYVJT010000367.1:0-2714 GCA_964451855.1 uncultured Actinomycetota bacterium
CGCCAGTCGTCCGCCACGACGGAACCGCTCACCGTTTCGCTCGGCGGCACCCAAGGCACCGTTCAAGTGGCCGACGTGGACGACGCCGTCCGCAAACTCCGCGAAGTCACCGTCGTGCTCGACTCCACCGTGTCCCCATCCGGAAACACCGACATCACCCTCACATGCGACGCCCCCGACGGGCAAGGGTGGGAGGCCGCCCGGCTGTCCACCGAAGGTGAGCACACCGACGCGGCGTGGGGCGACGGTCAGGACGTTCCGGTGCTGGTCACCGGCGCTCCTGATGCTGTGGCCGGGGTGGGGGCCACATGATCACCGTCTCCTGGACCGCCACCAGCCTGGGTGCCAGCTTCGACCACTACCGGCTATCCCGCCGCCGCAGCGATACCGGCCCGTGGGATGTGATCGCCGAAGTCCGCAACGAGGCGACCACCACGTTCGACGACCTCGAGCACCGCTGGCAGGTTACCGAGCACTACCGGGTGCAGGTCGTCAACACCGACGGGGAAGTCTCGCTGCCGGCCGACACGTCGCTATCGAAGGCCAAGACGCAACCGGGCTGGTCCATCGGCTCCAACCATGCGGACCTAACGGTCGACGCGGACGTGCTCACCGGCATCAGCATCGACATGCCCACCGACCGGCAGCTGCACGTCCCGCACGGCCGCGACTTTCACCTGTCCACCACATCCGGCCGTAGACGTGGTCTGCACACTTCGTTCGATGTGCTCGTCCACGACCAGCCCGGCCTAGCCAAGTACGACTCGTGGCTGGACTTGGTAGATGAGGATGTGCCGTACTGGTCGCTTGCCGACACCCACGGCGACCGGCGGCTGGTGACGTTGATGCTGGCCGGGTCGTCGGAGACGATCGGCACGCACGGCCGGATGACCGTTGAAGCGTACGAGGTGGCCGGCAAGCCTGTGCCTGTGGTGGTCGGATGAGGGTCCGGTTCGATGTCCTCGACACGGACGGGAACCCGGTCGGCGAGATCACCCCGCACCAGGGCGCGTCCATCTCGTTCACCGCGGCCGACACCATCCAACGCACCCTCTCCGGCATCGACCTGTCCCCGGACGACACCGCGACGGTCGACCTGTACTCCCACCGGCTGCGCCCCGTCTGGATCGACAGTCAGGGCGAACGTCCGTTGGGGGTGTTCGTGTGGGTGTCCCGCACCCTGCACCGTCCCGGCCCGCAGTTGCGTTCCGGCCAGCTGCACGACCTGGCTGCGCTGTTGGACAACGAGATGGACCGGGCCTACTCGTTGCCGGACGGCCAACTGATCCGCACCGCCCTGGAACAGCTACATAGCGAGGTTGGGATCGCCACGTCGATAGCTCCCACGAGTGCGAGGACCAGCGGTGCGCTGGCGTGGCCGATGACCGACCATCGTGCCGAGATCATCCGTGAGTTGTGCGACTTGGCCGGGCTGGCGTGGCACATCGACGGGTCGGGTGTCGCGGTGATGCGTCCGATCCCTGACCCGGACCTTGACCCGCCCGACCACAGTTACGACGAAGGTGAAGATTCGACGGTGCTGCACGACTCCATCGAAGAGTCCGACGACCTGCTCGACCGGCCCAACGTCTACCGGGTCGTGTCGACGGCCCCGACGGATGAGGCGATCGTCGGGCAGTTCGCGCTCCCGGACCGTTCCCCAGGGTCGGCCGCTAGTCGCGGGTTTCAGGTGTTCCGCACCATCGAAGAGCCCGGCGTCGAGTCGACGTCGGAGGCGGCACGGATCGCCCGTGAACATGCCCGCGCCGACGCTGCGGTGGTCCGCAAAGTCACCCTGGAAACCATCGTCAACCCGGCGCACGAAGGGCATGCGGTGGTCGAGTTCGAAGGCCAGCCGTACCTGGAGGAGGGCTGGGACATCGACCTCGCTAGCCACCGTCAGACCCACCGTCTCCGTCAGGTGGTGACCTTGTGAAGCGCATGGACGCGCAGTTGCTGGTTGACACGCTCAGGCAGAACAAGCGCCGCAAGCCGGTGGATCAGGTGCCGGGCACGGTCGTGTCTGTCGACCCGTTGCAGGTGGATGTGGATGGGGGCGGGACGGTGTTCGCGGTCGCCGCATCGAAGATTCCGTCCGTGGATGATCGGGTGCTGGTGGAGTTCCGCTCCCGCCAGGCGTTCGTGGTGGGGCTCGTGGGGGGCTGGGCTTGAGTCTCGTGGAGCAGCGCCTAGCCGCCCTGGCGCGGGCCGTAGCGAACCTGCATCCGTCGTCTCAAGCTCTGCAGCGCATCGCGGACGACATCGCCGGGCTGGGGTTGGCTGACGACACGGTCACTCCGATAGCTCCGACGGGACCGTACGGCCACGACCACCTGCCCCGTTGGCAGCAGCCGACCCATGCAGGCGACGCCTACCCCAAGGGTGCGTGGGTCAGCTACGACGGTGGCGCCTGGGTGTCTGTAGTGGCGGACAACGTGTGGCCTCCTGGCGAGTCGGGCTGGCGTCCCGCCGTGGCACCCGGCGACGACTACCCGGCCTGGCAGCAACCCAGCGGAAGCCATGACGCCTATCAGGCGGGCGACCGGGTCACCCATAACGGCAAGAACTGGGAGTCCGATGTTGACGGGAATAGCTGGGAGCCCCCCGAGCAGTGGACCGAGATCACCGGCTGACGAGGCCCGTTATCGCCTGCCCGCGCCCGCCCTCGTGGCGGGCATCGTCATGCAAGGAGCGCCTGTGCCTGACCTGTCCGT
>CAYVJT010000368.1:0-2646 GCA_964451855.1 uncultured Actinomycetota bacterium
GACCGCTCTAGCAGGCCGGATTTCGCGTTACTGCATTCTGGCCGGAGAGCTCTCCACAGGGGGCATGCCCAAACGCGACAAACGGTGGGCCATCCGTAGCGTCTCGGTCGAGGCCTGTGGATGGAGTCGATGATGAGTCTTGATCACCTGCCTTCCGGCAATGTTCGCGCACGGCTGATGGTCGACGGTGCGCGGTACACGGCGACGTTCGCGACCGAGGCGGAAGCCCAGGAGTGGCAGGTCGTGACCCGCGCTCGTGCGGTCGGCACACGTGTATCCCGGCCGCTTGCGGTCGAGGAGCACGCGCGCCGGTGGCTCGGCGAGTTCATCGACACTGCTGCAGACATCGACCGCTACCGGCGTAACGTGCAGCGCTACATCATCCCGTGTCTTGGGGAGCATCACCTGGAGAAGGTCACCTCGCTCGACGTCGCGGTGCTGCTGGACCGAGCTTCGGCTGATCCGTCCTACGGGATAGCAGATTCCGTTCGAAGGACATGCCGGGAACTGTTGGCCGTTGCCGTGGAGGACGGGCTTATCACTCGTAGTCCAATCGAAGACTGATCGGATGTCGATGAGCCATGGACGTCGGGGCCACGGCGTGCGTTCGAGGCGTGGCGTGTTCGCCGCAGCAAGATTCGGCGCTCGTGCTCTCCCGCGCAACGGTACGGCGATCGGTCGTGGGCAGGTCGTCACCGTCCGGCCGAGCTTCCCGTTCGGTGTGAACACCGGAAGTCCAGTCATGCGGTCGACAGTTATGCCATACTTGTGAGTCCGCTCCGAGCAGAAGTAGAAGTATGGCATATCCGCTGTTTCATCCCTCCTCGACAGCATCCCTTCCACTGACCCTTGACGGTGATGGGTTCGCACGCGAGTACCCCGACGAGGGTCACTACGTCGAGTGGAAGCGAGGCGTGTCGCTCGATGCCATCGAGGCTGCAGCCGTTGCCTTCTCGAATGCCGGTGGTGGCGTGCTGCTGGTCGGCGTCGAGGACGACGGCGCCATCGCGGGGAAGCCGCTCAGTAGCGACGTGGAGTTGCAGATCCACCGCGCGATGGGCAGAGCCCACGGTGTTGGCAAGTACGAGATCCGAAGTGTGCTGGTGGACGATGCCCCCGTCACGGTCGTCTCCGTAAGCCAGGCGCGTGAGGGTGTGGCGCAGACGCACGATGGTCGACCACTGGTGAGGCGGGGCAAGCAGAACGTGGCCTTGGTCGGTGAGGAACTCTCACTCTTGGCCTCCACGAGGTCGCGCTCACGCTACGAGAAGTCCGATACCCGGGTCCCAGTGGCGGATGCTGACCCGGAGCGCCTCCGACTCTTGTGTGAGGCCTTCGGCTGGAACGACGACACGAAGTTGGTCGATCGCCTGCGAGAGCAGAATCTAGCGACGGAGGACGAGCCGGCGCACCTGACCGTCGCCGGCGCTCTCTATCTTCTCGAGTCGCCAACGGACGTGGTCGGTCGTGCGGACATCGAGATCTACAGGTTCACAGATCCTGAGGGGGACTACGACAAGCGACAGCTGGTTGCTGGCCCCATCGACCACCAGGTGACGGAAGCGACACGGATCCTCATGGACGAGTTGGGGAGTGACCTTGTTGTCCTCGGGACCCGCCGCCACGACCTGCCACGGATACCTGAAGTGGTCCTGCGCGAGGGCATCGCGAACGCCGTAGCGCATCGCCAGTATCAACTCCGCGGTGTGAGCACTCGCATCGAGCTCAGACCTGACCACCTCCTGATCGAGTCGCCGGGGGAGCTGCCGGAGCCGGTTACGGTCAGCAACATCCGGGATGCCCAGTCGGCCCGCAACTCGTCGATCCTTCGTGTCCTCCGGCGCCTGCATCTGGCGGAGGATGCCGGCCGTGGCATTGACGTCATGGAAGACACGATGCTCGAGGAGCTGCTCGACCCTCCACGGTTCGAAGAGACATCGCACTCCGTGCGCGTTGTTCTTCCCGTCGGAGGCACCGTCACTCCCCGGGAGCGCGCCTGGCTACGCGAGATCGAACTGCGTGGCAGGATCCAACCGGAGGACCGACTTCTCCTGCTGCAGGCTGCTCGCGGTGCGACGCTGACGAACAAGTCGGTGCGCGAGCTGCTCAGCGTCGACTCGGTTGATGCCCGACAGGCGCTTCAGCGTCTTCGCGACGCCGGCCTGCTGCAACAGCACGGTGCACGAGGAGGGACGCAGTACGTGCTAGCCGGGGGGCTCGGACCTCCAGCGGGTCTCCGGCTGGCTCCTGAGGAGCTGTCAACGGTCGTTCTAGAGGTCGCAGAGGATGAGGCGCACGTCACCAATGAGTTGGTCCGTGAACGCACCGGGCTCGACCGCGCCGAAGCGCTCAGGCTGCTGACCTCACTCGTCGAGTCGGGGCGACTCGAGCGACACGGTCAGCGTCGTGGCACCTACTACACGCTGCCAACCCCCAGGGACCAGCTCGATCTCAGGAGAGGTCCGGATGACCGCAAGACTTGACTCGGCACGCCGCCGCTGGTGCCGATCCGATCGAGCCATGCCAGGTCATGCCCAAACGTGCCCACCGTCTATTGCCTCAGCGACGCTGTATTCGCTCAGTTCGCGGCAATTCGCTCAGTTACAGTAAGAACATGCGACTACGGATCAGGCGGCCGGGGGTTCG
>CAYVJT010000369.1:0-2644 GCA_964451855.1 uncultured Actinomycetota bacterium
TCCGGAGGGTCTTCCAGAGACCGTCTGGACCCGGCGCGACGGTGGCGTTAGCGTGACTGGCATGGCGGGAGCGACCCATGGGGATGCATGGCCATCTTCGCATCGACCTTCTCGGCGGGTTTGCGGTGGGGGTCGACGGGCGGTGGATCTCTGAGGAGGCTTGGCGGCTGCGCAAGGCCAAGTCGCTGGTGAAGCTGCTGGCACTGGCCCCTCGGCACCGCCTGGCCTGGGAGGAGCTCGGCGAGGCGCTGTGGCCGCAGAAGGATGCCGCCGCGGTGCGTAACAACTTCCACCAGACGCTGCGGGCGTCCCGGGACGCCTTTGCGTCGGTCGGTCTCGACGGGCGCAAGGCGCTGCGGCTCCACGGCGGTGTGGTCTCCTTCGGCGAGGGGCTCGAGGTCACCGTCGATGTCGAGGAGTTCACCGCCGCCGCCGGGAGGGCACAGCGGACGGGCGCGATCGAGCACTACCGGGCCGCTGCCGAGCTCTACGCAGGTGAGCTGCTGCCCGAGGACCGCTATGAGGACTGGGCCGAGGCGGCCCGGGTGGCCCTGCAGGAGACGTACACCACCCTGCTGCTCGAGCTCGCACGGCGGCACCGTGACCGCGACGAGGCCGAGGCAGCCATCGGGGTCTTGTATGTCCTGCTGGCCCACGACGAGCTGCATGAGGGCGCGCGCCGCGAGCTGATGGAGCTGTTCGCTGAGAGCGGCCGTCGTCAGGAGGCGTTGGCCGAGTTCGAGAAGCTGCGGGAGAAGCTGCGGCAGAGCCTCGAGGCGGACCCGGATCCTGAGACCCGCCGCCTCTATCGCCAGCTGCTGGCGGGGTCGGTGGAGGGGCCCGGCGCGGCCGGGCTCGACGGGCCGCTCACCACCGACGGGCCGCTCACTGCCGAGGCGGCGTCCGAACGGGCCAGCAATCTGCCGGTGCCCGACTCCAGCTTCGTCGGCCGTGAACGTGAGGTCGTCGAGGTCGAGCGGCTGTTGGCGTCGACGCGGCTGCTGACGCTGACGGGCGTGGGCGGGTCGGGAAAGACCCGCCTCGCGCTCGAGGTGGCTCGGCGGCAGCTTGGCGGCCCCGATCACGGGGTGTGGCTCGTGGACCTCGCGCCGACGTTGGATGGCGAGGGCGTGCCCCTGGCGTTGGCCGAGACGCTCGGGCTCGAGCTGCCCGAGCGCGGCGCACCCACCCCCGCGATCACCGCGCGCCTCGCGTCGCGTCAGCTGCTGCTCGTGCTCGACAACTGCGAACATCTGATCACGGCGTGTGCTGAGCTGGTGGCCGCCTTGCTGCGCTCGTGCCCTGAGGTGACCGTGCTGGCCACGAGTCGGGAGGCTCTGCGTATCGCAGGAGAGGTCGCCTGGCGCGTGCCGTCTCTGGGACTACCTGACCTGCAGCGCCTGCCTGACGTCACGGCGCTTGGCCAGCAGGCGGCCGTGCAGCTGTTCTGCGAGCGCGCCGCCGCCGCGCAACCGGGCTTTCAGCTCACCGCCCGGAACGCGGCCGCGGTGGCCGAGCTGTGCGTGCGTGTGGACGGCATGCCGCTGGCGCTGGAACTCGCGGCGGCCCGGGTGCGTATGCTCTCTCCCGCCCAGATCCTGGAGCGCCTGGTCGAGACGCTGGAGCTGCAGGAAGGTGGCAGCCGCGCTGTCCTGTCCCGTCAGAGCACCCTGCGGGCGACCCTGGACTGGAGCCACGATCTGCTCGACGAGGCCGAGCGGGTGATCTTCCGGCGGTTGTCGGTCTTCGCGGGAAGTCTCTCCCTGGAGGCAGCGGAACACGTGTGCGGTGGCGAGCCGCTGACAAGCGGTGAGGTGATCGGACTGCTGGGTCGGGTGGTCGACCAGTCGCTGGTCGTCACCGAGTTCCGTGGGGAGGTGGTCCGTTACCGGCTGCTCGAGATCGTGCGCCAGTACGCGGCGAAGCGTCTCGACGAGGCTGGTGAGCGCGCCACGATCGAGCAGCGCCACCGTAACTGGTACCGGGGCTGGGCGGAGGACAACGACCCCGAGCGGGCAGCCGCGGCCGGCGAGGAGGCCCTGCACCACTTCGAGGTCGAGCACGACAACCTGCGTGCAGCGCTGCGCTCCGCACTGGCCGTGGAGCCGGAGGCGGCGCTGCGTCTGGCCACGAGCCTGTGGCGGTTCTGGCTCGCCCGCGGGCACTTCGCCGAGGGCCGTCGGTGGCTCGAGGCCGCGCTCGAGGCCGATCCCGCACCTAGCGCACTGCGGGCCCGGGGGCTGATCGCGATCACCGTGCTCGACATGCGCTACGCCGCGGGCATCGAACGCCTCGAGGAGGTCGCCCATGAGGTGGTCGACATCCACCGCGGGCTCGACGACGAGGTGGCGCTCGCCCAGGCACTCAACCTCACCGCAACCACGCTCTGGGTCGCCCACCGCGTCGAGGCCGCCACCGAGCACCTCGACCGTGCCTGCGAGCTCGCCGGCGAGCTGGGCGCAGACCACGTGATCGCAGCGGCAACTCATACCCGCGGGGTGATGGCGCTCAGCCAGGGGCGGCCCGTCGACGCGCAGTCGCACTTCGATGTCTGCGGCGCCCTGCTCGCCGACCTCGACGCCCCCGATCGCGGGTTCTTCCCGGCCATCTCGATCGGCTTCTCGGTCGAGTGGGACGAGGATCG
>CAYVJT010000370.1:0-2642 GCA_964451855.1 uncultured Actinomycetota bacterium
CCGTGTGCTTCTCCATGTACTCGGACATGTCGAGGTGGATGAGCGCGTCCTCGTCGCCGAAGAGGTACTCGGCGAGCGTCTTGGCCAGCTCGGTCTTGCCGACGCCGGAGGGGCCGAGGAAGATGAACGAACCCCCGGGACGCTTGGGGTCCTTCAGACCAGCGCGGGTCCGGCGGATCGCCTTGGACACCGCTCCGATCGACTGGTCCTGCCCGACGACGCGCTTGTGCAGCTCGTCCTCCATGTGGAGCAGCTTCTCGCTCTCCTCCTGGGTGAGCTTGAGCACCGGGATGCCCGTCCAGTTCGACAGGACCTCGGCGATCACCTCGTCATCGACGGTGAGCACCGTGTCCATGCCCTCGGAGCGCCACGTGTCCTCGCGGTTCTGGCGGCGCTCGACGAGCTTCTTCTCGTCGTCACGGAGACCGGCGGCGCGCTCGAAGTCCTGCGCGTCGATGGCCTCCTCCTTGGCCTGCCGGGCCTCCTCGATCTCCTGATCGAGCTCCTGCAGGTCGGGGGGCGTGGTCATCGACCTGATCCGCAGCCGGGAACCGGCCTCGTCGATCAGGTCGATCGCCTTGTCCGGCAGGTAGCGGTCGGAGATGTAGCGGTCTGCGAGCTCGGCCGCGGCCACGAGCGCCTCGTCGGTGATGGTCACCCGGTGGTGCGCCTCGTAGCGGTCCCGCAGGCCCTTGAGGATCTCGATGGTGTGCTCCATCGTCGGCTCGTCGACCTTGACCGGCTGGAACCGGCGTTCGAGGGCCGCATCCTTCTCAACGTGCTTGCGGTACTCGTCGAGGGTGGTCGCACCGACGGTCTGCAGCTCGCCACGGGCCAGCATCGGCTTGAGGATGCTCGCCGCGTCGATCGCGCCCTCGGCGGCACCCGCACCGACCAGCGTGTGGATCTCATCGATGAACAGGATGATGTCGCCGCGGCTGGTGATCTCCTTGAGCACCTTCTTGAGGCGCTCCTCGAAGTCACCGCGGTAGCGCGACCCGGCGACCAGGGCGCCGAGGTCGAGGGTGTACAGGTGCTTGTCCTTCAGGGTCTCGGGGACCTCGCCGGAGACGACCCGCTGGGCGAGACCCTCGACGACCGCGGTCTTGCCGACACCCGGCTCACCGATCAGCACCGGGTTGTTCTTGGTGCGGCGGGACAGGACCTGCATGACCCGCTCGATCTCGCGGTGACGGCCGATGACCGGGTCGAGATCGCCGTCACGAGCGGCCTGGGTGAGGTTGGTGCCGAACTGGTCGAGGATCGTCGAGCCCTCGCGCGAGCCCTGAGCCGAGGCCTCGCCGACCCCGGCACCGGCCTTGCCCGGCTCGCCGCCGGAGTAGCCCGACAGGAGCTGGATCACGTGCTGGCGGACCTTGTTCAGGTCGGCGCCGAGCTTCTGCAGGACCTGGGCGGCGACCCCTTCGCCCTCGCGGATCAGACCGAGCAGGATGTGCTCGGTCCCGATGTAGTTGTGGCCGAGCTGGAGCGCCTCGCGCAGCGACAGCTCGAGCACCTTCTTCGCGCGCGGCGTGAAGGGGATGTGCCCGGCGGGTGCGGTCTGGCCGCGACCGATGATCTCGGTCACCTGCTCGCGCACACCCTCGAGGGAGATGTTCATGGACTCGAGGGCCTTCGCGGCCACGCCCTCACCCTCGTGGATCAGGCCGAGCAGGATGTGCTCGGTCCCGATGTAGTTGTGGTTGAGCATCCTCGCCTCTTCTTGGGCGAGGACAACCACCCGGCGGGCCCGGTCGGTGAACCTCTCGAACATGTGACCATCTTTCCACGTCGAGGACCTCTACGGAGGTCCTCCTGACGTCTGCATCGGCAGATCCGCCCCGAGAGTAACCCATCGCTGACCTGCTGTTTCAGGCACTTCGTCACGAACAGGGTGAACGGTTGGCTCCAAGGCGGTTCCTCGGCGGTGGGACAGGGTGCCAGACGCGGCCGTGTGCGGCTAGAGACCTCAGCCGGGGGGACTCCACCTCAGGGCGGACCGGGGCGGGCATCCGGCCCGCGCCTCCTCGTGCCCCGGGTCCGGCCGCCCAGCGCGCACCCGGCTCGGGTCGGCCCCTGGCCACCCGGCCACGTGACGGCGCTTGCCCACCTCCTAGTGTGGATCGACATGTCGAGGAGCTCGCTCCCACGCCCGGCGTGGCCCCGACGACGGCCGCGCTGTGCCGTCATGGCGGACGGTGCCGTGGCGCACGGTCCCGTTGCGCGCAGCGCTGTGGCGCGCAGCGGGATGTCGGCGATGGCGCTCCTCGTGGCTGGCGTGCTGCTCTTCGGCTGTGGGGGGTCGCAGGCCGACTCGGCCGCCGATCGCGCGATCCTCGCGGACCGCGCTGAGCGTCTGGCCGACCACCTCGACGCCGGCGACGGCTGCCTCGCGGAGCGTGAGGGCGAGGAACTGGCTTCCCGTGCGCGCGACGCGCTCGCGGCGGAGCGGATCGACGCCCAGGTCGCCGGGGAGATCGTGGCCGTGGTCGCCGAGGTCACCGCGCAGGTGCCATGCGACGAGGCGCCGGCCGCGGAGACGGAGCCGACCGAGGAGTCGGAGCCGGCCGAGGAGACCCCGGAGGAGGATCACGAGGACGATCACGAGGACGAGGAGCCTGGCGAGGTCGAGGAGGAGCACG
>CAYVJT010000371.1:0-2639 GCA_964451855.1 uncultured Actinomycetota bacterium
GTCACCAACACCGTCATGGGCCAACCCGCAGGGGTGGACCGGCTGATCTTCGGCACGTTCGGGGTGCTGCTGGCCGCACTCGCCCCCGCCGCGTTGGCCCGGATCGTCGGTACGCCAGAGCTGCAGACCGCCGTGCAGGCGATGTCGCGCGGGTCGAAGGCCGCCGCCGTGGGTGCCGGCGTCGTGGCGGTCAAGGGCGCGCTTGTTGCCCAGCGAGCCGAGCAGGGCATCCGGCGAGGTGGCAGCCAGCCCGCAGGCGGCGCCATGGCCACAGCAGGCGGAGGGCCGCCCGGCGGTTCCGGTGGTCCGGCGGCCGGTTCGTCCGGCACCCCGTTGGCGGGAGGAGGCGGGCCCTCCGGCACCGGGGGAGGGGTAGCCGCACCGTCCGGCAGCCCGTCGACGAGCTCGGGACCGTCTGGCAGCACCGGCCGCCCATCCGCGACGACGGTCGGCGGCACCGGCCGTCCATCATCCGCAACGGCGACCGGCGGTGCCGGCCCGGCCGCCTCGCCCTCGTCGGCCAGTCGGGCAGAGGCCTCGAGCGGTCCGGGTAGAGCGCCGTCGGGGAGCGGCTGGCAGGGCGCGTTGACCAGGCCGACTGCGGGAGCGCGGTCGTGACCGAGCTGCCGGTCTACCAGTTCCCGTCCCGACCGGCGCCGGGGCTGCTCTTCGGCCTGTCGGCCGCCCGGCTGGCCGCCGTCGGCACCGCGGGTGTCGTGCTGATCGCGACGCTGACCCGCCCGACCCCGACCAGCCTGCTCGCCGGGGTCGTCGCCATCATGCTGCTGGCGGCGGCGGTCGTGGTGAAGGTCGGCGGCCGTGCGGCCATCGACTGGCTGCCCATCTGGGTCGCGTTCGGATGGGGTCAGGCCACCCGCAACAACGAGTTCTACACCAGCCCCGACCTCGCCCTCGACCTGCCTGACGGGATCCTGGACCTGCCCGGTGAGCTGTTCGGGATCGAGCTGCATCATTACACCGGCGCCTCGCGCGCCACGGTCGGCAACCCCACCCCGACCGGCTACGGGATCGTCCGCGACACCTTCCGGCACCGGCTGGTCGCCATCGCCGAGATCGCCGGCAACGACTTCCTGTTCTGCGACCCGGCCGACCAGCAGGCACGCATCGGCGCCTGGGGGGCGGTACTGGATCATGTGGCCCAGTCGCTGCCCGAGGTGTCCCGGCTCCAGCTCGTCCACACCGTCGGCCCCGCCACCACGGCACCGCTCGCCGCGCACCATCGAGACCACGGCGGCCGGGGAACCGACGCCACCGCCATCTCCTACCGGCAGGTCGTGCAGGCCACAGGGGCGTCCGCCCAGCAGCACCGGATGCTGCTCGCGATCGGGCTCGACGTCCGGCTCGCCCGACGGGCGATCCGCCAGGCCGGTGGCGGCCACGATGGCGCCGCCGCCGTGCTGATGGACCGTGCCGCGCTTGTCGAGGAGACCCTTCGTGCCGCCGGCGTCGATCTGCGCGGCTGGCTGCCCGTCCCCACCATCGGGCGCGTGCTGCGGACGGCGTTCGACCCCGCAGCCGCCGTGGCCGACAGCCAGCCGACCGACGTCAACGACGGCGGTGGCGTCGAGCCGGCTGCAGCCGGGCCGACCGGGATGCTCGACGGCTGGTCGGCCGTGCGGCACGACTCGGGCTGGTCCACCACCTTCCAGGTGGTCCGCCCACCGGCCCGGCCGGTCACCGGCGAGTTCCTCCAGCACCTGCTGCTCGGGGTGCCGGCCAGACGGCGCATGTCGATCCTGTATGTGCCCACCCCGATGGCCATGGCTGAACGACGTGCCCAGACCCAGCAGGTGTCCACCGAATCCGAACAGGCGCTACGTGCCCGCTTCGGGTTTGCCACCTCGGCACGTCAACGGCGCACCTGGCAGGACGCCGCCCAACGCGAGGAGGACCTGGTCGAGGGCCGTACGGCCTACCGGGTGGCGTGGCTGCTCACCGTGACCGCCGCCACCCCGGCAGAGTTGGACATCGCCGTGGGGCAGGTCGAGGCGGCCGCACGGCGTTGTGCGCTTCAGCTGCGGCGGATGGCTGGGACCCAGCGGCAGGCGTTCGGATTCACCCTCCCGCTGTGTCGAGGTGCCCGATGAACCTGCGGCGGCGACGGGCAGCCACCCGGCGTGTGGCGCGTGCCAGGACGGGGCGGTCCGACGGTCGTCCCGACCGCAGCCAGCTACGCGACGAGCGGCGGCGGCAACGGGCCGAAGAGGCGGCCGACCGACGGCAACAGGCCGCCCGGTACCGGCACCTTGGAGGCCCGCGCGGTCAGCGGCGCCGGTTCGCTGGCAGGATGTTGTGGGAAGCCCGGCCGGAACCCTTCGAGGCCTCTACGGCGTCGCTGGAGGCGATCTTTCCGTTTCAGACCGGCTCCGCGACCGACGAGAGCCAGGGCATCGTGATCGGAACGTCACCCACCGGCGGGAGCTTCTGCTGGGACCCCTGGACGCTCTACCAGCAAGGCCGGCTCACCAACCCCAACGTTCTCATCCTCGGCGACGTCGGCTCTGGCAAGTCGTCGCTGGCCAAGACGCTGGTGTGGCGGGGGTTGGAGTTCGGCCGCGGCGCGCACATCATCGACCCCAAGGGCGAGTACGCCGGGCTCGCCGCGGCCGCCGGCGTAG
>CAYVJT010000372.1:0-2632 GCA_964451855.1 uncultured Actinomycetota bacterium
GCGAGCCCATCGAGCGGTTCAAGCAGGCCGTCTTCGCCGCCAACGAGGAGGCGGGCAACAACGACGACGAGGTGCCCGAAGCCACCCGAGACCGCATCGTCGCGGAGTTCCACGGCTTCTGCGCGCTGCTCAACGAGGTCCTGACCCACGACATCGACAACGAGCGGGTCCGCGAGGAGGTGGCGAGCCGTCTGCAGCACGAGCTGCTGCCCTACATCCTGCTGACCGAGACGGCCGAACGCTTCTACACCAAGCCGCGCGGCTACGCGGGCGACTTCCTGACCCTGGAGCTGATCTACCGCAACGAGCCCGGCGGTCAGAACGCCATCGGTCGGCTGATCGATCACTGCTTCCTGGATACGTCCGCCGCCCGTGCGGTGCGCCATCGGAGAGGCCTGTTGACCGCCGAGATCGATGCGGCCATCGCCGCCCGACCGGGAGAGACGGCGCAGATCACCAGCCTGGCATGCGGCCCGGCGCGGGAGGTGTTCGATGCCTTCGCGCGGTTGGACGATCCGGCCGAGCTGCACGCCAACCTGCTCGACATCGACCTGCAAGCGCTGGCGTTCGTGGCGGACAAGGCCGCGTCCGAGGGCCTGGATCGGCAGATGTCGTTGGTCAGCGAGAACCTGATCCGACTGGCACTGGGCAGGTCCGAGTCGGATATCCGCGACCAGGACCTGGTCTACAGCATCGGGTTGATCGACTACTTCGGGGATGACCTGGTGGTGCGCCTGATGGACCTGGTCCACGCCATGCTGCGGCCCGGTGGTCGGATCATCCTCGGCAACATCCACCCCAGGAACTCCACGCGGGGCCTGATGGACCACGTGCTCGACTGGAAGCTGGTCCACCGCACCGAAGCGGACATGGATCGGTTGTTCGAGGCGTCCGCGTTCGGGCGTGCGAGCACGAACATCCGGTTCGAGGACGAAGGGATCAACCTGTTCGCCGAATGCGTCCGGTGACCGCTGTTCATCGCGGCCTCGGTGGTCAGGGCTCGGATCTCTGGCCTGCAGCGTTGATCGGGAGGCTCGAACGCCAGGCGCGGACCTGTGGGAGGGCAGCCTCGTAACCTGCCGCGACCACCCGATCAGCGGCCGCGAACTCGAGCAGTCCGCAGCGGGGTGGATCGATCGCGAGGTACAGGTCGGCCAGGCCGTCGGCGACCACGCGATCGCGTTCGCGGCTGGACCCGGCCAGCATCGACGACGCCAACGTCGTCGCGATGCCGGGAACCTCCGGCGTGCCGCGTCCCGGCAGCGCGCGACGGATCAGCAGCTTCCAACCGGACGCCGCAAGCCCGAAGTCGTCGGTGGCCTGAGGGCCGGGGCTGACCGCAACGTCGACCGCGATGACGGGGCCACGCGGGTTGACCTGTCGCATGTGCTCGAGCGGCAGGTTGTCGAGCACCCCTCCGTCGATGTGCAGATCCTCTCCGTAGACCACGGGCGGGACGATCCCCGGGATCGCGACCGTGGCCCGCAGCGCCTTCAGCAGCGACCCACGCCGGTGCACGCTCGCCTCCCGGCGCGTGAGGTTGGTCGTAACACCCGACCACGGCAGCCACAGGTCCTCGATGTCGCGGCCATCGACCTCACGGTGTGCTCGTCGGGTCATCCGGGTACCGCTGGCGAGGCTCGCGACCGGCAACGTCCAGTCCATGATCCCTTGCAGCGTGTCCTTCGCCCGCTTCACGCACTCCTCGGCATCGTGACCGAGGGCGAAGAACGCCGCCATCACCGCGCCGATGCTGCTTCCGGCCACGATGTCCACCGGGACCTCGGCTTCCTCCAGCGCGCGCAGCACGCCGAGGTGCGCGAAACCTCGGGCCCCACCCCCGCTCAGCACGAGCCCGATGGGCCGTTCGGCGATGATCCGGGCGAGTCGTGCGATGTCGGCGGGATGCTCCCGGCGCACGTGGTACCACGCGTCGACCGTCCGGGTCGCCAGCCACCGGGCCGTGCCGCGCGGGGCTTCACGCATCCGCTCGGCCCTCGGGTGGATGAGGACCAGGCTCGTGCGTGGTCCGACGAACCGGTCGCGGGCTCCGGACCGGTTGTGCAGTACCTCGAGGATGCGCCGCTCGACCGCGCTTGGGTCCGGCCCGGCGCGTGCGTCGGCGATGGTCACGAGGTGATCGGCGTGGCGCAGCACGATCTCGTTCCATGCACTGGGCTCCGCATCGAGCTGGAGCAGCAAGGTGTCGTAGCGCTGCTCCTCCTCCTGGAGCCACCGCGTCACGCGGGCCACGCTCGGCGCGTCGGCGACGGCCTGGAGCGAGCCGGACGTGGGGAACATCGCCTCGGCATCCTGCGAGCTCAGCAGTCGCGCCGGACCCATCAGGCGCAGCGAGCCAGCAAGAGCGTGGGCGAGCCCCGCCATATCGACCGACGGGTGCACCGCGGCGAGCGCCACCGAGCGGCGTTCGCCGCCCTGCGCTCGGTGGGTGCCGCCGGCTCGACGCAGCGCGATCCGCATGATCCGCAACAGCGCGTCGGGGTGTCCTCTCAACGTGGCCAACAAGCGGTCGCGCCGGAGTCGGACGGCGGAGGTGTCGCGGATGGCCACCAGCGTTGCCGTACGTGTTCCACCTTCGATCAACGCCATCTCACCGGCGAGTTCGCCTGGC
>CAYVJT010000373.1:0-2623 GCA_964451855.1 uncultured Actinomycetota bacterium
AGTGTATGACGACGGCGCTTCTTACCCCGGCCGCCCATCCGTTCCGCGTTCTGTGCCGGGTCGCTGACGATTGCCGCGGAGTCGCCGCGACACGCAAACACTGCGATGGCGCTCCTACCGCGACCTGGCTCGGGCGACCAGAGCGAACCGCTCGTCGCTCACCGGCCGACCCCAGAGCTGTTCATCACCGGCGAGGTCGTGCACCTCGAGCTCGGCAACCCAGGGCCGCAGTGCGGCGGCAAGGGTCTCTGCGTCGACGCCGCCGTACCAGGGGATCCTTGCTCGGAGTCCATCGGGTTCTTGGTCGTGCTGGGAGCCAGTGGGCGCCCACCGGCCCTCCACCATCACCAGAACCCCGCCATCCCGAAGCAATCCGGCCCAGTTCGCGATGGCGCGATAGGGGTCGGGCAGGGTCCAGACAACGTGACGCACGAGCACGATGTCCATGGAGGTCGGCTCGACCGGTGGCGCTGTTGCATCGGCAACGTGGAAGCTCGCTGCGACGCCGGTCACCTCGGACTTTGTCCGGGCGCGTTGGATCATCTGGCGCGAAACGTCAACGCCGACCACGCGGTAGCCCAACTGCGTGAGCAATACCGAGAGGGTGCCGGTCCCGCATCCCAGATCCACCAGGTCAGCAGGCGGCTCGGGCAACCACGACTGAAGGCGCTCCATCCAAGCACGGCGCACGACTGCGTCGCGAAGTCCATGGTCGGGTTCCTCGTCGAAGGTCGAGGCCTGGTCGTCCCAGAGGGCCGCCACCTCACTGACCACGTTCTTCTTCCCCATCCGCGCTCCCGTGACAACACGCCCGTGTCAAGGCCCAAGTCCGTGCCGGCGAAGCCAGTCGACGCGACCCTAGCTCGACAGTCTCGGAGCAATGTGCGAAACACGCGAACAACCTGTCCGCCCATCATCGGCGAAGACAGCGACGCAACGGATTACGGTGCAAGTAGTTCAGGCAGGACTTCAGCCGTGTGCTTGCTGGCGAAGATCACGTCTCCGGCCAGTCGGTCCAATGTGGCACCGCCGAGCTCGAAACAGCGTCCGCCCGCCTCGTTGACCAGAGGGATCAGGGGCACGAGATCCCAGATGCCCGCCGCATACATGACCGCCAGATCGAGCTCGCCGGCAGCAACCATCTTGGCAGGGTGCGTGGTCATCTCGACCTGCTCGACACGCCCCACGAGTCGTGCGATGCCTGGCGAGAGCTCGAACTCCGCCCGAGGTTCGATCCACGCGCGCGGCGATCGGCCGTGGCTGCTGTCGCTCGCCGCCATCGACTGTGGAGCGCCGACCACACCCTGGCCGTCTACAACACCGCTCCAGGCCCCCGAGCCGGTCTGCGCCCAACACCACCACCGCCGCCCCTGGCCCGTGCTCGTGCTCACGCCCAACTGAGGTTCGCCATCGACGACGAGCCCGATCAGCGTGCTCCACAGCGGCGATCCTGCTACGAACCCAGCCGTCCCGACGATGCCATCCAGCGTCCAGTAGCGGCGCCCCTTCTCGCCGTGGGAGCCGACCTCCTCTCCGACGACTCCGTCGCCGGGCCGCGCCTGCTGCAGGATCGCAAGCAGCGCCTCTTCGACAGCCACGTCAACGGCACTGACCGGGCTGCCGTCCTCCTTGATCTCATAGTGGGTCGCACGGCCTGCGACGAATGCCGCACGGGCGATCCGATCGGCCTCACCGGCCAGGACTTGCGCGAGCGCCAGATCGTCCAGTTCTGCCACACCTGCACCTTGCCGACGGCCGTCACACAGCTCATCCTGCCGCCACAACGCGCCACCTCGCAACGAGATCCGAAAACAGGACCCCGAGCGGCGGCGTGTATCACGCAGCCATCTCTCTGCCCCGACCAGTTTCGAGCGGGCGATACAGCGCGCTCTCATTCGAGAGCGAGGACTCGGCGAAGTGCCACGTCGATCTCGCGCATCGTGAGCGGAGCGAGCATGCCACGTCGCTCCTCGAGATCGTCCTTGTGGACGAGCTCGAGCTCGTCCACCATCGCGCGCCCGGTCAGTGGAGCATCCCCTTCGGTGAGCTCGACGATCGTGGGAAGCGGACGCTTGGGGCGGCTCGTGATCCGCACGACGTGGACCCACTCGAATCGGGAGCGGTTGCGCCCATCGTTGGAGACGATCACCACCGGCTTGGGGTCGTCAGTGTCGAGGTAGCGGAAGTTCCACACGCTCCCTCGGAGCAGCTCGGACGGGGAGGGGGTCACGCTTGCCTGCGGCGGCGGGCTGCCCTGGTCTGCCGCGTCCACTCGCGGGTCTCGTCGAAGTCGCCGGCGTCGACCGCGTCGTTGTAGGCGTCTTCGAGTAGTGCCTCCCGCACGCGTGCGGCTCCCAGCATGATCAGTGCTCGCAGTTCAGCGGCGTCGGAGGTCAGGGGCTGGCCAGCGAGCCGCTCGAGAGCGGCGTGCTCGTCGGTTTCCTCGTCGAGGAACGGGGCGACCGATGCAGCGTCGCTCGGGTCGAAGTTGACGGTCTTCCTGCGCAGTGTGCCCATGATGCAGAGTGTGCAGCACATCGTGCGGCATGGCAAGCGACGGCCGCCACCCCTTACCGGCCGTTCTCGCGTCACATACCGGCGCTCACGCGCGGCCATGAGGCCG
>CAYVJT010000374.1:0-2597 GCA_964451855.1 uncultured Actinomycetota bacterium
GCGGAGCAGCATGCGTTACCCCTTGTTGTCGGAGCGGACCGAGCCCTCGTCGTCGTTGCGGTCGGGCATACGGGTATCGACGTCGACCACATCGATGTCGACCCGGGTGGGACGCCACCGCGGACCGAGCCGGTCGCGGACCGCCGCCTCCACGTCCGCAGCGATCTCCGGAATCGGCCGGCCGTAGGCCACGACCAGACGTAGCCGGACCGTGGAGGGATCTTCGCGCCCGAGCCGGACGCCCTCGACCCGTTCGCCGTCCGCGTAGGTGGCGAACTCACCGAGGGCGCCACCGTCCAGGCGTGTCACGCCTGCCGTGGTCCTCGCCGCATCGGCGGCGGCGCGCGCGAGGTCAGCTCGGCGCAACCCGGTGGGGTCACTCGACACGGCGCTCGTCGTCCTCCCCTTCCCCGCCCGGGAACGCCAGGTCCGTGACGGCGATGTTGACCTCCACGACCTCCAGGCCGGTCAGCTTCTCGATCTGGTCGATCACGTTGTCGCGCACCGACGAAGCGACCTCGGTGATGGTCGCGGGGTACTGCACCGTGATGACGAGGTCGACGGCGGCCTGCCGGGTGCCGACCTCGACACCCACACCGGAGGTCGCATGTTCCTCTCCACGGATGCGTCCGACGACCTGGGCGACGGCACCGCTGAGGTTGCCGCCCATCGAGGCGACACCCTTGACCTCACGCGTGGCGATGCCGGCGATCTTCGCCACGACACCGTCATCGATGGTGGTCGTCCCGAGGTCCTCGGACCGCTTGGTGACCTCCATGTCTTGACTGCCCCCCGACGGCTCCTTCGAGGTGGTCGGCTGCGTGCTCGGCGACTGGCTCATGGTGTTGCTCCCTTCGATAACGGTCGAGGCCCGAAGCCTCGGTGCGCGGTATCAGTCGTGCTGGTGACCCAGGTACTCGGCCAGGTCGACACGGCCGGACACGACGGCAGCGATCACGGCGCCGACCGCCGCGAGCACCGCCACGAGCAGGGCCGACAGGAAGCCGGCGAACACCCAGATCGAGCCGAGGACGAGGCCGACGATCGTGCCGAAGCGGATGGTTGTCATGGCTGCCTCGATCTTGGGGGACGCTGGGCTCACTCCCGCAGCGCGCGGTCACGTCAAATCTCCATCCCGAAGCTAGCGGGACCGACACCGGACCGCATCCGGTCAAAAGGGCGATTCAGTCCAGGTCGCGGCGTTCGCCTCCCTTTCGGCCGAGGCGCCGACGGAGACGGCGGAGCAACCGCCGGCTCGGTCGCTGCCGCACCACCACGGATCGACCAGACGGCGATCTGGCTTGTTCGCCCGCGTCGATGCGCGCATCCGCCAGCAGCATGTCACGCGCCACGGTGAGCGAACGGAAGACGGCTGGGTCGCCCCCGAGGTCGGGATGGTGCTGCCGCGCCAAGTGTCGATAGGCGTTGACGACCTCGGACGGCTCGACGGGATCCTGCAGGCCGAGCAGGCGCAGCGCTTCTCGTCGTTGGCCGTTCGAGAGGGACGGCATGGTTCTCGGCTCCTACCCGTTGTGTGGTGGGCCTGTGCAGACCAGCGGGACTGCCACGATGTCGCAGTGGACCAGCAGGATTCCCGGCCCGTAGCCTGCCGCCCCGACCGAACGCCGGACCCACACCCACCAGGACGACGACCTCGACGAGAAGCTCCTGGCAACTTGAATCAAGTATGCATCAGAACTTCACGACTGGGACGGATCTTGAGACGTCACCCTCAATCCGACCGATCCCGACACGGAAGCAGTTTCGTGCGCCTGACGTCGTCCTCCGGCCGCTCGCAACGGGGACGATGTGCGGGTGGACCGCGCAATCACCGGCTCTGCTGGCTGCGACCTCGAGGAGTGGGGACGGTGGCGGGCGCACTACGGACCTTGGCCCGAAGGACCGACGTCGAACCACTGCGGACCGACGCCCGGGACGCCGCTGCAACCGCGCATTCCCCATGCCTCCCAGAATCGTCGCCACGGGTGGAAGGCCGTTTCTGGACACGCTCGTCTTGTCCTCCGGCGAGGTGTCGCCGCCGTGCTCAAGCGACGTGTCGCTGCGCAACTCCGCCTACGCCGGCCGGGCCGGGTTCGGCAAGACCGCCCGCGACCACCAGATGCGGCCCGCGGCCACCCGCTCCACCCGGCTGGCCGGCAAGGCGCGGGCGACCAACCCCGTCACCGTCGACTGTGACCCTGACCAGTGGATCGAGATCCCGGTGCCGGCCCTGATCGACGAGAGCACCTTCGAGCGTGCCGCACGCCGGCTTCAGAACAACAAGCGGTTCGCGGCCCGCAACTCGACCACCCCAGCGCTGCTCAAGGGCCTGGTCGCCTGCGTCTCGTGCAGCTACGCCTACTACCGCACCTCGACCAAGACCTCCAAGCGCAAGATCGTCTACTACCGCTGCATCGGCTCCGACAGCTGGCGCCACGAGAACGGCAAGCTCTGCGACGCCCGACCTGTCCGCGCCGACGTGCTCGAACCCGCCGTGTGGGAGCATGTCACCCGGCTGCTCGCCGACCCCGAGCTGATCCGTGCCGAACTCGACCAGCGGCTGACCCAGCTGCGTGCGACCAACCCGGCCACCGCCC
>CAYVJT010000375.1:0-2587 GCA_964451855.1 uncultured Actinomycetota bacterium
CGCCGGTCCTCGAGGACCTCACGTTCCAGGAGGAGGCGGTCGAGGAGGAGCCCGAACCGCTGCCGACCTTCGACTTCCCCGAACCACCTGACGAACCCGAGCCGCAGCCCGAGCCGCAGCCCGAGCCGCAGCCCGAACCGGAGCCAGAGCCGGAGCCCGAACCAGAACCCGAGGCGGTCGAGGAGGCCGATGGGGAGGGGGAAGCCGCCGAGGATGGTGAGAGCGGGGAGACCGACGGCGATGACTCCGAGACCGACGGTGACGGGAACGGGGAAGGCGACGACGAGGCCGACGGAGACGGGAACGGGGAAGGCGACGACGAGGCCGACGGAGACGACAGCACCGCGGACGACGCTGGCGAGGACACCAGCGATGAGGATGCGGCATGAGCGCTGCACCGGACGATCCCGAAACCAACTCCTCGCGCACCTCGGAACGTGACCTCGACCCCGGGCAGCTGGGCACCGGCGACATGGACGTGGCCGCCTTCCGCCGTCACGGGCACGAGGTGATCGACTGGATCGCCGACTACCTCGACGGAGTCGCGGACCTGCCCGTGCTCTCGCCGGTGGCGCCAGGCGAGATCGCCGGCAAGCTCCCGGACACCCCGCCGCGCGCCCCGGAGCCCTTCGCGGACGCGATGCGCGACCTCGACGAGGTGATCCTGCCCGGCATCACCCACTGGAACCACCCGGCCTTCCACGCCTACTTCGCGATCACGGGTTCGGGCCCGGGCATCCTCGGCGAGGCCCTCGCGGCCGCCTTCAACGTGAACGGGATGCTGTGGCGGACCTCGCCGTCCGCCACCGAGTTGGAGGAGGTGGTGGTCGACTGGCTGCGGCAGCTGCTCGGCCTGCCGGAGGGGTTCCGTGGAGTGATCAACGACACGGCCTCGGTGTCGACGCTGGTCGCGCTCGCGGCCGCTCGGGAGGCAGCCAACCTCGACATCCGCGATCGGGGCCTGGCCGGGCGCACCGACCTGCCGCCTCTGCGCGTCTACACCTCGGAGCAGGCCCACTCCTCCGTGGAGAAGGCCGCCATCACCCTCGGGCTGGGGCGCGACGGTGTGCGCGCGGTCGCCACCGATGATGCCTACCGCATGGATCCCGACGCCCTGGTCGAGGCGATCGAGGAGGACGCCCGGTTCGGGTACCGCCCGCTCGCGATCGTGCCGACGGTGGGGACCACCTCGACGACCTCGGTCGACCCCGTAGCCGCCATCGCCGACGTGCGCGACCGCATCGTCGAGCAGTTGGGTCATCCCGTCTGGCTGCACGTGGACGGGGCGTACGGCGGGATGATCGCCCTGTGCGAGGAGCACCGCTGGGTCCTGGACGGGGTCGAGCACGCGGACTCGTTCGTGACCAACCCGCACAAGTGGCTGTTCACACCGGTGGACTGCAGCGTGCTGTACGTCCGGGACGTGGACACGTTGACCCGCACCTTCTCGATCGTGCCGGAGTACCTCACCACCGATGACGGCGGCGAGGTCACCGACTACATGGACTGGGGCGTGCAACTCGGCCGCCGGTTCCGCTCCCTCAAGCTGTGGCTCGTCCTGCGCTACTTCGGCGCCGAGGGGCTCGCGGCGCGGATCCGCGAGCACGTCGCCCAGGCCCACCACGTCGCCGACTGGATCGAGGCGCATGAGGACCTCGAGGTGGTCGCCGACGTGCCGATGTCCACGGTCTGCTTCCGTGCCGTCCCCGACTGGGTGCAGGAGCCGGCGGACGAGGTGGATCCGCGCGCAGCCGGTCTCGACCGCCTCAACCGCGCGCTGCTGGCCCGGATCAACGCCAGCGGCGAGGCGTTCCTGTCGCACACCGTCCTGGAAGGCCGGTACGTGCTGCGCCTGGCGACCGGGAACCTGCGTACCACCGAGGCCAGGCTCGACGCCACCTGCGCACTGATCGAGCGTGAGCTCGCCGCCCTCCGCGGCTCCGAGACGTGATCCGCTCCACTCACTCTGCGTAACCGTAGCGCTACAGAGCGTGCTCTCTGCGCACACTCGCCGATCAGGCATCACCATCGACGCGGTGGAGCCGCTTACCTCTGCGACGGTACTTCCGGTCGGCTGACCGATGGACACCCGGTCGCCGACCATCCGACAGCAGGGAGCAGGCACGATGCAACTACCAACCCGACTGAGCCGGTTCCTCGCCAAGCGCGGGGTCGCCGCGACCGCCGCCGCGGTCATGATGGTGGGTGGCGGTGTCGCCATCGCCCAGAACGGAGGGGACGACGCCGAGGAGCCGCCGGGCCACGAGGTCGCCAGGAACGCGATCGACGGGAGCGCCGCCTTCGACATCGACACCTTCTGCGAGGAGCACGCACCGGAGGCGTCGTTCTGCGCGGGCCACTCCCCGGAGGGCGACGAGGACGCCAACGGCACCACCGAGCCGGTCATCGAAGAGGTGACCGGCGACGAGCCCGAGGCCGACCCGGAGCCGGCCGACGAGCCCGAGAACGCGGAGGCCTTCTCCGCGTGGGTCCAGGACATCCCCGATGACTGGGGCTGCATCCGGGGCCAGCTCGTCAGCGCTGCGGCGCAGGCCGGACCGCTCACCAGCGACTTCGAGGCGTTCCT
>CAYVJT010000376.1:0-2582 GCA_964451855.1 uncultured Actinomycetota bacterium
GTCACCGACCTGGGCGACGCCGAGGCATTCGATCAGGCGAACGGCAGTCACGGGTCGGTGTGACCTGGCCAACCGATCCGGGCGTGCTCCCCCGCCTCACGCCCGGGACCGTTGCTGCTGCCGGCTCCAGCGAGCTCTCCTCCTTCGCCCGCCAGGCATGCCACCGATCCACGGGCGACCCCGGTGGCTACGCCGTCCCACCACTCTCGCGTGCGATCGCACGTCTGCGCCGACTGGGCAGCCCCACGGCCAATTACACCGCATCGCGGACGTAGACGAGGACGGCCGCGGCCGAGAGGAGAAGGAAGGAGGACAGGGCCAGCTGGCGGGAGAGGACCACCGTCAGCAGCGAAGACCTCCTACCGCGATGGGCGCAACTCCCGTCGCTCAACACCGCCACGACCAGGCCGGACCCGATCGATCCGGCCAGGCGTCGTGACCACAGGATGTCGATGGTGCCTGGAGCCGAAGGTTACTCTCGTAGCTCGTGGATCCACGGCGCTGGCACGACGCCGGCGGGGAGATGGGATCTTCCCGCTGGTGGGCACCAGAAACCTCGCTGGCAGAGACGAGAGTTCCCCGGGGCTGACCCTGCGCCTACCGTCGGCTGCTTCTGAAACGGTGGATGTCGAGCCGGCAGCTTCTGGCTGCGTGTGACGGTCTATCCGTCTATCGTCGTGCAGGTGGCGATGGGTTCCATCATCGGGGAGCGCATGGGGAGCAAGGCTGACGCGGCGACGTGGCAGGCGGCGAGACTCATCCCAACGGCCGGCATCAAGGGGGCGCGGGAGCAGGAACAGCGTGCCACCTCGGCGCTGCTGTCGGTGATGAAGGCCGTTCCTGAGTTCGGACGTGAGCTCGTCGGTGATCTCGGTGCGCCGAAGGGCAAGCGCACCAAGCTGCACACCTACGTCGAGGTGTTCCTCGACGACGGTAGTGGCGGCACGGTCCGGCCGGACGGTGCGATCATCGCCGACAGCGGCAAGCGCCGGTGGTCCGCGCTCGTTGAGGTCAAGACGGGCACCGATCAGACCAACACCGAGCAGGTGCTCAAGTACGTGGACGCGGCGATCCGTGAGGGCTTCGACGGGGTGTTGATCATCGACAACAACATCCTGGGCGGTGCGGACGACGTTCCGGTGGAGATACCGAAGAACAAGCTGCGCAAGGTGCAGGTGTGGCAGCTCTCCTGGTGGCGGATCGTCACGGAGGCCATCCTCCAGCATGACTACCGAGGGGTCTCCGATCCTGACCAGGCCTGGATCCTGAGTGAGCTGATCGCCTACCTGTCCCATGAGAGATCTGGTGTCGCCGAGCTCGGTGACATGGGTCCCTCGTGGGTGAAGGTGCGTGATGGCGCTCGGCACAACGCGCTGAACAAGCGTCAGTCCGAGGTTGGCGACATCGCCCGACGCTGGGAACAGTTCGTCCATTGGGTCGCGCTGGGGTTCACCCAGGAGACCGGCGTCGACGTGACCCCTGAGCGGGTCAAGACCGATCTCGCGGAGCGCATCGAGGAGACCAAGGACGAGCTGGTCGATAAGGGTGTGCTGTCGATGCGTCTGCGCATCCCTGACGCTGTGGGTCCCCTTTCGCTGACGGCGGACCTTCGCGCGCAGATGGTGACGACGAGCGTGAGCATCAAGGCGCCTGGCGAGGGGCGGCCAGACACCCGGGTGCGTTGGATCCTGCGCCAGTTGAAGGACGCGCCGGATGACCTGAGGATCGAGACCAGGTTCGTCGGTCTGAAGCGGACCACAGCGGTCCTCCTCGGCGAAGTACGAGAGGACGAGAAGAAGGTGCTGTTGCCCGACGACCAGAAGCGCGAACCGCGGGAGTTCCACCTATCGCTAGCACGGCCGATGGGCATCAAGCGAGGTTCCGGACAGGGTGGGTTCATCACCGAGACCCGCCAGCAAGCCATCGACTTCTATCGTGAGCTCTTCCAGCAGCTCACGGAGTGGCGACCGAAGGCACCCAAGCTGCGCGAAGCTCGCACCGAGTCGAAGCCGGCAGCGGGGCAGCAGTCGAGGCCAGCGTGGGAGGCGCCTCCGACTTCAGATTCCGACGAGGCCCGTTCATCCCCCGCTCCAGAGCCGGAAGCGAACCAGTAGCTCCTGTTCTCATCTGGGCATGCCGACCGGACAACGCCAGATCGATCCGTTGGATGACTCATGACGACCGGCAGCGGTGGGCTACGACATCACGTGGTTCGGGAGGCCCTCGGACCATCACCGCCCCTTGGTGGGGTCCTCGGTAGGCGGCCCTCCAGCGCACCTCACGTGGAGATACTCGGATGACCCATCGGGGCTATCGGCGCCGCGTGTACGAACTCTTCGAGCCGCGGCTTGGCGGACGTGCAGGACGGCTCGTCGACTGGACGGTCCTGGTCCTGATCGCCGTGAACGTGATCGCGGTCATGCTGGAGACGGTGGACCCGATCTTCGAGCGGTTCGCCGAGGTGTTCCACTGGCTCGAGGTCGTATCTGTCGCCATCTTCACCGTCGAGTACGTGGGGCGTATCTGATCGGCCGTGGAGGCGGCGGAGTACAGCAAGCCGATCCGGGGTCGGCTCCGCTTCG
>CAYVJT010000377.1:0-2573 GCA_964451855.1 uncultured Actinomycetota bacterium
GGACCGGCGTCGACGGTGGCAACGGCCGAACTCACGACCCGGCCCGAAGGCACGTGGGTGGAGCCGATCCCCGATGGGTGGTTCCAGACCTCCTGACATAGGAGGCTAGATCCTTCGAATTCTGCAGAATGGGCTTGCTTTCAGGGTCTCGATGCGGGATAATATATGCAGAGTTTCGGTCGAGTTGTGGAGGTGGGCGGTGGCGGCGACGATGCTGGCCAAGTTGCGTGATCAGGAGCCACCGTTGCCGCTGTCGCCGCCATGCTCGGTTCGTATCGCGCCGGGGGTGGATCTGGTCGAGGAGCCCGGCGAGGGTGGGGCGGTGTGGCTGCATGGGATGGTGTCGGCCTGCTGGGAGGAGGGCGACGAGACTGGCCGCCGGCTGGCCGCGGCCAACCTTGTCAAGACCGAGGCGGCCAGCCAACGGCAGGTCGCGGACGGTTTCGGGGTCAACGAGACCACGGTGTGGCGCTGGCGCCGTGAGCTCGACCGTGACGGGGTGGGCGGGCTCGTCGATGCCAAGCGGGGCCCCAGACGGGCGTGGAAGATCACCGATCAGCTCGTCGAGCGGATCGTGGCGTTGCACGCTCAGGGTGAGTCTGGACGTGCGATCGCCCGGCAGGTCGGGGTGGATGAGTCGAGCGTGCGTCAGGTGCTGGCCACACGACGAGCCGCCGGGCAGCCGGCGCCTACCGCAACCGAGGCGAGCGGCGGTCAGCAGGCGGCAACAACCGACGGGCCGGCCGAGCCGGACGAGGCGGCCGAGCCCGACGGCGTGGACGAGACGTGCGAGGCCGGGGACGAAGGCGACGCTGCTGGGGCTGCAGAGCCGCTTGAGCTGTTGGCCCGTCCGGCGGCACGGACCGTCGAGCGGCAGGCGGCTCGGGCGGGGCTGTTGGCCGGCGCGGCCCCGCAGGTGTGTGAGGGTGGCCAGCTGCCGGCTGCGGGGGCGCTGTTGGCCCTGCCGGGTCTTGCGGCCACCGGCCTGCTCGAGACCTTCGAAGAGACCTTCGTCGACCATCAGCAGCGTCCGGGTTTCTACGACATGCGGGCGCTGGTGCTCACCGTGGCGTTCACGTCGCTGCTGGGCGAACCGCGGGCGCAGGGGCTGACCCGTCTGGACCCGGCCGTGGTGGGTCGGTTGATCGGCTACGACCGTGCCCCCGAGGTCAAGACCCTGCGCCGCCGGCTGGCCGAGCTCGCCGAGGCGAAACGCTCACACACGCTGCTGGCCGCGCTCGCCGACCGGCATCTCAAGGCCCACCCCGAGCAGGCCGGGATGTTCTACATCGACGGGCATGTGCGCGCCTACCACGGCCGACACGACCTGTCCAAGGCCCATGTCGCCCGGATCCGGCTGTCGATGCCCGCCGAGGTCGACACCTGGATCTGTGACGCCCGCGGGGACGGGCTGCTGGTGTGGACCAGCGAGCCGGGCGCGTCGCTGACCGGCGAGCTGCGCCGTGCAACCCGTGATATCCGCACCCTGGTCGGGCCCGACGCCCGGCCCACCATCGTCTTCGACCGGGGCGGCTGGTCCCCGAAACTGTTCGCCGAGCTCGATCGGGAAGGCTTCGACATCCTCACCTACCGCAAGAACCCGCCCCGTCCCGAGCCGGTGTCCGCGTTCACCGATCATGAGGTCGTCGACGACCGTGGGGTCACCCACAGCTACCGGCTCGCCGACCGCAACGTCCGGCTGTCCTACAACGCCGGCCGCAACTACTTCGCCTGCCGCCAGATCACCCGGCTGTGCGACAACGGACATCAGACGGTGATCATCACCACCCGCACCGACGAGCCGGGCCGGCTGGCTTGGGCGATGTTCAACCGGTGGCGCCAGGAGAACTTCTTTCGCTACCTACGGTCACGGTTCGGACTCGACGCGCTCGACACCTACACGATCGTCGACGACGACCCGACCCGCACCGTGCCCAACCCGGCCAAGAAGGACGCCGCTGCACGCACCAGAGCACTCAAGGCGACCATCGCCTCGGGGGAGGCCACCCTGGGACGGCTCGCTGCCACCCCCGCGCTGTCCAGCTCGCTAGCCGAGCTGTCGACCACCCTCGATGAGGTCCGCGCCCAGCTTGACACCCATCAGGCCAACGCCAAGACCCTGCCCGCACGCGTGGCTGTCAGCGAGATCCGTCCCGACGCGGCCCGCCACGACGGCGAACACAAACGGCTCGTCGACGCGATCCGCATGGCCACCTACAACGCCGAATCTGCCCTGGTCCGCCTCCTCGCCGGCCACTACCGGCGCGCCCACCACGAAGCCCGCAGCCTGCTCCACGAAGCGTTCGCCACACCCGCCGACATCCGCCTCATCGACGGCCGCATCCACCTCACCCTCAACCCGCTATCCGCCCCCCACCGCACCCGCGCGATCGACGGGCTCTGCCGTGAACTCACCGACACCGAAACGCTCTACCCCGGCACCGACCACCCCCTGGTCTACACCGTCAAAAACCCCGACAACTCTGCATGAACGATCCCCGCTATGTCCGGAGCTCTGGACTCATCACGCCCGGAGTCTCCACCCGCGGCATCCAGCGAGATGCGGCCGGGGC
>CAYVJT010000378.1:0-2553 GCA_964451855.1 uncultured Actinomycetota bacterium
GGCCACAACGCGTCTGCGGGGAACTCCTGCAGGCCCCGGTAGCCGAGTTCCTGGTAGAAGCGACGGGTCGCGGCGTACTCGGGGGAGGGGTGCGTCGCGCCGAGGGTCTTGACCTGCAGGTACTCCTGCCCTTCGCGGGCCAGATCGAGCTCCGCGCGCTGCATCAGCGCTCGCCCGATGCCTCGGCGATGGTGCTCGCGAGCGACGGCGAGCAGGTGGATCTCTGAGCTGTGCTCGCTGTGTCGTTCGACGAGGCAGACCCCGATGATCCTGCCGATGTCACCGGCCGGTGACTCGCCGGGGTCCTCGCGGGCGACGTAGGTCCGCAGCGTTCGGGCTGCCTCCACGTAGTCGTCGATCGCCTGCTCGATCCCGAACCACTCCGGCAGCGCACGCAGGATCCGTCCCACATCATCCGGGACGGGTCCGCTGCGCTCGATACGGGTGGTCAGGTCACGAGGAGTCATGTCCATCGAAGCCTACGAGGCGCACTACGAGCGCACTGCCTTCGGACCGAGGACCACGCTGTCCTCCGCGCTGTCCTCCGCGCTGTCTTCCGCGCTGTCGTCTGGGTGGTCGTCCGGTTGGTCGTCGGCGCTGCGCGGTCGTTGCCAGCGAGGTGGGGGCGACCGCCGGCCCTACCGGGCCGAGCTCGGATGCAACCCGAGGCGAGAGTGGCGTCAGCCGGGTGAACCGCGGGGCAGGGTGCTGTATTCGCGTCCGGTGGGATCGATGAAGGTCGCTCGCGCGGTCGCGGGGTCGAAGCGCAGGCCCCAGCCACCCTCGTGAACGAGCCGGTGATGTTGGTGGCAGAGCTGGATGCCGTTGTCGAGATCGGTCGGCCCGCCCTTGCTCCACCACCAGATGTGATGGAGCTGGCACCAGGCGGTCGGCCGGTCACAGCCGGGCCCTCGACATCCTCGGTCGCGGACAGCAGCCGCGGCGCGTTGTCCCGCGGTCCAGTCGCTCGTCGCTCTTCCGACGTCGAGGACCTGGGAACGCGCACCCATCACCACACGGGTGATCTTCGCGTCGCACATGATCCGCTGGGCGGCTTCCGGGGAGATCGTCGTGCCGCTGCCGAGCTCCGGGAGCAGGATGCTGGCCGGTCCACCACCGTCTACCGAGCCACCACCACAGTCGGCGGTGCAGGAGGTGGCTGCGCGGTCCCCGTCCTGGCCGGAGCTCGCCTTGCGGTGGTGCTCCCACGCGTCGAAGGGGACGATGACCGACACCTGTGGGCGATGGCCCCCGCTCTTCGGCGCACCGGCGGTGAGGGCGGCCTCCGCGAGGGCCGCGAGTCCGTCGGCGGTCCGCTGCTCCGGGCGTCGGCGGCGATCGATCGGGGTCTGCGCAGGGTCCGGCTTCGTGAACGCGCGGATGGCGATGGCGACCTGCTCACCCGCGATGGGATCGAGCAGGGCGTTGAGCAACCAGGAGCCGTCCTCCTGCTTCGTGCAGGACGCTCGGCGTCGCTCGTAGGCGCGGTTCTCCCCGCGCCGCAGCGCATCGGCGTTGGCGTGTTGCTCAGCGCGACGGATGGCTTCGTTGAGCTGTTCGGGGGAGGAGGTCGTCGCGGTGTCGAGGAGCTGCTCCTCGACCTCCTGCGCGTCGCCGAGGTGGCCGTTGCGGACCGCCCGTCCGATCGCGGAGGCTTGCTCTGTGCCGAGGCGTCCGTCCGCGAGCGCGTCCCGTGCTCCGTCCATGGCGTCGAGGGTGCGGGCGAGGTCGCGCTGCTTGCGGGCCTCCCGAGAGGAGATGCCGAGGCGGTCTCGCAGGTACATGTCCGGGCTGGCCATCCCGGACGCGTCGTGAGCCTTGGCGTAGCTCGCGAGCGCGACGACGCGGGCCCTGACCGCGGCCACGGCACCTTCGACGCGCTTGAGCTGGGTCAGGCAGGGGTCGAGGTCGTCCACGCTCAGGTGTGCCGCGGCCTCCTGCCCGGGGACCGCATCGACCAGTTCCCGCAGCGAGCCGGCGATCTGGTCGAGGGCCGCATGCACGGGGGCGAGGTCCGGGAGGGCCGTATCGCCCGCCGTGGATCCTGGGGCGCTGCTCGCTCCGGTGTCCGGTGCCTGGGGGTCCAGTGGCTGGGGGTCCGAGGACTTCGGGCTGTAGGGAGCCGCGTCCTCGGCCGCGAGGCCGTCCTGGGCGGTGAGCCACGAGGTGGTCCGCGGGTCGCCGGCGTTGGCGCTCCACCCGTGCCGCGAGATCGCATGGCACGCCGGGATCGACGACCCGGCGGGTCGTGATCGGCGGTAGCGAGGGGGAGCGAACATGTGTTCGAGCCTATCCGAACACCTCATGACATCCAAGCACCATCCACGATATGTGGATATCCACAAGACAGAGCGCGCGTGCGGTGGCGCGGTTCGCGCACCTGTGGGCTCTGGTGTGGCGATCAGTGCCGATCGGTGCCGCCGCCTTCGGTGGCAGGGTTCGAGCCCAGCGGGCAACGGGTCACGGTGGCGGGGGTGCCGGGCGGATCGGTCCCAGGCCGTTGGTGGCGTGCGTGTCAACGGTCGCGACGGACGCCAACGGTCGCGACGGACG
>CAYVJT010000379.1:0-2533 GCA_964451855.1 uncultured Actinomycetota bacterium
GGCGAACCGCTGCCGCGCTGCTTGGCGCGAGACACCGAGCGCGACCGCGATCTGGTTCCACGACCTGCCGTGAGCCCGGGCGAGCTCGACGGCCTCCCGCAACCGTGCTTCGTCGTCACGGACGGTCTGCGCAGCCTCGGAGACTCCGCGAAGGTCGTCGGTGACCAAGACCCTGGCGGCCTCGGGCTCGAGCTCCTCGGCGAGCTGCTCGAAGCGTTCTGCCGCGCGTGCGATCTGTTCGTCCGTGTGTCGCATCTACATCCCCGTCCGTGAGGAACCTGTAGAACTTGGGCCGTATCGGCATCGCATGGATGGCCACTGGATCATCGCCTCCGATGTCGAGGACACCGATCTCCAACAGCGCACCGTTGGTCGCCGCTCCGATCAGCATCGTCAGGTCGTCGTCCATCACCACCCAACGCGTCGAGTTGCGAACAGCGTGCAGGATGTCCACATAGCGAACGCCATGCTTCCGAGCCGGCTCACCTATCCGCATAGACAACGTACCTTGTCTTTATGCAGGTCAACCGTCAGGGGGCGGCCGCTCGCGCTCCGACTGACAGGGCATCGAAGCGCGGTGGCCAGATGACGGCCCTCAGCGAGGACGACGGACTTCCGACCGCCCGGACGCAGGCGTACTCCCTTGATGCGGATCTCCAGGCTATGCAGCGGGCATCGGCCCCGAACCCCGTGTCGCTCCGCTCGTCAGTCGCCGCCGAGGGTCGCAGCAGGAGATCCGGACGCCCGTAGCGATGGCGAAGCTGGCGTGCAGTGCTGTCTCCTTGCCGTTGCCGACGACGCCAGCGGATGGCTCACCACCGACAGACAGCCCGCGGCCGCTTCATCGACGGGATCCCCGAACGGTGAAGCAGCGGAGGGCTCGTGGCGACCTGGGTTGCGTCCAGCTGACCCCCGCCGCTGGACCGGCCAACTCTTGGTCGCAGGGCTGCCGGTATGATGTCGTCATACCCACGCTGGGGAGGCGTGTCGTGGCCATGCGGAAGATCGCTGTGACGTTGCCCGAGGAGCTGTTCGACATGGTGGAGCGGCTGCGGAAGATCGAGCACCGCTCACGGTCGGAGGTGTTCCAAGAGGCGCTGCGCCGCTACTTCGGTGAGCCGGTCTACGAGCCGACCGATGAGGAGAGGCGGCTGCTGGACGAGGCGCTCGCTGTGGTCGAGCAACAGCCGGATGCCGGGCGGCCGTGGAGGTCGGTGCGAGACGAGTTGTGGCCCGAGTGACAGCCCTGTTCGTTGGCCCGGGAGCTCTCGCCGACCTGCTGGAGATACGCGAGCACTACGACACCGTTGAGTCCGGGCTGAGTAGACGCTTCGCCGAAGCGTTGGACGAGTTGTTCGTGCGGCTGGAGGAGTTTCCCCGCAGTGCTCCGGTCGTGGCCGGGTACGCCGCTGTCCGGCGCGCGGTGGTGCGCGGGTTCCCCTACGTGGTGTTCTACCTGCACCAGCCGGACCGGATCGACGTGCTGCGGGTGCTCCACGCGGCCAGTTACGACGCCGACCGGCCTCCGGGTGCGGCCCCGCGCTAGCTCTGACTGTCGTCGCCGGATCGTCGGGCCCGGTCGCGGTAGGCCAGCACGTCGGAGCGGCGGACACGCCGATGGGTACCGCGCCACTGAAACGGGATCCGGCCTGCTTCGAGCCAGCTGACCAGGGTCGGGCGGGACACGCCCAGCGGCGCGGCAGCCTGGCCGGTCGTAAGCACCTCGTCGGGTACCGGTGTCGGGTCCACGTCAGCGGCTACGACGCCGGTGAGGATCGTGTCGATCAGGCCGGCTGGAGCAGCCGATGAGCACCGCACCTCGTCGGGTGTCGGCGTGCGTGGACGTCGTGACGCCGGCGTTGTCGATGGAGGCGCTTGGTCGTCATCGGCGACGGGGGTGTTGCGCCGAGCGGCGAGCGCGTCCGCTCGCAGCAGCAGTTCGGCGTCCTCGGCGTCCTCGCATGTCGGGTACGTCGCTGTGTAGGAGGCACGGTCGTCTTGGAAGCGCACCTGGAAGGCGCCTGAGGGCAGCTGGCGGATCCCCATGGCATGTGCTCTGGCCGACTCACCTGGCCACCGTACGCCGAGCGCGATGTCAGCCGACCGGGTTTTCCCCAGGGCAGGCGCTACGCGCCGCGAAGTTGGCACAGATGGGGATGGACAGCCCCCGGGTGAGCCCTAAACGAAAGCGACACAAAGTGCCGGATCCAAGCTCAGAACCGGTGCTGCGAGCCAGGATCCGGGCTGGTGGTCAGGGGCGGGATCGAACCGCCGACACCACGATTTTCAGGTACGCCAGACGGTTCGAACCTGGCGAGATGCAGCGGATCCAGACAGCCGCACCCGTCCGGTCGCGCACGGAGTTGTCACGACGCTCGTGCGTCCAGCTGTCCACTCCGAGCTGCGTCCCACCATGGCCAGCGCCGTCGGACGGAGCGCGGCATGGACTCGGGCGGTCCTTGATCAGGGTCACACGCTGGTCAGGTCTGCGACGAAGGCTGTGCAGATCGATCGGACGCGTGCTGGCGGTACC
>CAYVJT010000380.1:0-2527 GCA_964451855.1 uncultured Actinomycetota bacterium
GCCAAGCTCGGAGAGGACTGGTGGACGTGATCACCTACCGCGTGACCGCGACCCGCGACGGCGACTGGTGGTCGCTCGTGGCCGACGATGTCCAGGGCCGGGAGGTCGCCTCACAGTCGCGTCGTCTCGACCAGGCAGAACCAGCGATCCGCGAGGCGATCGCCTTGGTCCTCGACGTCGATGGCGAAGCGTTCGACGTCGACATCTCACCGGACCTGCGTCACGTCGACGTGTCCGAAGAGACCCTCGAGGCCCTCCAACTGCGTCAGGCTCTGGCTGAACTCAGCGACCAAGCACACCGTCGCACCCCTGCCGCAGTGGCCGACCTTCGCCGTGCCGGCCTAACCGTTCGCGACGTCGCCCAACTCCTCGGCGTCACCCCATCACGCGTCTCCCAGATCGAGAGGAGAGGCTCCCTGACGAGCTCCGCGTAACGCCCTCATGGCCGCCTGGGGTCGGGATGCGAGGTCCGCGGGGTGCGGCCCCGATGCTCGGATGGGCTCGGACCTGCGATGTGGACGTCGAACAGGCATCCTCTCGTCATGGTGGACACGCGGATGGCCCTGCATCCCTGGCCCGGGCTGGAGCCGGTGTGGGAGCTGACTGGCGGCGCACGGAATCGGGTTGTGCTCGCCCGGTACGGCAACCGGGAGGTCGTGGTACGTCGCTCGGGCCGCTCCAGTGCGTCTCTCGAGTGGGAGCTCGACGTCCTCGAGCATCTTGGGGCTCAGGGTCTGCGCGTCCCGAGGCTCGTGCCGGCCCACGATGGGCGCCGCTACGTGGACGGTGTTGTGGTGCAGGAGTTCCTGCCTGGCGAGCCGCCTCGGTCTGACGATGACTGGGTGCGGGTCGTTGAGGCGCTCGAGGTCGTCCACGACTGCACCGTGGGGTGGCCGCAGCGTCCAGGGTTCGCATCGAGCTCCGAGTTGCTCGAACGCGAGTCGGGTGGCGATGTTCGGCTCGACGCGATGCCGCCCGAGCTGGTCGGACAGGTCCGTGAGGCATGGGCGGCGGTCCAGATCGGTCCGCACAGTGTGGTGCATGGCGATGTCGGCGCAGGCAACGTGTTGATGGATGGTGGGTCGGTGGGGTTGCTGGACTGGGACGAGGCCCGCGTCGATGTTCGCTGGTTCGACCTCGGGGCCGTCCCCACATCGACCCCCGTGTCTGGACCCGTCAGTGGTCAGGCTCTCGCTGCAGCAGCCGTGGCTTGGGAGACGGCGACGTGTTGGGTCGTCGAGCCCGAGTACGCCAGGTCGTGTGCACCCCAGCTCGCGGCCCTGATGCACACCATCCCCGGCGAGCAGGACCCGTGAACAACGCCCGCTATCGCTACCGGCTGGGGATCGTGATTGCGCACCGGCCGTCGAGGACCCCAGGCAGGGCATAGCACCCGGCGAGCGTTCGACGGTCATGGCGATGTGCTCGGCATCCAGGCCCGGACCGCCGTGACATAGTCGTCGGGTCGTTCGACGGGTAGGAGGTGGCCGGCTCGGTCGATCGGGTGAGGGGTCCAGCCGGGCCGCTGCGCGTGGAGTCGGTGAGACGGCTGGTCGATGAGTGGGTCGTCGGTGCCCCACAGCAGCAGCACCGGGACCGTCACCCGGTCGAGCAGCCGCATCGTGGACCGCTGATCGACGAACATCGCAGCCGTCGCCGATGCGAACGCCGTGACCGTCCCGGCCAGCCTTCGTGGGTCGAGGCCCTGCAGCTCCTCGGCGAGGACCGCCACCTGCTCTCGTGACACCAGTGTGGGGTCACCGCCGACCGTGCTGGCACGCTCACCGGTGAACATCTCTTCGGTCTCGGCCATCCGACGCAGGGTCGCTTGGTCACGAACCCACGGCACTCGCAGCGCGAGTCGAGCCACCGGCACACCGACGGCGAGGGCGGCACGGCCGACGGTGTGCCATCCGAGTGCCTCGAAGCGGGCAGTCCGACGCCACGGCAACGTCGGGGCGGCGAGTACCAGCCCCGACACTCGCGAGGGTGCGAGTTCGGCTGCCGACAGCGCGACAAGCCCGCCCATCGACCAGCTGTGGAGCACCACGTTGTGGAGGTCGAGATGCTCGAGCAGCGCACGGACGAAGGCAGCGTCAGCCCTCGGACGAGATCCTCGGCGGTACGGCGCACCGGTGTGGCCAGCCAGCGTCCCGGGCGGATCGGCCGACACGACCGGTCCGAGCTCGCGAATCGCTGCGACCAGATCGACCCAGCCAGCGGCACTGGCGGTCATCGGTGGCACCAACACGTGCGTCGGTGCGCCGTCGACAGGTCCCGTCGGGTCCCCGACCAGGTAGTGCACAGGCACATCGGCGACCGATGTCAGCACGCTGCGAATACCCGCCCACCGTGGGCACCTGTCGCCCCAGTCCTCGTAGCGCACCAGCCCTCGACGCCGACCGCCCGGAGACTACAACGGACGTCGTCGACGGCCGGTCAGTCGGTTGAGTGATTCAGCGGAAGTGCAGCGGCCCGCTCTCAGCGGGGACTTCGTGGCGGCTCAGTGGCCAGTAACCAACGCCCG
>CAYVJT010000381.1:0-2527 GCA_964451855.1 uncultured Actinomycetota bacterium
CGCACCTCGATGTCGACTCCCACGCGGTACCCGGCCAACGAGATCAACCGGTTGGCCAGATCCACGATGCGCACCGGCTCGCCCATGTCGAGCATGAAGACCTCGCGATCGTCCGCGAGCGCAGCGGCTTGGAGCACCAACTGCACCGCCTCCGGGATGCTCATGAAGTAGCGGGTCATCTCCGGGTGGGTGAGCGTGACCGGACCACCCTGCTGGATCTGGCGGACGAAGGTCGGCACGACGCTGCCGCGGCTGCCGAGCACGTTGCCGAACCGCACCGCACACCACCGGCTGCTCTCCGGTGCTCTGCTGAGTACCAACTGCTCGGCGACGTGCTTCGAGGCTCCCATCACGCTGGTCGGGTTGACCGCCTTGTCCGTGGACACGAACACCAGGTGCTCGACCCCGAACTCGCCCGCGATCTCGACGAGGTTCTCCGTGCCGAGGACGTTGGTTGCCACCGCTTCGCGGGGATGGGCCTCGAGGAGCGGGACATGCTTGTTGGCGGCGGCGTGGAAGACGATCTCCGGTCGCTCATCTTCGAACAGCTGCCGCAGGCCAGTGCGATCACGAACGTCGATCAACGACGGCACGCCGCGGCCCTCGATCGCGGCCAGGGCGTCGAAGAGGTGGGTCTCATCCCGGTCGAGCACCACGAGCCTGGAGGGCTCGTAGGCTGCCACCTGGCGGACGATCTCCGAGCCGATCGACCCTCCACCTCCGGTGACCAGCACACGCCGGCCGCGGATCATCTCACCGACGGCGTGGAGGTCTGTCGCCACCGGCTGACGGCCCAGCAGGTCGTCGATCGAGAGGTCTCGGACGTCCCGTAGCTGCGGTTGCCCGTTCATCAGCTCCGACACGCTCGGAAGCACCTTGAGGCTCACCTCGAGTCGGGCCGCGGCATCAGCGACCCGACGGATGAGCAACGAGTCCGCCGAGGGGATCGCCAACAGGATCTGGTCGACACCGATCCGCTCCCCGACATCCAGGAGGTCATCGATCGTTCCGATGATCGGGACGTTGGCCACCCACCGACCGAGCTTGCGCGGGTCGTCATCGAGCATGCCGACCGGGCGGATGCCCGCGTCAGGCTTGCGCTCGATCTCACGCAGGATGGCACCTCCGGACTCTCCCGCTCCAACGATCAACACGCGCAGCGCATCGGCCCGGCGTCCACGGTGGAAAGCGAACAACCGGGAGTGGAACCGCAGCACCCCCAACAGTCCCGTCGCGATGACGCCGCCGGTCAACGCGACCGACAACGGCACGATCCGCTCGACGAACACCCATCCGCTGAGCAGGAGTGCTACGACGCCGCCGGCGATCAGGATCCGCTGGGCCTCGTAGATGCTGGCGTGCTGCCAGACCGGCCCGTACAGCCCGGCCACGCGGTTGGCGATGAGGTAGAGCACCACCGTCACCGGCAGGAACCGCAGGAAACCTGACCACGCTTCGGGTGGTACCTGCAACTCGTATCGGATGACCAGCATGATGCCGAAGGCCACAGCGACCAGCACCGCGTCCAGCACCACCAACGCGAAGTCGGCCGGACCGTGGACCAGACGCTGCGCAACGGACCCCCACCAACTCCTGGTGTTGGCGGTCCGCGCGTCGGGGGGGTGCGAGATGGTGGCTCCTTTACGCCTTCGAGGCCGTGACGAGGTCAGCGGAGCGGAGCTGTTCGATCGTGGCGGCCACATCGGCCGCCGCTGTGGCCCGGTCGACCGCGAAGACCTGCGAGATGGCATCCGCCAGCTCGTCGATCGTGGTGGTGCCGTCGCACAGCTCCCAGATCGCACGGGCGGTCGGGTTGAGCGCGTAGGTGCTGCCCGAAGGTGTCACGAGCACGCTCTCCTCGCCCCTGTCGCGGAGTTGTACATCGTCCCTTCGTTTCGGGAGCTGCCGTAGATCGGTGCTCATGAGGCGCTCCTTTCGAGCGCTCGCTCGAGTTGATCAGCCATCCCGCTGCGAGCGGCGAGGGCCACCGCCTCCGCGCGAGAGTGCACGTCGAGCTTGCGGAGGATCCGCTGCACGTGGGTGCGAGCCGTCTCGGGAGAGATCACCAGGGTCGCCGCGATCGCGTCATGGTCCTGGCCGTCGACGAGGAGCCCGAACACCTCCCGCTCGCGGCGTGTGAGTGCGCTGAGCCGCTCCCCAGCCTCTGCCGCGTCGCGCTGACGTTGGATGAGACGGCGCAGCAGGGGGCCCAGCATCGCGGGCGGCACGACCGACTCGCCGCGTGCGGTGACCCGCACCGCCTCCGCGACCCCGGCAAGCCCGCCAGCACCCGTCGTATAGCCATCGACGCCCGCCTCGATGGCATGCAGGAGGTGGTCGTCATCCGGAGCGTGGTCGAGCAACAGGGTGCGTGGTCGTGGCGAGCATCGGCGTGCCCCTTGGCAGATCTCCGGCACGGACCCGCGCATGGCCGCAGAGAGGAGCAGCACCTGCGCACCGGTCCGCTCGGCCTGCAGCAACGTCGAGGTGGCGTCGTCGGTGCGCGCGGCCACCTCGATATCCCGAT
>CAYVJT010000382.1:0-2483 GCA_964451855.1 uncultured Actinomycetota bacterium
GATCTTCCTGTCAACGACGAAGCCCCGGGCGACATCCGGGGGCTACGTAGGGTGGGGCGTGTAGGAATCGAACCTGCGACCTCTTGCGTGTCGAGTAGCGCCAGGGGGTCCAGCACCGTCCAGCCAGGTCGCCGAAACGCGGTCTGACCTGCACGAACGCTCCAGCGACGGTCGCCGCCGTCCAGGGCAGTTTCCTGTCGATCCTCCTGTCAACTTGGAGGCTCAGGCAGCACGTGTCGAAACCCGAGAGGGCCACCGGTGACGCGGGGCCGCTGCCGGCGCCGTAGCGGGCGATGACCTGACGACGTTCACTTCAGTACAGCGCAGCGGGGTCGAACGGCGCGGTCAGGACGGTCCGTAGTGTCCGAAGCACCAGGGTTCGGTCGCCACCATGGGCCTTGGCGATCCGCCGCTGGTCGTGGGTCAGCTCGCGCAGCCACTCGTAGTGGGTGAACAGGTCCCGTTCGAGCTGATCGAGCGGCGGAGGTGGGTGGGTGAGCAGGCCGATCTGCTCGTCGTCCCAGCGAGGTCGGGGTGAGAGCCAGACGTCGGGGTCGAACGGCGCGGGGTTCAGTGCGGGTGCCCAGGCCGGTCCCAGACCGTGGTTGTCGACCCACACCTTGAGCACGGCTAGCGCCCGGACCAGGCCGCGATCGAACTGGGAGTGGGGGCTGGTGGTGGCCGCCCACAGCAGGTCCGCGGCGTCGCGGGCCGTGGCGGTGCGGGCCAGCCGGGCGATCTTCTCGGCCACGATCTCCTCGAGGGGCACGCACGGCAGGGCGGGCAGCGCGAACCCGTACTGGTGGTGGGTCGGCAGCGCCACGAAGTCTCGTGGGGCAGGGGCGAGCCAGCACGGTGGCCCGACGTCGAGCTTGAGCGACGCCTCGGGGTCTCCCAGGTCGCTGGTGATGACGATGCGCCACCGTCCTCGACTCTCGTGTGGGTGGAAGGAGAACGGGCCCAGCGACACCTCTGACTCGCTGGCGACGACCGCGGCCAGCTCCTGCCGGTCCTCCCGCAGGTCGACGGCGGCGAGGTCGATGTCGGTGGAGAACCGCCCGGCGGTTCCCGCGAACAGCTTGCGCAGCGCCGTCCCGCCCTTGAACGTCACCAGGTCGAAGACGCCCCGCTCGTGCAGATGCGCCAGTAGGAAGTCCTGGGCGATGTCCATGACCGCGATCGCCTCCCCCAGGCCCGAGCCGGGAGGGACGTGCCGCTTGAGGTGACCGATCGTCAGGTGGGCCCGCTTGCCGATCATTGCCGTTCCCCAGCCAGATCGGTGGGTCGGATCGGCAGCACGGTGTCGGCGACGTTCCAGGTTGCGTCGTGATGGCGCAGCGGGCCGCGCGGGCCGAACCACACCTTGTGCCCGGGCACCACCTCGAGCTGCTCCACGAGCTCGGGTGCGACCCCGGACAGCAGATAGGCCAGCCGGACCCGACTCGCCTGCGGTCGCCCCTCCAGTTCCGCGCGCACGTCGGCGATAGAGGTCGCGGCGACCAGGTCGGCGAGCGCGTCGAGGACACCGCCCCAGCTGCGCACCTGTGTGGGGCGGTGGGCCAGATGCACCAGCACGGTCGCGGCCGTGTGGACATCCAGACCGCGGATCTTGTCGGGTGCGAGGCGCGCATCGAAGCGCACGATCCGGTAGGCGCGGCGCAACCCAACAGGGACGTGCACGCCGGTTGGCAGGGCGACCTCTGGCACGTCTGGCGCCCGGTCAGCCAGATCCAGCAGCCACAGTGCCGAACCCAGCGCGATGCACGCCGGCAGGTCAGGCTGGCGGTGTAGCGTCGCTCGCAGCGTCACCCAACGGTCGTCGTGCGAGTACGGCCCGGCATGCGCAGCGGGCGCGAACTCCCACACCCCACGTACCCCGGTCTTGAGCAGCCAGCCCCGTTGGGCCAGCCGCTGGATCACCACATGCGCCGGTGTGTCCACACCAGCGCGTTCGACCAGCTCGGCCAGTTGCTCGGTGGTCACCGTGACCGGCCGCTCCAACTCCAACAGCTCAACCACGGCGGCCAATGCTCGAGGGATCGAACGTGACATGAGCAGCACCATGCTATCCGTAACAGATAGAAACATTCTTGGAACGACACCACGGTACCGACCGCCCAGTCCGTGTCAAATGAGCTTCGTAACTATCAGTTACGGATCTATCCGTGATGCTTATGACACAAAGTCCCCGGCAACTCGCCCTTGTCCCTCCAGTTTCTGGACGGCCACGTGGTCTCGATGACCCGCACACGGGGTGCCGGCCGCGGACAACCTGGACGTGCTCGGGCATCAGGACGTCCACATGCTCCACCGTCACCAGCACGTCACCGACTCGCTCCGACAAGACGCGGCAGACGCCATCGACCGGAGCTTTCCTGTCAGATGTTCCTGTCAACGACGAAGCCCCCGGGCGAGATCCGGGGGCTACGTAGGGTGGGGCGTGTAGGAATCGAACCTACGACCTCTTGCGTGTCGAGCAAGCG
>CAYVJT010000383.1:0-2483 GCA_964451855.1 uncultured Actinomycetota bacterium
CACCGACTTCGCGTTCGAGAACTTCACCGTTCTCGGCGACTCGACCCGGGTGGTCCAAGCCGTCTGGCCCGACCCGCCGCTCCTGTGTTGGTGCACCATCGACGTGGAGATCGACGACGGCCAGGGCAACCTGCTGGTGGCCTCCACACGGGTGATCGCCTTCCCGCTACGGCTGAGCCTCGCGCTACTCACTCTCACCGTCGGGCTCGCGATCCTCGCCATCGGACGTCGCCGCCGCCGCAATGCGCGGCACGACCGGCAGCTCGAAGCCGCGAGACGCGAGGGCGCCAACACCGAAACCACGTCCGCCCGCGACCTGCGGCCACAGCCTCTCTCCCCTCCCGGCGAACCACCGGCACAGCACCGGCAACCGACCACCACGCCCCCGCCACCGACGCCAGCGGCCCTCTCCGCTCCGCTTGCCCACGCTACGACAGCGACCATCCTCGAGACCTCCCCGAGCACGCCACCGACGACCGAGCTCCAACCGCTCGACATGAAGATGTTCACCGCACACGGCACCCACAACCGTCATCCGCGCCAACGACGTCGCCGACGCTGACGCCACCCTCACCAACAACCGCTCGATATACATCGGCGGCCGGCCCCACACGAGTTGATCCGCCGCCAGGCGACCGCGAAGGCGGGCGGGTCCTGCCGGCGATGCCAACGGAACCCCGCGGACCCAGGGTCAGCGGCGAGCCCCTCGTAGCGAGCCAGCGCAGTTGGCGCGAAGGCGTAGTCAGGTACGCCCCTGGCCCTGACGCTGCCTCCGTCGGGCCGCGAGATCGACGTTCACCGCCTCCTCAGGGTGGCCCTGTGCGTGCTTGACCTCCGCCATCGCGGTTGCGTCCCGACGAAACGCGGCTTCCGCAGTGCTGACCAGCTCGGCCGGCTCGAGCAGAAGCGCCCCGCCGGGCAACTCGCTGACCAGCAGTTGGCGAACGCCCGGGGGAAGTGGCCGCCGAGCGTTGCCCGGCCACGATCATCGAGTACCAGGCTCGACCTCTTCTCAGCTGGCACGGCGCCGCCACCCCCTTCCGCCGTCTGGAGCAGACGGTTCCGGTCTCGGGGTAGATGGGCAAGAGGGTTGGAGGGCAACAGGGTTCATGCGTAGGGCACCACCGCCCTCGCGAACGGGCCGTCTGCCAGCCCCCACACCACCCCCGCACGACACCGTCGGGCTTGGCCCGGACACAGCCGTCAGGCGGGCAGAGGGCCAAGGTAGAGGACGAACACGTCACCGGCAGCGAGGTCCTCGAACTCGCTGTCGTCCGTGACCTCACGCCACAGGACGATCCAGTCGCCATCGGGTGTCGGCACCGGAACGGCGAAGCACGGCGGGTCCTGGAAGCGACGCTGTCGGTTGGCTCGCTGCCCCGGGTCTGCAGCAACGGCTTCCATCGCCGCCTCCAGAGCGTCGAGGGTCCCCCATCGGCTCTGGTCGCGTTCGAGTTCCTCGTAGACCTCAAGCGCCTCCTGCGAGAGCCCGAGATCAGCCACGGGCGCGCGCTGCGCGTCGGCCTGCCAGGTCAACCTTCGTGGCGGACGTAGACCGAGCAGCCCGGCGGGCGGCATCCACAGCATCGGGGTCGGAGTGGAAGCGCTGCTCGAGCTTGCTGACGACAGAAGCGGGTTCGAGGACAACCGAGCCGTCGTCATACTTCCGCGCGATGAGATGCGTGACGTTCTCATCGAACAGGGATCCCAGCGACACGCGGCGGCGCGAGTCGAGATCCAGCGTTGTCTCAGTCACGTGCGCATCCTCCTGCTCGGAGCACCCACCACTGTACCCACTTGCCACTCAGGGGCAACTAGGCAATGGGGTTCCTGAGGCAAGTCGTCCGTCGTAGGCGCCGTGATACCAACGCTCTCATCAACACCCGCTGCCGAACCCACCTTCGACAGAGCCGAATCCGGACACGCACGACACGCAGACCGGAGCAGCAGCGATCGTTCGTCCGGGCGCCCCTCCGTCAGGGTGATGATCAAGGCCAACGAGCCGAGCACCGTGCGGGGTGAGCCCGTCACCGTCGGGTCCGGGCAGACCACGCGGCCTCCACCTGCTCGGCCGTGCTGCCGATGCCTGGTAGGACTGCCCTCCCCCGACTGCCGCCGGCCGACCAGGGAACCTCCGCGATGCCCGACACCACCGACGCCACCGAGACCACCGAGCCAGCAGCGCCGACGCGCGCGGACCAGCTCCGTGACCTGGCGCTGCGCTGGTGGCCGGGCTGGCGCGACGTCGCCTGTCTCGCGCTGATCCTCACCGCGACTTCGCACCTCGTCTTCAACGACGGCGGGCGTCCGCTCCGGCCGATGCTCCCCGTGCTCGCCCTCGCCGCCATCGCGACGATCGCCGCGTTCCCCACGCTCAAGCGGACGCCGAGGTGGCTGCAGCTCATCGCGCTGGCGTGGGTGGCCGGACCGCTGATCGCGTTGGCCTTCGCGGATGTCCGCGCGGGGTGGGTGCGGCCGGTCGC
>CAYVJT010000384.1:0-2475 GCA_964451855.1 uncultured Actinomycetota bacterium
CGCCACGCCGCACCCCGATGCTGTCGCGTCCATCACCGTTCCAATCACCGGCCAGCGGACGGTCACCGGTCCGCCCATAGGTGGCGGTGACATCTGCAGCTCCCCCCCGCGGCGCATTGGACAGGTAGAAGGTCGCCTCGCGTCGGAGGCCGATGGTGTCGCGTCCGTCGCCATTCCAGTCACCGACGAGCGCAACGTCCCCAGCCCGTCCGTACCTGAACGAGTAGTCCGCCGCCCCTCCGCGTAGGCCGTTGGAGAGGTGGTAGGTGTGCCCGCGCTTGATACCGACGGTGGTCCTGCCGTCGCCGTTCCAGTCACCGACCAGCGGCGTGTCGCCGGCCCTGCCGTACCAGAACGACACGGCGGTGTCGCCGGCATCGAGCTGGTTGTGCAGCCGCCACCTGCCCTCGTGGAACCAGCCGGGGGTCGCGATGCCGTCACCGTTCCAGTCGCCGAACTGCAGCGATCCCGGCCACGAGCGCTGGAGCCGGATCTGGGTCGCCCCTTGCTCCACGTAGCTGCCGGTCGCATGGCCTCGGAAGCGGAGGATGTCTCCGTCGATCAGGACCGGACTTGACGCAGCTCCGTGCCCACCGGGCAGGCTGTTCCCGGATCGAGCCGTGGCCTCAGCTGGCACCGACATCGCCAGGATGAGTGCCATGACGATCACGCTGACCGTCGAACACCGAGCAGCCGCCCGGTTCGCAGGCTGCTTGCGCTCGCACCGTGCCCCAGCGTCCCTTGTTGCGAGTGCCTCGCTCTGCATGAGCGTCCTCGTGCGGTTCGGTGGCGGATCTCGTGCACTGCCGGTGAGCGAGCCCCTCGCTGCACGTCTCCTCACCATCGGCCCCTGGAGCGCAAGCCTTAGCGCCGTGTCGGCTCCTGCATGGTGTAGAACATGCGTGGCGCGCGATCGATCGGCTCCAGTTACTCGTCGTAGTGGTGTACGCCTTGGCCGGACTTCCGTCCGAGACGGCCGGCGGCGACCATCCGGCGGTGCAGGTTCGTGGGGCGGAACCGCTCACCGAGGGTCCCGGCGAGGTACTCGAGGATGTCCAGCCGGGTGTCCCAGCCGACCAGGTCACCCATCTCCAGCGGCCCCATCGGGTGGTTCAGGCCGAGCTTGATCGCCGTGTCGATGTCCTCGGCGGAGGCGACGCCCTCCTCGAGCATCCGCATCGCCTCGTTACCGATCAGCGCGTTGATCCGTGAGGTCGCGAACCCCGGCAGGTCCTCGACCCGCACGGTCTGCTTGCCCATGGCCCGACCGGCCTGCTCGGCCCGGTCCATCGTCTCCGGTGAGGTCTGCAGCCCGCGGATCAGCTCGCACAGCTTCATCTTCGGCACGGGGTTGAAGAAGTGCATGCCCACGCCGCGGTCGGGCCGCTCGAGGCAGGCGATGATCTCCGTGATGGACATCGCCGAGGTGTTGGTCGCCATCAGCGCGCCCTCGGCCGCGACCGACTCGGCCTCGGTCAGCACCTGGTGCTTGACGTCCATGCGTTCGACGACGGCTTCGATGACCAGTTCCGCGCCATCGCAGCCGTCGCGCAGGTCGGTGGTGGTGGCCAGCAGGTTCTCGACCTGCTCGCCCACCTCGGCGTCGATCTTGCCCCGCTCCACACCAGCCTCGACGTCGAGGTGGATGCGTCGCAGCGCGTCGTCGAGCTGGCCCTGGTCCACGTCGATCAGCGTCGTGCGGGCGCCGGCCACCGCTGAGATGTAGGCGATACCGCGCCCCATGACCCCAGCGCCGACGACGGCGATCGGTGCGGGTGCTGCCACGGTGAACCTCCCGATCCGGACGGACGGCTGACGAGCCTAATGGGGTCGTCCGTCCGGACGGCACCCGCTCCCGGGGATGGCGGGGGGTGAGCGCTACGCTCGATGCTTGATGGCCGACACGACCGCTCCGAGCGCATCCCGCCGATCGCGGGTGCCGCAGTGGCTGTACGAAGGCGTCGACCTCGTACAGCAGCGCCGGCGCGCGCTGCTGATCACCTTCGGCGTGGTCGCGGTGACCGCTGGCGCCGTGTCCTACCTGGTTCCGGACGTGCTGCCGCCCGAGCCGATCGTCGGCGCGGCGGTGGGGCTGGCCGGTCTGCTGCTGGCGTTGGCGGTGCTGATCGCGCTCGACACCGCCAGCACCAAGGTGCGCGGCCCCCGCCACATCCGCGCCGCGGGCGGCGAACTGGTCGCGGTCCTGCCGTCCGAGCCGAGCCGCGATGGCGCCGCCGATCTCGCCCGCGCGATCGAGGAGGTGCGTCCACCTGGGCGGACCCTGCTGCTCGGCATCGCCGCGGCGACCGGCGACGGCAAGCGCGTCGGTCGCTGGGCGCAGGTGGTCGCCCGCAGCCTCGCCGAGCGCGACACGAGCGTGCTCTCGCTCGACCTCACCGCCGCGAGCAGCGACCGACCCGGTTTCCTCGAGGTGGTCCGTCACGGCTACAAGCTCTCCGAGGTGGTCGACCTCGA
>CAYVJT010000385.1:0-2473 GCA_964451855.1 uncultured Actinomycetota bacterium
ATCCCCGTCACCACGGTCGAGGCCCCCGACTGACACCTTCGCCTCGCTGAGCCCCTGGATCCGAGGTCCGGCCTGCCCCCCAGCACGGCGATCCTCGCTGCCTGCGTTCGAACGAGGTCGAACTCATCGGTGGGCGTCATGGCTGGTGCCCCTGGTCGAGGCGTGGGTGATCAGAGGGCGTCGAGGAACCCCGCAACCAGTTCAGCGACGCCCGACGCGTCGTCGAGCCAGGGCAGGTGTCCGACCCCGGCGAACCGCAGGTCCGTGTCTGGCAGGTGCGATGCGAGCTCGCGCCCTACCTCGGGACCGCCGAAGGGGTCGTTGGACGGCCACACCAGCAGGGTCGGGTGGTGGAGGACGGTGAGGTCGGCGACACCGATCTCGATGTCGGGTTCCCAGCCGCCAAGGCCGGCGAAACGGGTGCTCTCCTGGATGCTGCTACGCCACGACAGGCCGAAGGTGGGCAGGTGTTGTGCGGCGTACGCGAACTCCTGCGCTGGCTGCGACAACAACGCCACGGTCTCCTCCGGGTGTCCGAAGAGCAACGCGAGACCCGTCACCGCATCCTCGGGCGAACCGGGTGGGAGCGCCGAGATCAGGAGCCGGTTGACGCCGGGGATGCCCAACATCCCGACCGCGGCGGGCACGGTGGTGCCCTCCACCAGCGCGGGGGCGCCAAGCTGCACGCTGGCGGACACCCGGTCAGGGCGGTCGAGGCCGTACCACCATGCCCACGCCCCACCCCGGGAGCTCGCCACGATCGGGGCGGTGTCGAGGTCGAAGTGCGTGTAGATGCTGTCGAGGGTGTCGCGCGCGAGCTGGCGTTCGTCGATCGCCCGCAGATCGACACCGTCGCTCGCGCCACCTCCGGGAAGGTTGAGGAGTAGGAGGCGGTAGCCGTGCAGCTCGGCCAGGAGTGGCGTGAGGTAGGCGCCCTCTCCGGCTCCACCGGGGAGGATGAGCACGGGTGGACCCTCGCCCACCTCCAAGACACGCACCGTCAGATCGGGCTCCTCGATCCCGATCAGGTGCTCGGTGGGTTCAAGAGCATGATGTGCGAACCATGCGGCTTCGGCATCGAGGAAGGCGGCTACCGCGGGGGTCTCGCGATCGACCACCAGCGGCTCGCCGCTCGGTCGGTCGGTCACCGCAGCTACGACGACCACGAGCAGCAGCAGTCCCGCGAGACCCACCAGGGTCCTGCCACCCCACCTGAAGGTCCTGCGTGCCATGCGCGCCTCCCCGACCGTCCTCCACCTCGAGGTGTACGCGGTCGCGGACGAGCGAGCTTCGGGGACACCCCGCACACGGGGATGGGGGAACCCCCGCAGGACAGCGGCCGTCGGGTCAGACGATCGCGTCCGGGGAGACCAGCTCCATCGCGACCGCACACCGGGTCGCGTCAGCGCGCCCGCCCGCTCCCAGCTTGCGGTAGAGGTTGGTGACGTGGCGCTCGACGGTCTTCCCCGCGATCCCCAAGCGGGAGGCGATCGTCTCGTTGGTCGCCCCGGACGCGATGAGGTGCAGCACCTCCCGTTCGCGCGGGGTGAGGTCCTTCGCGGGTGCCGGCCTGCTGGCAGGAGCGATCGGGCGTCCGCCGACGAAGTCCAGGATCGCCTCGACCACCGACCCGGAGTCACGGATGAACGGGTCGTGCTCGTTGCCCTCGAGCAGGTGAAGGTCGGCGCCGGGGACCAGGTCGGCGATCTCCTGACCGGCGGTCCAGGGGATCGTCTGATCGTCGCGGTTGTGGGCAACCAACGTCGGTGCCCGGATCTGTGGAAGGAGATCACGGACGTCCATCGCCCAGGTGTGGGCGAGCAGCTGCGCGGCCATCCCCGGGGCGGCGGCGACCTGCTGGAACCTGTCGAACCACCGCAGGTCCTTCGAGCTGGCGTTCGGCACCATCCTGGTCGCCAGCAGCTGCGATGCCATCGGCCAGTCGGCCTTGATCATCTGCAGGACCGCCTCCAGGGTCTCCGCGGGCATCATCGCCGAGCCCCGCGCGAACCCCGAGTAGAGCACCAGCCGGTCCACACGCTCGGGGAAGCGGGCGGCGAAGGCGACCGCCGGCGGCACGCCGAAGGAGTAGCCGATCAGGCTGGTCTTCGAGATCTCCGCAACATCCAACACAGCCACGAGCTGCTCGACGTCGTTGTCGAGCGAGAGCTCGAACCCCTCCCGGTCGGACAAACCACACCCCAACCGGTCGTACCACACGAACCGGTGCGACGAGCTGAGCTTCGCTCGGGCACTGGCGGCCGCAGGGTGGCGCCAGTTCTCCTCGAGGTGACAGAGCCACCCTGGCACCATCACCAGGGGCCTGCCCGCCCCCAACGTCGACGACGCAACCCGTGAACCATCGGCGAGCCGACAGAACCTGACCGTGCCGGTTACCGCACTCATGAGCTGAGCCCTCCCCACGCGGGCGCCACCATAGGCGTCGCGACACGGGGACGGCAGGAGCACGAGC
>CAYVJT010000386.1:0-2446 GCA_964451855.1 uncultured Actinomycetota bacterium
GGGGCCTCCGCCGCCGCTCATGCTTCCCCCCACAGGTCGGCGTCGGTGGGGCGGACCAGCGGCTCGGCCTCCGGCTCCTCTGGCTCGGCCGCCAGCGGCGGGCCGACCTCGTAGCGGGTCTGGTCCCACGCGATCTTGCTGCCGTTGAAGACCGGTCCGTCGAAGCAGGCGCGCTTCATCCGCACCTCGCCGTCCCGCTGCCGGATCGGCACGACGCAGGTGAAGCACACCCCGGTCCCGCAGGCCATGTGCTCCTCGACCGCGACCTGCACCGGCAGACCCAGCTCCTTGCACCGCTCCGACACCGCGCGCAGCATCGGGTTGGGCCCGCAGGCGTAGACCACCCCGCTGCCGCAGCGCTCCACCACCTCGTCGAGCACGTCGGTGACCTGTCCGTGCTCGCCGTACGAGCCATCGTCGGTCGTGAACACCACGCTCGCGGTCAATCGTTTGGCCTCGATGTGGCTGAGGATGCGCGCCTGCGTGGCGGCGCCGACGATCATGTCGACCCGCAGCCCCTTGCGCGTCAGCTCCTCGGCGAGGTAGAGCAGCGGCGCGACCCCGTACCCGCCACCGACCAACAGACACGACACCTTGCGCTGCGGCAACGGGAAGGGCGTGCCCAACGGACCGACCACGTCCACCACATCGTGGACGTCGACCGTCGTCAGCCACTCCGTCCCCGGCCCGTGCGCGTCGAACACGACGTCCACGGTCCCGGCGGCGACCCCCTGCTTGGACACCCGCGCGATCGAGAACGGCCGCCGCAGCAGCGTGGCCACACCACCGACGGCGAGGTTGACGAACTGTCCGGGCCGGGCCCGTTCGGCGATCGACGGACAGGCGATCGACAGCAGCCAGTACGCGCCCTCGCGACGACGCGCGAGGACCTCGCAGGTCGCCTGCACCGGGGTGTCGGTCCCGCTGCGCCCCGTCATCGTGCCCGCACGGGTCACCATCAGCGCTCCTCTCGGTGGGACGCCTGGTACTCCTGCAGCGAGCGGACGGTCAGTTCACCACGCCGCAGGGCCTCGACGCCCTGGATCGCGGCAAGGATGCCCGCCAAGGTGGTGATACAGGGCACCCCATCGACCACGGCCGCCTGCCGGATCTCGTAGCCGTCGCCACGGGTCCCCGACCCGAACGGCGTGTTGAGCACCAAGCCGACCTCCCCGGAACCGATCAGGTCGAGGATGTCGGTCGCGCCCTGCGACACCTTGCCGACCACCTTGGCGGGGATCCCGGCACGGTCCAGCACGTCGGCGGTCCCCGCGGTGGCGTAGATGTCGAAGCCGAGGTCGACCAGCCGCTTCACCGGGAAGATGATCGAGCGCTTGTCCCGGTTGGCCACCGACACGAACACCGCGCCCTTGGTCGGCAGCACCATCGAGCCGGTCCCGGCCTGCGACTTCGCGAAGGCAGCACCGAAGTCGAGGTCGATGCCCATGACCTCGCCGGTGGAGCGCATCTCCGGTCCGAGGAGCGCGTCGACGCCCGGGAACCGGTCGAAGGGCAGGACCGCCTCCTTCACCGCGACGTGCGGGGTCCGCGGCCCCTCGACCACGTCCTGGGCCGGGACGAGCCCGGCCGAGCGCAGCTCGGCCAGCGAGGCCCCCGCCATCACCCGGGCCGCGACCTTGGCCAACGGCACCCCGGTGGTCTTGGACACGAAGGGCACCGTCCGCGATGCCCGCGGGTTGGCCTCGATGCACCACAGCACGTCGTCCTTCAGGGCGAACTGCACGTTCAGCAGCCCCCGCACCCCCAGCCCGCGCGCGATCCCCTCGGTGATGCGTCGCACCTCGGCTTCCTGCCCGCGGCCGAGCGTGATGGGCGGCAGCACGCAGGCCGAGTCGCCGGAGTGGACCCCGGCCTCCTCGATGTGTTCGAGCACCCCGCCGACGAACAGCTCCTCGCCGTCGAACACGGCGTCCACGTCGATCTCGATCGCGCCCTCGAGGAAGCGGTCGACCAGGATCGCGGGCAACGCCGCGCCGTCGTCGTGCCGGCCACCGAACAGCTCAGGTGCGCCCGCCGCGACCTCACGGAGGTAGCGGTCGAGCCCGACCTCGTCGTCGACGATCTGCATCGCCCGCCCACCGAGCACGTACGAGGGCCGGACCAGCACCGGGTAGCCCACGTCGGCGGCGGTCGCGAAGGTCTCGTCCAGCGACCTGGCCATCCCGCCCGGGGGCATCGCCACCCCCAGCTCGGCCATCAGCGCCCCGAACCGGCCCCGATCCTCCGCCGCGTCGATCGCGTCCGGCGCGGTCCCCCAGATCGGCACCCCTGCTGCCTCGAGGTCCTGCGCGAGCTTCAAGGGGGTCTGCCCGCCGAGCTGGACGAGCACGCCGACGGGCTGCTCGCGGTGCACGACCTCCAGGACGTCCTCGAAGGTGAGCGGCTCGAAGTAGAGGCGGTCGGCGGTGTCGTAGTCGGTGGAGAC
>CAYVJT010000387.1:0-2423 GCA_964451855.1 uncultured Actinomycetota bacterium
GGCCACGTCACCGAGCCTGTCGTGGCAGGCGAGTACGCGCTGCCAGAGGGTCAACCCCTTGGGCACCGTCACGTCGAACGGTGAGTGCGGCAGCTCGTCGCCGTCCTTGAGGGACACGAGGTCGGTGACGGTGATCGCGAGGCTGGGCAGGGCGGTGCGGCGCTCAACCTCGACTCGGGAGAGATACACCGGGAGGGTGACGTTTCGTTTGAACTCGTCGGCACCGTCGAGGTGGCGGGCGACCGCAAGCTGCTCGAGGGTCTCGCGGTCTGGTAGCGCGTCGTGGATGGCTTGGGCGAGGTCGTCATGGTCACAGTGGAAGGTGGCGATGGGGACGGGCTCGGTCGTCCAGGACAGACGGACGCCCGGAAGCAGAACGGTGACGCCGATCGCTGCGAGCCAGGCGTTGAGCCAGGTCACGGGCAGCCCGGGGCTGGTGTGGGTCGGCATCAGCTCACCTCAACGGTGCTGGAGGCCACGTGGTCGGCCTGGCGTAGGATCGCTTCGAGCAGGGCGAGGCCCCAGTAGCCGTACGTCTCGCATAGCTGCCGGAACCGGGCCGGTTGGCTCCAGTCCTCCTGCGAGAGGTCTCCCGGTACGGTCACTGGGATCCCAAGGACCTCGCCGGTGAGGGTCGTCGGGAACAGGTCGGCGACCGTGCGGATGCTGGGGCGGCCATAGCCGTGATGGCTGACGACGAGGTGTTGTACGAGCTCGGCGTCGATGCCCTCTCTGTCAGGCTTGAGTGAGACACCAGGTTCACTGGAGTTCCTTGCGAGGGCGAGAGGAGAAGCTGACTGATGACGATGACCCCAGCCACGTTCAATGGCCAGGATGGCCCCGGGCGCGATGGCGGCGGACGGCCTGATCCGGGTGCGAAGTCGCAGCGTCGGACCTTCACGGTCGACTACAAGCTGGCGATTGTGGAGGAGTATGACGCCGGGAATGCGGAGTCTCGTGGGGCGCTGTTGCGCCGTGAGGGGCTGCACACGTCGCACATATCGGAGTGGCGACGCAAGCGTGATGCTGGCACGCTCAACGCGCAAGCGAAGACGTCGAAGCGGCGTGGCGGAAGCCAGGCTGAAGTGGACAAGTTGCGTCGACGAAACGAGCGGCTCGAGTCGGAGTTGGCCAAGACGAAGCTGGCGTTGGAGATTACGGGAAAAGCACACGCGCTCTTGGAGATGATCTCCGAGGGCGCGGCCTCGGAGACGAAGCGGACCAGGTGATCGGCGAGGCGTTCGATACGCTGCTGCCGGTGATCGGTGTCAAGCCGACATGCGAGCTCGTGGGTGTGTCCAAGGCGAGCTACTACCGCAGGGCGAAGCCGCCGGTGTTCGGCCCGCCGAGGCCGCGGCCGACCCCACCCAACGCGCTCAGCGGTGAGGAACGTGCATCGATCCTGACCGTGCTGCATCGGCCTGAACATGCCGACCTCGCGGTCGCGCAGGTGTGGGCCCGGCTGCTGGACGACAACGTCTATCTGGCGTCGGAATCGACGATGTATCGCATCCTGCGGGACCATGGCGAGTCCGGTGAGCGTCGCCGGCAGGCCACCCATCCGGCCAAGACCAAACCGCAGCTGCGCGCCACCGGACCCAACCAGTGTTGGTCTTGGGATATCACCAAGCTGCGCGGACCGCAGCGTGGCGTCTACTACGACCTGTACGTGATCATCGACATCTACTCGCGCTATGTGGTGGCCTGGACGATCGCCGAGGCCGAGGACGGCGAGCTCGCCAAGACCTTCATCGAGGCCGCCTTGATCGAGCACGGCATCGACCGTGACCAGCTCAGCCTGCACGCCGACCGGGGTAGCGCGATGACCTCCAAACCGGTGGCACAGCTGCTGATCGATCTCGGTGTCGCACGCACCCACTCCCGACCGAAAGTGTCCAACGACAACCCCTACTCCGAGTCGAACTTCAAGACCCTGAAGTACTGCCCTGCGTTCCCCTCACAGTTCGGATCGATCCAGGACGCACGCGAGTTCTGCACCGCATTCTTCGACTACTACAACCACGAACATCGTCATTCCGGCATCGGGCTTCATACACCGGCGACCGTGCATACTGGCGATGCCATACAGATCCGACAGCGACGTCAACAGACCCTTGATACAGCCTACGCCACCAACCCCGACCGGTTCGGGAACCGTCCCCCGAACGCCCCCAAGCTGCCGACCGTGGCGTGGATCAACCCGCCCACACCCGAACCGCTCATACAGAGCGCCTAACGCGCGAGTGTCTCAAACTGCTTGACAGGTTCCGCCCGGGCGTGTAGAGATAACGCCTGCTTCGAGACTGGTAACGAGCAGTGTTCCAACCGTGCGGAGTAGGCCGTTGGGAGGGGCTGGGTTCAGGGGTGTTGGCGTTGGTTGGCGAGGTGTGCGGCGTAGCGGGACCAGTCGCCTCCGGCGTCGC
>CAYVJT010000388.1:0-2422 GCA_964451855.1 uncultured Actinomycetota bacterium
CTCACCCCGGCCTGTGTTCGGCAGCTGGTGTTGATGGATGGGCGCAACGCGCCCCGGCCGAGACAACACTTCGGTTGTGCCTATGTAGGTCGGCTGACCGCGAAGGTGCGCAGCGGCGGTTGCAGCAAGGTTCGGGGACGGTTGCCGTTGGCCATGCTGGTGACATCGAGAGCTGGCCTGGTCATGATCTCATCGGGCCTTGCTGTCAGCCCCTGTGCCGTTGTTGGCACTGGCACGGAACGGGCTCCATGATAGTCTACTTACGATTAGACTAATCCAGAGTAGAAAGCATGTCGTCGACGTCGACGAGCACGAGCTTGTCGTTGTCTTCAGCGCGGGCGCGTAACCCGTCGGAGTAGCCCGATCGGCTGAACAGCACGGTCGTGAGCTCGCTGGCCAGCTTGAACCCGTCCTGGGTCAGCGCAGGGATCTTGTAGTCGGCCAGGTCGTGGAGGATCCGCTGCCCGAGAGGCCTCGAGGTCCACTTGGCCTCGCCGACAAGGGTCACCCGCTGGCGGGTCGTACCCACCACGTCGATCTCCTCGGTGGTGCGTTCGCCTGACCGGCGTAGCTGGTTGAGCGAGTTGCCCCACCAGCGTCCGACCCGTGTGGCGAGGGTGCCCATCGTGGCACGAACGTGTTCACGGCAGAGGTCCTCGAACACCGGGGCGACGTGGTTGGCCAGCTCCGGGGCGATCTCGCTGTCGAACAGGTCTTCGGGCGCCAGTCCTTCCTCGAGATCGGCCTGGAAGGGGAAGACGAACCGGAACCAGAAGCGCAGGAAGGGGTCCTCGAGTATCCAGTGGCTGCCGCGGTCGGTGGGCGATGCGCCGTACGGCAGCTCCTTGCGGACCAGTCGCAGGTCGGCCAACAGTGACAGGTACTTCGACACCGGACCACTCGTACTCCGAAGCGCGTCCGCCAGCTCCTTGACTTGCTTCTCTCCGGCTGCCAGTTGCTCGAGCACCGAGAAGTGCATCGCGGGCTCACGCAGCTCCTGGCCGACGATCGTGCGCCCTTCGTTCCACAGCGGGGCATCCGGGCGCAGTAGCTGATCGCAGACCCGAGTACGCAGGTCACCCCCAGCCAGCGCTGCCAGGTAGCGCGGCATGCCCCCTGCGACGGCGAACCTGACGAACCGGTCCTGGGCATCATCACCCTCGAGGAACTGGCCTGCCCGCCGGTACGGCAGCGCGCGCAGCTCCAGGGGCACCAGCCTGCCATGCAGCGGGCTGCGCTCCGCTTGCAGCGCCTCCATCTGGGTGACCGCAGACCCGCAGACCACCAGCTTCAACTGCGACCGGTCGCGTTCCTCTTCCATCACCGCCTGGATCGCCGACAGGGTCCGGTCGACCTCCTTGCGGGTGGTTCCCAGCAGCCACGGGAACTCGTCGACGACCGCCAGCACCTTCTGGTCCCGTGCCAGACGGAACAGCACCCGGAACAGGGTGGCCACGTCAGGTAGATCCGGTACGACCCCGTTCAGCAGTGGAGTGAGCTGTCCGGCGAAGCGGGTGAGCTGGGCGCCCTCTGCCAGACGCTCAGCCACCAACAGCACAGCAGGCTTGCCGTGCGCGAAGCGACGGAACAGCCACGACTTACCAACGCGGCGACGACCGTAGAGGTTGATGGGCATCCGCTCGTCGCCGGCCCACCAGGCTTCAAGCCGGTCGAGTTCGGCGGTGCGGTCGATGAACTCATCGACCCGCGGCCACGGGTAGGAAGGAACGCTCATCACAGTCTACTCACGATTAGTCTACTCAAGATTAGACTGTACGCTGGGCCTGGGGTTCGTCAAGACGCGGGGCCGGCCAAGCTGTGCATCACCGCCGACGCCGGGTGACCACAACCTCTGCATCCGCTCAGGCCAGCCACTTCCACCGAATGGGAGCGCGGGCAGGGACAACGCCCTCGTGTCATCCACCTACTTGCCGCGGCTACGTCCACGTTTCAGAGTTTCGTGGAGCGGGTGCGATCTCTACCGGCTGGCTACTGGGGTGGCGAGGGGGCGGATGCCGATCGCCTCGCGTGCCTGATCGAGTGTGGTCCTCGCCAGCTCGTGTGCCTGTTGGGCGCCCAGGTCGAGGAGGTCGGCGATCTCTCCAGGAGATGCGATCAGCTCTGCGTAGCGTTCTCGTGCAACGGCGAAGGAGTCGATGAGGACATCGAGGAGGAGCTCCTTCGCCTCGCCGTAGCCCGTACCGCCGGCGAGATAGCGCACACGGAGCTGGTCGACCTCCTGGGGCGGGGCAACGAGCTCGAACAGCCGGAACACGGTGTCGTGTCCTGGATCCTTGGCCGCCTCCACGGGTCGGGAGTCGGTCACGATCCCCATCACGGCCTTGCGTAGCACCTCGGGCGGTGCCAGCACCGGGATGGTGTTGGCGTAGCTCTTGCTCATCTTGCGCCCGTCGGTTCCGAC
>CAYVJT010000389.1:0-2419 GCA_964451855.1 uncultured Actinomycetota bacterium
CTAATAGATAGGTCCCGATCCTCCGGGACCTTCGGCCCTGAGCGCGGAGGCAGATCCGGGCGTCGTGGGTCGGCCCCTCGAGCTCGCCGGGTTCGCCGCGCTCACCATCGTCGCGCAAGCCCGGTTGCGGGCCGCTCGGCAGGGTAGGCCACCGGGTGGCTCACCACGTCGCTCGAGGTTCTGTGAGGGATGGTCGCGGCTTCGGGTCGCCGCTCCCTACGAGCGTGCGCCGACTACCCCCTCAGCTCCAGGACCCGATGCAGCGGGGTCTCCGCGACACGGGCAGCGCTGCCGAACCCGGCCTGCTCCGCGACGGCGGCGAACTCGGCATCGGGCGCCTGCGCACCGAGGTGCCAACCGCCTCCCTGGGACAGGGCGCTCGGGAGGCACACCATCGTGGACCCTGACGTGAAGCTGCGCCCGACAGGTGTGCGGTTGTCCGTCAGCCGTTCCCCAGCGATGGGTTCGACGAGCATCACGCTGCCTGCCTCGGCGAGCACGCCACGCAGGTGGCGACAGACACCCACGGGGTCACCCATCTCGTGCAACGCGTTGAAGATGCAGATCAGGTCGTAGTCCCCGCCGGGGATCCCGGCCGCCTCAGCGACCTCGAAGGTGAGCCGATCGGCGACGCCCGCCTCCGCCGCGGCCCGGCGTGCCGTCTCGATGGACACCTCGTGCGTATCGAAGCCGGACACCACCGACGCGGGGTACGCCTCGGCGAGGAGCACCGACGTGACCCCGAACCCGCACGCCACGTCGGCGACACGTCCACCGGCCCGCAGGCGCGCTTCGATGCCGTCGAGCGCGGGGATCCACGACGCAACGAGGTGGGTCTCGAAGGCGGGCCGGAACCCACCGGCGACCCCGATGAAGAGGTCGGGGTCCTGGTCCTCCCAGGGCAGGACGTCCTCCCCGCGGAAGACCGCCGCCACCCGGTCGACGGCACGGTGCACCGCGCTCACGGTCCGCACACCCCCAGCGACGAAGCTCGGGCTCCCCTCCTCGGCGAGGCAGGCCCGTTGCGCCGGGGTGAGCCAGAAGGTCCCGGATGCCTGGTCGTTCTCGCAGTAGCCGCTCACCGCCTGCGCCCGAAGCCACTCGTCGACGAGTCGCGCGCGGTAGCCGGTGCGGTCCGCGAGCTGCTGCGGCGTCTGCGCCCCTCCCTCAGCCAGGGCGCGGAACAGCCCGAGCTTCTCGCCGAGCACGACCGTCGCGCTGTGCATCGCAGCCGCCTGATCGGCTGCGAACGCACCCAGGAGGTCCTCGACCTCGCGGCCGGGACCGTCCCTGTCGAGGGTCTCGGGCTCTGCTCGTGGTTGATCGATGGGTCGTCGCCCTTCGATGGGGTGGTGGTCGATGCTCATCCCCGGTCTCCGATCGCCGGTCGGGCAGGTAGGTGGCGCAGAGCCGCACGCCGATCAGGCGGTCGGCGTCCTCGCGACGTAGATCTGGTTGAGGGGGTCGTCGGGGACCTCGTGGACCGACACGTCGACGAACCCGGCGTCTGCGAGCATCTGCCGTGCGAGCTGTTCACCCCAGGCGGTGCCGAGACCGGCCCCATCCCGAGCCAACGAGACCGTCATGCAGTGCAGCGTGCTGACGCTGTACAGGAACGGCGCCAGCGGGTTGTCGACGTTGTCCTCGAGCCGGCTGGAGGCCTTGATGTCCATCATGAGGAACACCCCACCGGGCACCAGCGCTCGGTGGACCCGCTGCAGCACCCCGGCAGGGTCCGCCTGGTCGTGGATCACGTCGAAGCCGCAGATGAGCTCGAAGGGCGGGTCGTCCGGCAGGTGGCCGACGTCCAGCTGCGCGAAGTGGACGTTGGTCAGTCCTTCGGCCGCCGCTTCCCCACGACCCACCGCGATCGCGTCGTCACTGAGGTCGTAGCCGACGAAGGTCGACGCCGGGAAGTTCCGAGCCAGCACGACGGTGCTGTGGCCGGTGCCGCAGCCGATGTCGGCCACACGGATCCCGCGCTGCAGATCACCGAGCAACCCGTCGGCCATCGGCACGATCGCGTCGACGAGCTGCTCGTCGAACACGCGGCGTGAGACACCGTCCATCACCGCGGTGAAGTCCGGCCGGAAGCGGTCGTACGGGACGCCGCCCCCGGTACGAGCCACCAACGCGACCTCGTCGACGTGGTGGGCGAGCAGCGTGGGGATGCGGCTCAACGGCGCAAGGTTCATCGAGCCGTCCCCGGTCAGGCACAGCGCATGTTCGGGCGGCAGGGTGTAGCACCCCGTCTCCGGGTCGTACTCGACGATGCCACCGGTCACCAGCGCGCCGAGACACTCCCGGACGTAGCGCTCTTCGAGCTCGGCGCGGGTGGCGAGTTCCTCGCTGGTGCCCGGGCCCTCGGCCAGGACAGCGAGCAACCCGGTCCGATCCGCAAGGTCGATCATCAGCACCA
>CAYVJT010000390.1:0-2405 GCA_964451855.1 uncultured Actinomycetota bacterium
GGGGACCGCCGAGTTGACCCCCACGAGCAGGCGGGGTACCGTTCTGACCTCGCGCCGTGGGTTGCGCCCATGGCGTGCTGTCCGGGCGCTCTCGCGCCGATGCCGATCGACCGCTACGCGGCGACGCGTGCTGCCCGGACCCCAAGCACCAGGAGCGGAACGCCCGGCCCCGTGGGTCGGACCGCAACGCCCCGGCGCCGTCAGTCGTCCCCGACCCCGAGTCCGGCCTGCGCCGCGTACCCGGGATCCGCGGACCAGCGTCGTCATCCGCCCGCTCGAGCCACGACCGTCCGGCCCCGCATGCGCGGTGTGCTGGCCACCTCACGACCGGAGAACGCCAGGGATGCCCACCATCCAGCAGCTGGTGCGCAAGGGCCGCCAGAGCAAGACCAAGAAGAACACCACGCTCGCGCTCAAGGGTTCGCCCCAGCGTCGTGGTGTCTGCACCCGCGTGTACACCACCACGCCGAAGAAGCCGAACTCGGCGCTTCGGAAGGTCTGCCGTGTTCGGCTCACCTCCGGCATCGAGATCACGGCCTACATCCCCGGTGAGGGGCACAACCTCCAGGAGCACTCGATCGTGCTCGTGCGTGGCGGTCGTGTGAAGGACCTCCCGGGTGTGCGTTACAAGGTGATCCGCGGGGCGCTCGACGCCTCCCCGGTGCGCGACCGCAGGCAGTCGCGCTCCCGCTACGGCGTGAAGAAGGAGGGCTGAGATGCCCCGCAAGGGTTCCCCAGGCCGTCGCAAGCTGACCCCCGACCCCAAGTACGGGTCGGTGCTCGTGACGCAGATGATCAGCCGTGTCATGCGTGACGGCAAGCGCTCCAGCGCTGAGCGCATCGTCTACGACGCGCTGGCCGACATCGGCTCGCGGACGTCGGGCGGTGACCCCATCAGTGTCGTGAAGCGGGCCGTCGAGAACGTCAAGCCCCAGCTCGAGGTCAAGTCCCGCCGCGTCGGTGGTGCGACCTACCAGGTCCCCATCGAGGTGCGACCCACCCGCTCGACCACCCTCGCGTTGCGTTGGATCGTGGGGTACGCCCAGATCCGCCGCGAGCACACGATGGGTGAGCGCCTGGCGGGGGAACTGCTCGATGCCTCCAACGGCGTCGGTGCCGCGGTCAAGCGCCGCGAGGACACCCACAAGATGGCCGAAGCCAACCGGGCCTTCGCGCACTACCGCTGGTGACCCGGACGGAGCGCCGCACCCCGGTTCGGGTGGCCTAGCCCGACCACGCCCCCGACTCGCCGCCCGAGACCCGGGCGGCGAGCACACGCGCGGGGACCTGCGAGACGCCCCAGCGCACGACGCGACACGACACGACGAGGAAGACGCACAGATGGCAACCAAGCGGACCGTGAAGCTGGAACAGCTCCGCAACATCGGGATCATGGCCCACATCGACGCGGGCAAGACCACCACCACGGAGCGGATCCTCTTCTACACCGGGCGCACCTACAAGCTCGGCGAGGTGCACGATGGTGCTGCGACCATGGACTGGATGGAGCAGGAGCAGGAGCGCGGCATCACGATCACGTCGGCGGCCACCACGTGCAAGTGGGGCGACACGACGATCAACATCATCGACACGCCCGGCCACGTCGACTTCACGATCGAGGTGGAGCGTTCGCTGCGTGTCCTGGACGGCGCTGTCGCGGTGTTCGACGGGGTCGCCGGCGTCGAGCCGCAGTCCGAGACCGTCTGGCGTCAGGCCGACAAGTACGGCGTCCCGCGGATCTGCTTCGTCAACAAGCTGGACCGCACCGGTGCGTCCTTCGACTTCTCGTTCGATTCCATCCGTGAGCGGCTGACCCCCGACGCTGTCCGCGTCCAGCTGCCGATCGGTCTCGAGGACAAGCTCGAGGGCGTGGTCGACCTCGTCGAGATGAAGGGCATCGTCTGGAAGGGTGAGGACCTCGGCGCCTCCTTCGAGGAGGTCGAGGTCCCGGACGAGCTCATGTCCGATGCGGAGACCTACCGGGCCGAGCTGATGGAGCGGGTCGCCGAGACCGACGAGGACCTGCTCGAGTACTTCTTCGAGCACCACGAGCTCACCACCGAGCAGCTCAAGCAGGGTCTGCGCAAGGCCACGATCAACAACGAGCTCGTCCCGGTGTTCTGTGGCTCCGCCTTCAAGAACAAGGGCGTGCAGCCGCTCCTGGACGGGGTGGTCAACTACCTCCCCGCGCCGACCGAGGTCGAGCCGGTCCGGGGCAAGAACCCCAAGACGGGCGAGCCCGACACCCGTCCGCCGTCGGACGAGGCGCCCTTCTCCGCGCTGGCCTTCAAGGTCATGACCGACCCCTACGTCGGGACCCTGACCTTCGCGCGCGTCTACTCGGGCACGCTCGAGGCCGGGTCCCACGTCATCAACGTCACCAAGGACTCCAAGCAGCGGGTCGG
>CAYVJT010000391.1:0-2354 GCA_964451855.1 uncultured Actinomycetota bacterium
ACTTCGGGATCGTCACGCTGTCGTGCTGGAGCGCCCACCGGATCGCCACCTGGAACGGGGTCTTGCCGTGCGCGTCAGCGACCCGCACGATCTCGGGCACCTCGTCGACCCTGCCGACCATCAGCGGTGACCAGCCTTGGTGCTGGATGTGGTGGGCGCGGCAGAACCGCAGCAGGCCGGGCTGGACGAGGTAGGGGTGGAACTCGACCTGGTTGACCATCGGAGCGATCGTTGCCTGCGCCACCAGGTCTTCGAGCTGAGGGATCTGGAAGTTGGAGACGCCGATCGCGCGGGTCTCGCCTCGAGCGTAGGTGTCCTCGAGCACGCGCCAGGCTTCCTGGTAGCCGGGCACCGGCCAGTGCAGGAGCAGCAGGTCGACGGCGTCGACGCCGAGCCGCGCGAGCGACGTCTCGATGGAGGCGCGGGTCGCGGCGGGGCCGGCGGCGATGTCGTCGTTCCACACCTTGGTCGTGAGGAAGATCTGCTCACGCTCGACCGGGTGGGCGGCGACGCCGCGCCCGACGGCCTCTTCGTTGCCGTAGAAGGGGGCGGTGTCGATGTGGCGGTAGCCGAGGTCGAGCGCGGCGCTGACCGCCTCGGCGACGCCTTCGGTGGACCCCAGCGCAGCGGCCCCGTGCGAGCTCTTGTGGTGGGGGGTCCACACCCCGGCCGTGCCGAGGCCGAGCCACGGCATCCGCACCCCGTTGGACAGCGTCGTGCACGTGTGCAGCCCTTCGATGGTCGACGTGTTCATCGGGTTCACCTCGGATCTGAAGTGGGATGGGCCTGGCACGGCCGGTGGGTGGGTTGGGCAGGTGGTCACGGTCGGATCAGCGGCGCCTCGTCGGCCATCTGGGCTTGCAGCTGGCGGTCCCAGACACCGGCGCAGAACACGACCTGCTCGACGATGCGCTCGCCGTCGAGCCGCCAGAGGTGCAGCTCACGGGAGAGGTGTCCACCGTGGTCGCCGTCCTGGTGCCACTCGAACTGCACGAGCAGGTCGCCGGACGCGGTGGGTTCGACGTCGAAGGAGGCGAACCGTCCTGGGCCGGGCAGCCCGGTGCCGGTCGCCTCGGCCACGGCGTGGCGGCCCTGGAGCTGGAAGCGCCAGTTGGGCACGTGCGCGTCGAGGAGCACGTCGGGGTGGTACAGCCCGGCGAGCGTCTCGACGTCGCGGCTCTCGACCGCGGCGCGGTAGCGATCGGTGACGGCCTGCTGTTCGGTGATGACCTGTGACTGTGTCATCGCGGTTCCTTCGTTCGTTGCGGGATGTGTGCACCGTGGCGGTCGCGGGTTGCGGCTGGGTAGCGGCCCGGTTGCGTCCGCCCTGGGCACCGCTCCCGCTCCCGCCAACGGCGTCGCACGTCACGGCAGGTGCGCGACGGCTTGCGGGTCGAAGCACTGGACCCCGAACGGTTCCCCGAGGTCGAGGGCGTTGGCGTTCTCGAAGCAGCCACCGAGCAGCGTGTGGGTCTGCTCCCACAGCGTGTCCGGGTCGTCCGAGGGCGGGCCGTGGTACTTGATGATCATGTGGACCTCGGCCCGGGAGGGGTCGAGCGCGCCGTCGCCGAGGACGTCCTGGGTCCCGGGCTCACCGCGGTCCTCACCGTCGACGTAGTGGGCGCGGAGGTTGGCGATGCCGTTCTCGCCGACGATGCCGCCCGTGGCGAAGAAGATCGATACGCCCGCGTCGGGGTTGAGCAGGTCGTTCTCGTCGCAGGGGCCGTCGCAGTGCTCGGGGTCGTTGAAGATGACCCACCACACGGTGTAGGTGCCCGCGGGCAGGCCGCTGGTGTGGATGTTGGAGCGGATCCAGTCGTCGCCACGCTTCAGCGTCGCGAACCCGCGGTTGGTCGGCGGGAACGAGGTGCCCGGTTCGAGCACCCCACCACCGACGTCGCCGGCCTCCTGGAAGGCGACGACCGGGTCTCGGCTGACCTCGGTGGCAGGGGAGCTGGCGGCCGCCCCGGTCCCGGCCGTGACGACCGCCGCCAGGGCGACGATGACCGTGAGGCTGGCGGCGCGATGCCGCGTCGTGGTTGCGTTGAGTTCGGACATGACGGTGTCCCTTCCTGGGCTATGTGCGATGGGCTCGGACCCCCGGTCGCGCCGTGATGCGCGAGGCGATCCGTGGACACCGTGGCCGTGGCCGGTTGTCACGAGCGAGCACGTGCGTAGCGGGGACCTTGCGCGTCGCGGGACGGCTCAGCGTTGCTCGTGGCTGAGGTGGTGGATCCCCCGTGCGGCGCGCTGACCGGAACGCGCGGCCGGTGGGGCGTCTCCGAGGATGCCGGCGATGCCCGCCAGGGCCAGGTCGACGGTGCCCGGCCCGTCGAGCGCTTCACCGGCGTCGA
>CAYVJT010000392.1:0-2350 GCA_964451855.1 uncultured Actinomycetota bacterium
CAGGATCGCGGCGTAGAGCGTGCGGCACTCCACGTACAGGAACGGGCTGCCGTACCGGCGGGCGTATCGATCCGTGGCGCGGATCCACTGCACCGCCCGCTCGAACTCCGCGCAGGTGGTGCACGAGATCATGGTCGTGCAACTGGTGAACACGACCGTGTCGCGGTGGCTGCCCTCGCCGCCCAGCGACCCGGCCATGGCCTCGTCGAGGTAGCCGACACCCTCGGCGACGCGGCCCTGCTCGACCAGCACCGCACCGAGCTGGCTGAGCGCACACAGCTGCAGGTCGGCATCGCCGGCGTCCTGGCCGAGCTCGTAGGCCTTGCGCACCAACGCCTCACCTTCGTTCGGATCTGGTGTCGCGAAGGCCTCGTGCAGCAGCACCTGCGGCAGCCGGGAGGCGAGGCCGTGCTCGTCGACCAGCCGCCGCGCCCGTGCCAGCCATCCCGCGGCTGCCGCGTCGTTGCCGAAGTTGGCCGCGTCGATCCGGCACAGCCACAACGCGACATCCACGGCGCGCTCGTGCTCACCATCGCGCAGGTAGGCCGCGTACGCCTGCTCGCGCAGCTCGACCCCGTCGTGGTGGTCGCCGAGCCAGAAGCGGGCGTCGCCGAGCCCGTCGAGCGCCGCAGCGCTGGACTCGATCTCCAGGGCCGCCGCGAAGGCCCGGGCGGCCTCGGCCCAGTCGCCCTCGTCCAGGGCACGCTCGCCTGTGGCGAGCAGCGTCCGCGCATCGTCCGACATGCACCACATCGTAGGCCCCGGGGTCCGGGATCTGCGTGCCGGGATACGTGGTCCTACGGATGCTGGCCACCCGCCGCTCCCGCAGACTGCCCAACGATCGCTGAGCCAACACCCACGGCCGCCAGCGCGGAAGGAGCTGCCATGAGCACGACGACGAGGTTCGACGAACAGGCCTACAAGGCCGGTCTGCGACGCGAATGGCGCGAGGCGGCACCCGGCTGGCAACGCTGGCTGGAGGTGCTCGAGGCCGATCGTGCCATGCCCCAGCTCGGCCGGTGGCTGCTGCAGGCCGTCGAGCCGCGGCCGGGTGATCGCATCCTGGATGTGGGCACCGGTTACGGGGAGCCGGGCCTGACCGCGGCCCGGGCGGTGGCACCGGGCGGGCACGTGACCCTGCAGGACCTCTCGGGCGAGATGCTCGCGCTCGCACAGGACCGGGCGGCCAGCGCCGACCTCGGCGACGTCGAGGTGGACATCGTCGAGGGCGACGCCGACGAGCTCACGCTGCCCGCCGGGCAGTTCGACGCCGTGATCTCGCGCTCGGTGCTGATGTACCTCGCCGACCCCGCCGCCAGCCTCGCGCGCCTGCGCGCCGGCCTGCGTCCTGGCGGCCGCCTAGCGGCGAGCACCTGGTCCGGCCCAGAGGAGGTCGCCATGGCCTCCCCGGTGCCGGTCATCCGGCGCCTGCTCGACCTTCCTCCGCCGCCCACGGACCAACCCGGCCTGTTCGCACTGGCTGACCCGCAGCGCCTCCACGAGGTCGTCACCGCCGCCGGCTTCACCGACGTGGAGCTGGGCACGGCCACGGCGGTGTTCGAGTTCACCTCCCCCGCCGAGGCGACCCGCTTCATGCGCGACTGCGCGCCACCGGTGACCGCGCTGGTGGAGGACCAGCCGGCCGAGATCCGTGAGCGTGTCTGGCAACGCGTCACCGACGAGGCCTGGGAGCCCTACGTGGGCGACGACCGACGTGTCCGCCTACCCAACCTGGCCCACTGCGTAACGGCCAGCAACCCGCGGTGACCACCCCGTCCGACCAGGCCTCGGCACCGCCCAGGAGGCAACCGATGCACGTTGACGACCTCGACCGAACCAGCATCGACCACGTCCTCACCACCACCCGGGCCGTGCGGCGCCGCCTCGACCTCGACCGTCCGATCCCACTCGACGTGGTGCACGAGTGCCTCGAGATCGCGCTGCAGGCACCCAACGGCTTCAACTTCCAGCGTTGGCGGTGGCTGGTGATCACCGACCCCGACACCCGAGCTGCGATCGCGGAGATCTACCGCCGCGTCGAGCTGCCCGCCGTCGAGGCCCTGGCGTCACAGGTCCCTGCCGACGACATCGATACCCAGAAGGTCGCGGCCTCGAGCCGCTACCTCGGCGACCACCTCGAGCAGGTGCCGGTCCACGTGATCCCGTGCCACGCTGGCGGCCTCCAGGAAGACCGCGAGCTGTTCACCCATCTTGGCTACGACACCGATCTGGACAACATGGCCGCAGCCTCCACCTACGGCGAGATCTGGCCGGCCGCGTGGAGCTTCATGCTCGCTCTGCGCAGCCGCGGGCTGGGATCGTCACTGACCATGATCCACCTCGGCGCCGA
>CAYVJT010000393.1:0-2337 GCA_964451855.1 uncultured Actinomycetota bacterium
GGGTCTGGGGGTGCAGCGGTGCACCCGAGGCTTCACACGTTGGTCGGTGCCTGGGGACGCTTCGGCGTCACGGGCCACCAGTAGACTCCCGCCCGACAGGTCGCGACGTCGAGGGAGAGGTTCGCCCCGGTGGATGTGGAGCTGACGGTGCTCGGCTGCGCCGGGTCCCACCCTTCCGCGGGCCGGCTGTGTTCGGGCTACCTCGTCCGGGCGGGCGGAACGTCGGTGCTGCTGGATGCGGGGAACGGATCCACGGCCAACCTCCAGCGGCTCATGGCGCTCCGCGACCTCGACGCGGTGATGATCAGCCACCGTCACGTCGACCACTGCATCGACCTCGTCGGCGCCTTCTACGCCCTGCGTTTCGACCCCGACTTCCAGTGGCGCCTCCCGTTGTACGCCGCCGACGAGGTCCACGAGATGCTGACCGGGCTGATGTCGACCGACAGCGCGATGGGCTTCGACGAGGTGTTCGACCACACCCGGGTCGGCGACGGCGACGCGGTCCGGATAGGCCCACTTCGCGTGCGGTTCGGGCACAGCGTGCACGCCACCCCGGCGGTCTCCATGCGTGTCGAGGTAGGGGCGACGACCCTCGTCTACTCCGGCGACACCGCAGGTGGAGAGGACCTGGTGCGGATCGCGCGTGACGCGGACCTCTTCCTGTGCGAAGCGACGTGGGCGGGCGACGCTGCTGACTACCCCCCCGGGGTCCACCTCACCGCGCGTGAGGCAGCGAAGGTCGCGACGGAGGCTGGCGTCGGCCGGCTCGTGCTCACCCACATCGCCGGTGGCACCGATCGTGACCGGGTCCTCCAGGAGGCCAGCGAGGTCTTCGACGGCCCCGTCGAGCTCGCGGAGGACCTGGCCGTCTACCGTCTGGGCTGAGCTCGACCGATCGACGATGGTGCTGCGTCGTGCTGACCGCCACCCGGCTCGCCGACCGTGCTGCCGCTCCACCGCCCACCGCGCCGCTGACCGCCGTCCGACCCCTCCGTCCGAACGAAGGAACCGAGATGACCCGTGCCGATGGCCGCCGCCCCGACGAACTGCGTCCCGTGACCATCGAGGTCGGCGCGCAGCGGCATCCGGCGGGGTCGGCCCTCGTGCGGTTCGGCGGTACGCACGTCCTGTGCGCGGCGTCGGTGGAGGAGGGCGCGCCGAGGTGGCGTGATCGCAAGGGGTGGGTGACCGGTGAGTACGCGATGCTTCCCGGTGCGACCGATACACGTTCCCGGCGGGAGCGCAGCGGTCCAGGTGGCCGGTCGAAGGAGATCGAACGCCTCATCGGACGGTCGCTGCGGGCGGTCGTCGACCTGGATGCCCTGGATGACGTGACGATCACCGTGGACTGCGACGTGCTGGAGGCCGACGGTGGGACCCGCACCGCGGCGATCACCGGTGGCTGGGTGGCGCTCGCGCTCGCCCTGCGGAGCATCGAGCAGGAGGCGGTCCTGCATGGCCAGGTCGCCGCGGTGTCGGTCGGGGTGGTCGACGGCGAACCGCGGCTCGACCTCCCCTACGAGGAGGACGTCCGCGCCGAGGTGGACATGAACGTGGTCGCGACCGCGGACGAGCGCCTGGTCGAGGTCCAGGGCACCGCCGAGGGCGCCCCCTTCGACCGGGCGGCGCTCGACCGGCTGGTCGACCTGGCCGTCGACGGCTGCTCGCAGCTGTTCGCCATGCAACGCGAGGCGGTCGGTCCGTGACCTCCGACGACCGACCGCGGGTGGTCGTCGCCACCGGGAACGCGAAGAAGCTGGCGGAGATCCGTGCCATCCTGGCCACGGCCGACCTCGACGTCGAACTGGTGTCGATGCGCGACCTCGACGTCGCCGAGCCGGTCGAGGACGGCGACACCTTCGAGGCCAACGCGCTGATCAAGGCCCGCGCTTGCGTCGAGGCGACAGGGTTGCCGGCGATCGCCGATGACTCGGGGCTGGAGGTCGATGCACTGGGCGGCGAGCCTGGCGTGTGGAGCGCGCGGTACGCCGGGGAACCTGCTGACGACGCACGGAACAACGCGAAGCTGATCGCCGCGCTGGCGGACGTCGCGGAACGACGCCGGACGGCACGGTTCGTGTGTGCGGCGGCGGTGGTCGCTCCCGATGGCCGCGAGGTGGTCGTCCGCGGGACCATGGAGGGCCGCATCGTCGACGAGCCGGAGGGCGAGCACGGGTTCGGCTACGACCCGCACTTCGTCAGCGACGTGATCGGGGACGGTCGCACGAACGCCGAGCTCGCACCCGAGGAGAAGGACGCGATCAGCCACCGGGGCGCCGCGTTCCGCCAGCTCGCACCTCGCGTGGAGGAGCTGCTGTCTGGTACGTGAGCGGC
>CAYVJT010000394.1:0-2331 GCA_964451855.1 uncultured Actinomycetota bacterium
GACGGCGACCGCACGTAGGCGTGCCAGCGTTCGAGGCAACGGTCGATCGGTGCGCCAGGAGCAGGGGGCATCTGGGGTCCTCGTCGAGCTCGGGGACGATGCTCGCCTGGTCACGGATGCTACGGGCAACGGTCGCCGGGTGGCACCACGTTGGCAGCGTCCGCCGGCCCGATCTCGACCATCGACGGTCACCACGTGCGTCGCCACGCCGCTGCCTCGCCTCGAGACCCGTGCCAGCGGGACGTCACGGGCGCACGGCGCAGGCGGTGTGACAGCACTCGGGTCCGCGTTTACCTTCCGTTGCACTGGACGTTCGGCATGCCCATGGATGACCTGGGGGGACGAGGGGACGAGGACGGTGAACCGCCGCTCCTCGAACGCGTGCGCCCGGTCGTCCTCGGTTGGCTCGCCCTCGCGGTCATCGCGTGTGCGACGGTGTTCGCCGTCACGCCCTTCCCCGAACCGGACACCACGACCCTGCTGTGGGCTCTCGCGCTGACGGTCCTGCTCATCGTGACGGGGTTGATCGACTTCCCGGTGTTCGTCGGTCGGGTGAGCGAGTCGACCGGCCTCGGTGAGCTCGGGCTGATCCCGGTGATGCTCCTGCTCGATCCCGGGCTCGCGATCATCGTGGCCGTCGTCGGGATCGTCGTGGTCGAGGCGGTCCTGACCCGAGGCTACGACGACCGGTTGGCCAAGCTCACCTTCAACGTCTCCTTCCAGGTCCTGACCGTCGCCATCGGCAGCTGGCTGCACTTCGCCGTCGTCGGCTCCGGACTGCCCATCACGGTCCTGTCGTTGACGGTCGCCGCCCTCGTCGTGGCGATCGACCTCGTCGTCAACGTCCTCGCCCTCGGGTCGCTCCAGGCCGTTGCGACGCGACGCAGCTACGTCCGGACGGTCCGCGAGCTGACGGCCTCGCTGGCCTTCCTCAACCTCGCGACCGGCTTCACCGGCATCCTGCTCGCGGTGATCGCCGTGGCAGCGCCTCTCGCCCTGCCCCTGCTGTTGGTCCCGATCCTGGTCTACCGCGGTCGGACCCGGGACCGCAGCGCGGGTGTGGAACAGCTCCGGATCGAACGGGACCGGTTCGAACGCACGGTGGCCGGCGCGACGGACGGGGTGGTGCTCATCGACGAGGACGGTCGCATCGAGGTCTGGAACCCGGCGATGGAGGCCCTGTCCGGCCGGAGCCGTGACGAGGTCCTGGGGCAGCGCCTGGCGGACGTCGGATGGGGAGCGCTGCTGGAAGCGCGACACGGCCCCAGCGGTGCCCGGCGCGTCACGATCGGTGACACCTCGGTCGAGGTGCACCGCTCGGAGCTCTCCGACGGGCGGGGGACCGTGCTCTCGGTCGAGGACGTCAGCCGGGAGGTCGAACTCGCCCGAATCCGTGAGGACCTGGTCTCGCGGATCTCCCACGAGCTGCGGACCCCGCTCACCACCGTCGAGGGCTTCCTCGAGACCCTCGATGCTCGGTGGGACCAGCTCGGTGAGCACGAACGCCGACGCTTGGCCGCGATCGCGCGGCAGGGTGGCCATCGTCTGAGCCAACTCGTGGACAAGCTGCTCGTGTGGTCTGACATCGAGGCGCGCGACCCGCACGCTGGGATGTCGCCGAGCGGCAGCACCGTCGGCAACCCGCTCGCGGTGTTGCGGCAACGGCTCGCGGAGGGCCCCGAGGATCTCCACCTCGACGTCGTGGAGGATGGCGACGATCTGCTGGTTGCGATGTCGGACCACGACCTCGACCTCGTCTTCGAACAGCTGCTGACCAACGCACGGCAGTACGGCCGCCCGCCGATCGTGCTGGGGTTCGAGCGGGACCACGACGTGGTGCACCTCAGCGTGACCGACCACGGGCCCGGCTTGCCCAGCGAGTTCGTCCCGGATGCCTTCCTGCCCTTCCTGCAGGGCGACGAGGGACTCCAGCGGACCGCTCGCGGGCTCGGTCTCGGGCTGGCGATCGTGCACAGCCTTGTCGTGCACACCGGGGGCTCGGTCGTCGTCGAACAGCCCAGGGATGCGGGGGCGCGCTTCGTGGTCTCCCTCCCTCGGGCGGCACCCGACGAGGTCGCCCGAGACGCTCGTCGACCGTCCGCGTGACCGCGGCACCGCCCCGGGCGGCCGGACGACGACCGACTACCATTCGGGCCCGAACGACCGAGCTGTGATGCCGAGCAGGAGCGACGCGGACGTGACGGACGCGCGTGTGAACGTAGCCGGGGTCGAGGTGGCGACCGAGCACTACATCGGTGGGCGCAGGGTCGGATCAACGGGGACCTTCGAGGACCGTTCGCCCCTCGACTGGTCGTGGAAGCTGGCCGACGT
>CAYVJT010000395.1:0-2329 GCA_964451855.1 uncultured Actinomycetota bacterium
GCTCAGCGGACGCGTTCCACCTCGAACCGCCACACGTTGTCGTCGAGCTCCTGCGAGTGGAGGCGTTGGCGCTGCATGCGGCACCAGATCGGCACGTCCACCTTCGCGGTCGGGTCGGTGGCGAGCAGTCGGACACGCGCACCCACCTCGACGCGGCCGATCGCCTTGGCGAGCTCGAGGACCGGCATCGGGCACGACAGCCCGCGGGCATCGACGACCTCCTCCGCGTGATGGCCGTCGAAGGGTTCGATGGGTCGCGCCTCCGGCTCGGACATGCGGCTCCCTGTCGGTCCGACGGCGAGGCTACCGGTCGCGTTAGGCCCGAAGCCGCCCGCCGCCGTGGCGCCGTGCGGCGTTCACCGGGCTCCGTTCGAGTTGGCTCCGGCGCGGGAACGTGGCGCGCCTCGGTCGAGCTCGTAGGTGATCTCCGCGCCGCTGAGGTCGGGCGCGTCGTGCAGCACGGTCATCACCCTGGCCATCGCCGCGTTGACGCCGTCGCTGCGGATGGTGACCGTGGCCCCGACGTGCGCTCGGTCGTCGTTCGCCGGCCACCACGACATGACCAGCTCGGTCTCCCCGGCGCTGCGCAGGACCTCCTCGACGCGCTCGGGACTGACCGCCTCCTCGGACTCGGGCAGGCGGATCGTGATCACGATCCGGACCTCCTCGGCCGGAGGGTCGGGTCGGCGTGGTGCGGGCTGGCCTGCGTCCGAGACGGCGTCGACGATGCCGTCGCTGCGGCTCGGCCCGACGTCGACCGCGACCAGCAACGTGGCCTCTGGGGCAGCCCACGCCAGGTGGGTGGTCGCTGCACGCAGGCCGGATGCCGTGGGTGCCACCGCGGCAACGATCAGGTCGTCGGGTTGCGAGAAGGCTTCCACGGCCTTGTGCGTGCGCCGTGGGTCGTGGTGCACGCGGTCACCGAGCTGGTGCACCTCGTCGGGCAGTTCGTCCGTGCGTGCGCCCGTGCGCAGCACCGTGGAGGGGTAGCCCGTGTGCTCGCGGACACGACGGGCCAACTCGACGGCGAGGGAGAGGCTGCCCCTCCCGCCAGGCAGCAGGTGCTCCTCGGAGACGGGGAACAGCAGTCGCTGGGGAGGCGTCAGGCCCAGCCGCACCACGGCGAGTGGCACGCTCGAGCGGCCGACCACGTGGTCGATCAGCCGGCCGAAGACGTCGGTGGTGGAGCTCTGGCCGCGCCACCCCATCACCACCAGTGCGGGAGAGATCTCCGCGACCGCGTCGAGGACGCCCGTCGCGACGTCCGCTGCCGTGCGGACCTCACCGCAGACGTGCGCCCCAAGCGAGCCGGAGCTGCGTTGGACGTCAGCGAGCCCTTGCTCCGCGTGGGCGTGGTCGTCGGCGTCGGCGCGAGGACCGAGGACCGTCAGCAGCTTGACCGTGCCCATGGGCCCGGCGAGGGCCGCGGCGTAACCGAGCAGGGGACCGATCGATGCTGGGTTGGCGACGGGGACCAGGATGGGGTGGGCGTCGTCAGGGGTCAGCATCGTCACCTCCTCGGTGCCAGAAGCTCGGTGCCAGAAGCGGACCCGGTACCGGCCCGGCCTCCCCGATCCGCGGATCCGCGGTTACGAGCGCCCTGCCGGTCGACGTGTGACACGCAGCCGTCTGCACGTCACCGACGATGATCCCCCGCCCCGGCGGTCGCCGGGTTCGGTAGCGGGGAGCGTACCTGCGGGTGGAGCCAAGGCACGGCCGTGGGCGGTGCCGCAACACGACGTGGGGTGGTCGCACGGATACGTAACGCGGCACCGCATCGTGGGGTACCGGCTCGCGTCGGCGCCCGGACACGGGAGTGAGGGGGGGCGTCGGCCCGCTACCGTTCCCACCCCGGCTCGCGACCGCGTGGAGGTGCGAAGTGAAGGTGCTCGTCGTCTCGCAGGACCAGAAGGAGCGGCAGCGTGCGGCGAGCGCCCTCGAACTGCAGGTGGAGGCCGAGGTCGAGGAGGCCGACAGCGGCGAGGTGGTGCGGCAGCGACTGCTCCGCGACGGCGAGCGTTTCGACGTGCTGGTCGTCGACGGCGATCTGCGGCCTCGCGGCGGCTACGCGCTGCTCTACGACCTGCGGGCACAGGCCGATCTGACGGGGTTGGCGCCGACCCCGGCCCTGGTGATGCTGGAGCGGGAGCAGGACGTGTGGCTCGCGCGGTGGGCCGGTGCCAACGACTGGCTCTACAAGCCCGTCGATCCCTTCGACCTCGCGCGTCGGGTGGCCGCACTGGAGGGTGCCGAGGCGTCCCCGTACGGCGACAGCGGCTCGGCGTCGAAGCAGGTCGCGGCGGCGATCCGCGAGATCACATGAGCGGCG
>CAYVJT010000396.1:0-2328 GCA_964451855.1 uncultured Actinomycetota bacterium
GGGAGGTTGGCGTTGATCGTGTCGCTCATCTCCGCCACGGCATCGGAGACGTCGGCGAGGCGTCGGTAGTCGTCGGTGATCTCGTCGGGGTCCGTGCCGAGGTCGGCGGCGATGGCGATGAGTTCATCGACGGGGTCGCACAGCGCTTCGGGGTCGGGCTGGTCGGCGGGACCACAGGCCGCGAGGATCAGTGCGACGGCGACGGTTGCGGTGGTACCGCGCAACAGGGTGGCGATCGTCTCCATCCGGGGTCCTCCTGAGCTTGCTCGTGTCTGGTTGGTCACCGTGGTTCGGGCAGCCACTCGCGCGGGTCGACCCAGCGGTAGCCGTGGTCGCGGGCGAGCTCGTCGAGGAAGTAGCGGTGGCCGGCACCGACGACCACCAGGACCCGCTGCGCATCCCGAGCCTCGACCGCGGTGTGGAGTCGGTCGAACAGGCGCTGGTTGCGGCGCCAGTAGCTGTCGCGCTGCCGCTGCCCGACGTCGCGCACCTCGATCTGGGGCAGCGTCTGCTCGTAGCTCCAGTACTGCAACGCGATCCGCTCAGGTGAGTTGAGGTGGTCCAGCAGATCGACGAGCCGGTCGTCATGAGCCTCGACGTGACCGGAGAGCTCGCGGGTACGACGGTTGACCACGGGCAGCATCTGCCACAGCTCACCGGGGGAGGCCACAGCCTCGAGGGTCGCGGCTTCCTCGTGGATGAACCAGCGGGCATCCTCACCCTGATGGTCGAAGCTGACGAGCTCGTCGACGTCGCTACGCCAAGCGACCGGCGAAGCGATCCGGGCGATCTCATGCTCGGCGAGGTCGGTGGACCAGCCCTCGAGCTCATCGTCCGTGGTGAGCTCATCACAGTCGTGGGCGGCCCACTGGTGGTAGGCGTTGACCAGGTCGTAGATCAGCAGGTGGGCACGGCCGAGCTCGCACGGACCGTCGGCCTCCTCCTCGCCGTCGACGATGGCGTGGGCATCCTCACGGGTCAGTCCCCACCGCTGCGCGTAGGTCTCAACGTCGAGGTCGGGCCGGTAGTCACGCCCCTCCCCGCGGGGCCAGTCCGGCGGCAGGTACTCGACCGCGACCAGGTCCGGATCGAACGCCGCGAGCCGGTCCACCACCTCGTCGACCTCGTCGGACGGGTAGTCGTCGTCCAACTGCTGGAGGTGCGGGACCCCCAGGATCAGCATCGAGCGTGCCCCCTCACGGGCCGGTTCGGAGACGTCGTAGTCGGCCAGGTCGATGGTCGGCTCGTCGTCGAGCAGTTCGTCCACCGGGGTCGGCCGATCGAGCTGCAGCCAGACCCAGATGCCACCGACAGCCGCCAACGGCACCGCCAGCAGGACGACGAGGATCGTCAGCAGCGCACGTCTCATGGTGGTGGGCCAACACCTCCTTCACGATCGGCGACGGCGGCGGTGGGTCGCCGATGGGTTCAGGACTCACCGCGCCGGAAGAACCAGGCAGCGATACCCCCGTGGACGGCGGCGAACGCCGCGAAGGCGAACGCGGACCCGACCACGACCGTACCGCCGTGAGGCACACCGTTGACGCGACCTCCGGAGGGGCGCTGGCTGTGAACTCCCGGTAGGCACGCAGGAGATCCGGGCATGTCTTCCAACGCCCACGCGACCTGCCCTGAAAGCAGCTCTGCGCTGATCGGCGAGTGTGCCTGGCCTCGAACACTCCGCGGCGCGGCGCAGGTACTGGCCGAGCTGTCGGCGATCCGGGCCCCTGGGGCTGCCGCCACGCTGCTCGGGGCGGCGGACGCCCGGCCGCCGACCCGCCGATGGCGGATGTCCACCGACCTGACCGAGGTCCGCCCCCGACTCGGGTGCGCCTTCGGGCGCGAAGCGTTCGCCGCGCACCACGCCAGGGGCGCGCGCTGAGCCTCGACGAGGTCGTCACGCTCGCGTCGGGGACCGCGCTCGGCGATCGGGCCTGATGTCGTCGGTGCGGCGTTACGCAGACCCTCGGCTGGAGCACTTGTGCCCATGACCCCACCTCGACTCGACGTCGACGCCTGCCAGGAGAAGGTCGGGCTGCTGGCCGATCTCGTTGCGGATCTGGACCGCCACACCGGCGTGAGCGGCGACGAGCTGCGGGCGGACCGTGACCGTCGCCACGCCGTCGAGCGGACCCTCACGCAACTGGACGACATCGCCGCGAGCCTGAACAGTCTGCTCGCCTGCAGCCTGGCGCGTCGCGCGCCCACGGGCTACCGGGACGGCCTCGAGCTGCTCTGCCAGCTGGACGTCCTCGCACCGGAACTCGTCGACCGGCCCGGCCTGCGCATCGCCGCCTCGGTCCTCGACGCGACCCGCGAGCGGCCGTG
>CAYVJT010000397.1:0-2319 GCA_964451855.1 uncultured Actinomycetota bacterium
ACGACCCGGAACCTGGAGCCTGGGCGGCTCGCGGCCGGGTGCCGCCGAACCCCCGACGAGATCAGCCGACGAGGTCAGCCGACGAGGTCAGCGGCGCCAGCCGCACCGATGATCCCGCTCGTGCCGGCCATGCTGGCGGCCATCCAGGACCACAGCTCGCCAAGGCCAAGGAGGCCCGACGTGTGCGGCATCATCGGCATCACCGGTCGCGACGACGCCGTGCCGCAGCTGGTGGCCGGCCTGCGCCGGTTGGAGTACCGCGGCTACGACTCCGCGGGGGTCGTCGCGACGGGCCCCGAGCTGTCCGTGGTGAAGCGTGCCGGCAAGCTCGACAACCTCGCGGGAGCGTTGGATGAGCTGCCGCTGGCGGCACGGGCCGGGCTCGGCCACACCCGTTGGGCCACCCACGGCGCGCCCACCGACGTCAACGCCCACCCACACGTCGACCCGTCCGGCCGCGTGGCCGTGATCCACAACGGCATCCTCGAGAACTACCAGACCCTGCGCGCCTCGCTCGACGGGGCGGAGTTCGTCTCCGAGACCGACTCCGAGGTCGCGGCCCACCTCGTCGCCCGCGAGCTCGACCGGATGGCCGAGCCGGACCTGCTGACCGCCGTACGGCAGGTCGTCGCCCAGGTGGAGGGTGCGTTCGCGCTGTGCTTCGTCGCGCTCGACGATCCGGAGACCCTGGTGGTCGCCAAGCGCGAGGCCCCGCTGATCGTCGCCCACGCCGACGGTGTCGGCTACTGCGCTTCCGACGTCGCCGCCCTGATCCAGCACACCCGCGACGTCGCCGCGCTGATCGACGGCCAGTTCGCCCGCATCCGTCCCGATGGCGTCGAGGTGGTCGACGTCGACGGCGCCCCCGCACAACCGCACCACTTCCACGTGAACTGGGACCTCGACGCGGCTGAGAAGCAGGGCTACGAGCACTTCATGCTCAAGGAGATCCACGAGCAGCCCCAGGCGGTGGCCGACACGTTGCTCGACCGGCTCAACACCCCGCCGAACGGCGGGTCACCTCGGCTCCAGCTCGACGAGCTGCGGATGGACGAGCACGAGCTCGGGCGCATCGACAAGGTGTTCATCCTGGCCTGCGGGACCTCGTTGCACGCCGGGATGCTCGGCAAGCTCGCGATCGAGCACTGGGCGGGGCTGCCCGTCGACGTCGAGGTGGCCAGCGAGTTCCGCTACCGCGACCCGATCGTCGATCCCCACACCCTGGTGATCGCGATCAGCCAGTCCGGCGAGACCTCCGACACGATCGCCGCGGCCAGCCACGCCAGGGACCAGCGCGCACCGATGATCGCGCTCACCAACGTGGTCGGGTCCACCCTGGCGCGCGCCGCCGACGGCGTGCTCTACACCCACGCGGGCCCGGAGGTGGCCGTCGCCTCGACCAAGGCGTTCACGACGCAGATCGTCGGGTGCCTGCTGCTCGGGCTCTACCTCGGTCAGGTGCGGGGGCGGATGTACGCCTCGGAGGCCGAGGACATCCTCACCCGCCTGCAGCAGATCCCCGCCGCGCTCGAACAGACCCTGCTGCTCGACGGCGAGATCCGTGAGCTCGCCGAGCGCTACCGCGACAGCGACTACACGATGTTCATCGGGCGGCACTCGGGCCTGCCGATCGCGATGGAGGGTGCGCTCAAGCTCAAGGAGATCAGCTACCTGCACGCGGAGGCGTTCCCCGCGGGCGAGATGAAGCACGGCCCGATCGCGCTGATCGAGCCGGGGTCGCTGGTGGTGGCGCTGGCGCCGGCCGGGCACGTGTTCGCCAAGATGGTCTCCAACATCCAGGAGGTCCGGGCGCGTGGTGCCGCGGTGCTGGCGATCGGCACCAACGGGTCGACGGCGGACCTCAAGGAGCACGCCCACCACGTGCTGACCCTGCCCGACCCGTCCCACGAACTCGCCGGGCCCGTGCTGGCGGCGATCCCACTGCAGCTGTTCGCCTACCACGTCGCGACCCTGCGCGGCGAGGACGTCGATCAGCCCCGCAACCTCGCCAAGACGGTGACGGTCGAGTAGCGACGCCTCCGGGGACGCCCGCGTCGCGGCCCGGCTGGACCGGTCGTCAGCGGATCGTGTGCGGATCGTGTAACGGATCGGCTCGTGGCTGGCCACTTCGTTGCACGATCGTGGGTGGCGGCCGCGTCGCGACGGGGATCGTGTTACGGATCGGCTCGTGGCTGGCCACTTCGTTGCACGATCGTGGGTGGCGGCCGCGTCGCGACGGGGATCGTGTTACGGATCGGCTCGTAGCTGGCCACTTCGTTGCACGATCGTGGGTGGCGGCCGCGTCGCGACGGGGATCGT
>CAYVJT010000398.1:0-2294 GCA_964451855.1 uncultured Actinomycetota bacterium
TCCGGACGGCATCCAGCAGCGCGTCGACCATGGCCTGATGGTCTTCCGGTGGGCCGTGGCTGGCCCTTCCTGGCGTGAGTTCGGAATCCAGTCCCATGAGGATGACGGGGCCGCCGGTGCCCTCGTCGTCAGCGAGGCTCGTCGCGGGTACCAGCACCGCGAGGGCCAGACCGATGGCAGCGGCAAGGGCGACCCACGTTCGGGGTGTTCGGCTTGCTGCGGTCGTTGACGTAGTGGTCATGTCGTGCTCCCTGGTGTTCGTGCCCCTTGACGACACGCTGGTTGCGGAGCGGTAGGCGATGAGCCGCCGCGTTGAGCACAGCCCGGAGGGAAGGCCCTGCTGGTCGGTTCGCAGGCACGACACCGTCCGACCCACCGGACGGCCACGCGCGGACGTGCTGCCCAGAGCCCTGGATCCCCTTCGCGCTGCCGGGTCAGATATCAACACCCTCGGCCGGTCGCGTCAAGCGAAGCGTCCGAACTCCTACGGAGCGGCTAGAAGCAGCCACGCGGAGTGACAAGTCGGACGCGGCACGGGCGCTCGCCGCTCGCCGCGAGCGCGGGAAGGGCGGTGCTCACATGCGGAAGACGCCCCAGTCGGGTCGGCCGTAGGGGGCGTTGAGCGCGGCCGACAGGCCAAGCGCGAGCACCTCGCGGGTCTCGGCGGGGTCGATCACGCCGTCGTCCCAGAGCCGGGCGGTGGCGTGGTAGGGCGAGCCCTGCGCTTCGTAGGTCGCCCGGATCGGGTCCTTGAAGGCTTCCTCGTCCTCGGTCGACCACTCCTCGCCGGCGGCCTCGAGCCCGTCGCGCTTGACCGTCGCCAGCACCGACGCGGCCTGCTCGCCGCCCATCACGCTGATCCGCGCGTTGGGCCACATCCACAGGAACCGGGGGGAGTAGGCCCGGCCGCACATCGCGTAGTTGCCGGCACCGAAGGAGCCACCGATCACCACGGTCAGCTTCGGGACCGTCGAGCACGCCACCGCGGTCACCATCTTCGCGCCATCGCGGGCGATCCCACCTGCCTCGTAGTCCCTGCCGACCATGAACCCCGAGATGTTCTGCAGGAACACCAGGGGGATGCCCCGTTGGTTGCACAGTTCGATGAAGTGGGCGCCCTTCAGGGCGGACTCGGAGAACAGGATGCCGTTGTTGGCGATGATGCCGACGGGCATGCCGTGGATCCGCGCGAACCCGCATACCAGCGTGTCGCCGTAGAGCGCCTTGAACGGGTGGAAGCGCGAGCCGTCGACGATCCGCGCGATGACCTCGTGGACGTCGTAGGGCTGGCGCACATCGGTCGGCACGATGCCGTAGAGCTCGGCCGGGTCGTGGGCCGGCGGCTCGGGATCGCCGAGGTCCAGGTGGTTGTCGGGGTGCGGCCCGCTGGGGCGCCCGAGGTTGGCGACGGCGTCGCGGGCCAGCGCCAACGCATGCCGATCGTCGACGGCGAGGTGGTCGACCACCCCGGACTCGCGCGCGTGCAGGTCCCCGCCACCGAGCTCCTCGGCGGTGACCTCCTCACCGGTCGCAGCCTTCACCAGCGGCGGGCCGCCGAGGAAGATGGTGCCCTGCTCCTTGACGATGATCGACTCGTCGGACATCGCGGGTACGTACGCACCACCGGCCGTGCACGAGCCCATCACCACGGCGATCTGCGGGATGCCTGCGCCGGAGAGGGTGGCCTGGTTGTAGAAGATGCGGCCGAAGTGCTCGCGGTCGGGGAACACCTCCTCCTGCCGTGGGAGGAAGGCACCGCCGGAGTCGACGAGGTAGATGCACGGCAGGTGGTTGTCGCGTGCGACCTCCTGTGCCCGGAGGTGCTTCTTGACCGTCATCGGGTAGTAGGTGCCGCCCTTGACCGTCGCGTCGTTGGCGACGATCACGCACGCCACGCCGTTGATGCGGCCGATCCCGGTGATGATCCCGGCTCCCGGTGCCTCGCCGTCGTACATGTCGTAGGCGGCGAGCGGGGAGAGCTCCAGGAAGGCCGTCCCGGGATCGAGCAGTGCTTCGACGCGGTCACGTGGGAGCAGCTTGCCGCGGGCGACGTGGCGTTCGCGGGAGCGCTCGGGGCCGCCGAGCGCTGCGGAACGCAGCCGCTCGCGCAGCGTCTCCGCCAGTCCGCGGTGGTGTGCCTCGTTGGCGCGGAAGCGCTCCGAGGACGGGTCGATCGTGCTGCGTAGGGGCTCCATGCCCGTGAACCCTAATCGCCCCCTCGCGTCGGACCTCGGACCGGGGTGCATCCTCCCGGACACCACCGACCACCCGGCGCCGACCACGCCCCAGGGGCC
>CAYVJT010000399.1:0-2276 GCA_964451855.1 uncultured Actinomycetota bacterium
CACCTGCGGCAGGTCGAGGTCGAAGCACGCGGCCTGCGGATGACCCGGCGTGCCGTGCTGGTGATCTGGGCGGTCCTTGCCCTCTACCTCGGGGCGACCTCACCGGAGCTGATGGCCGCCTACGCCACGGTCGAAGGGCAACTCGTCCTGCTGCTGCTGGCCGGCCTGACCGCCGGGGCGCTAGGCCTGCTCGTGGTCTGGTCGAGGATCAAGGGTCCCGACCGCTTCTTCCAGCGCGAGGGAGACCGGCGATGATCCTGCTGGCCGCGCTCGCTGTCGGGCTGCTCTTCGGCGCCGGTGTCACCGCCATCGCCTGGGGGTTCCGGCCCCCGCTGCCCCGTCTGGACCGTGAGGTCGCGGCGGTGCTCGGCGGACCCGCCGCGACGGCAGCCACCCCGTGGCAACGATGGCGCGAGCAGCTCGCGGCCGCCACTCCCACGAGCGTGCTTCCCGACCTGGCGTTGCTCGGACGTACGGCTGAGGACTTCGTCGTGTCCCGGCTGCTGTGGGCCACCGGCGGTCTCATCGCACTGACGGCGGTGGCCGGGCTTGTCGACGTACCGGGCCCGCTGCTGCCCGGGGCCGCCGTGGCGGGAGCCGCCGCCGGCTGGATCCTCGCCGTCCACTGGCTGCACGACCAGGCGAGCGCGCGGCGCCGCACCCTCGGGCTCGCCCTGGCTGCCTGGACCCAGATGGCTGCACTCATGATCCAGGCTGGCATCAAGGACGAGCAGGCCATGCGGCGTGCTGCCGCAGCCGGTGATCACTGGAGCTTCCGGATGCTGTCCGCCGCGATGGATCGCGCTGTGGCCAACCAGACTGAGCTGTGGGCCGGACTGGATGACCTGGGGCACGAGACCGACGTGACCGAGATCCGGCAGCTCGCCGCCGAACTCCGGCTCACCGAGACCGCCGGTGGGTCACCGGCCGACGCGCTGCTCGCCCGGGCCGAGGCGTTGCGGCAGGACGAGCTCGCCAACCAGTTGTCCGCCGCCAAGACCGCCAAGCTCAAGCAGGACATCGTCCTGGCAAGCCTCGGGATCGTGCTCGTGCTGTACGTGATCTACCCGACCGTCCGCACGCTGCTCGACAGCCAGACCTGAACCGAGCCCACCATAACCAACCCCGTCCCGCGACCGTCCACCGTCGAAGGAGGAGTCTCATGACGCACCCGCCGCACGCCGCACGACTCTTGCCGGTTGCCATCGTCGCAACCGCCCTGGTCTCGATCCTGTTGTCGCCCACCGCGACGCTGCTGCCCCGCATCGCCGAACGGGCACGCAACCTCCGCGACGACGAACGCGGCGAACTCGTCCAGAACATCCTCTGGGTCGCCGGGTTCGCCGCGATTGCCATCGCCGTCATCGCCATCATCCGCACCTTCGTGCTCAGCGAGGCCGAGAACCTTCCCGGCACTGGCAACTAGATGAACCGCTGGCGGCGTGAAGCTGGAGACACCACCGTGGTCGGTGTCCTGCTCATGCCGCTCCTCGCGCTCGCGCTTGGCGCGGTCCTGCACCTCGGCCTGTACCTGCTGGCACGTCAGGCCACGGTCACCGCGGTGCAGCAAGGAGTCACCGCCGCAGCAACCGCCGACGCTTCCACGACGGATGGGGAAGCGATCGCCCGTCAGCTCATCGCTGACCACTCTGCCGCCCAGACCCGCAGCGTGTCGAGCACCACGACCGAAACGACCGTGACCATGACCGTGACCGTCCGCAGCCCGGGGCTCGTGCCGGGCCTGCCGCGGGACCTCACCGTCACACAGACCGCCGTCCGCGAAGAGTTCCTCACCGCGCCATGATCACTCTCCTGCACCACGATGAAACCGGCTCGTCCCCGGTGGTCGAGCTGGTGATCGGCGCGCCGGTGCTCGCGCTGGTCATCTGGCTGGTCGTCTGGGCCGGCACGGGCGGGCAGACACCAGGGGAGGTGTCCCTGGCCGCCCACGACGCTGCGCGTCTTGCTTCCACCGTCCGCAGTCCGGCCGACCGAGCGGACGCGGCCCAGGGGCTCGTGGGCCAACGCCTCACCGGCTCCGCCTGCACCACCTGGTCGGTCGACACGTCCTCGACCGACAGCGTCGTAACCGTGACCGTCGCCTGTCAGCTGGACACCCCCCAGATGGCCGGCCTCAACCTCGCCAGCCGAACCGTCACCGCCACCGGCCGGTCCACCATCGACCGCTTCTTCATCCAGCACAGCCCATGAACATCTGCCCGACCGCACAGCGCATCCGGACCGACGAGTCCGGCGGGTTCGTCACGTGGTGGATC
>CAYVJT010000400.1:0-2275 GCA_964451855.1 uncultured Actinomycetota bacterium
TGCCGTGCTTGGCGATCAGACGTGCGAGCTCCGGGTCACCGGGGTAGCTGTAGGGCACCTGCTTCATCCCACGCGGCAGCTCGGACGAGGTCATCTTGCCCGCGCGGTGCTCGTGCGCGGACACGACGTGCTCGACGGTGGTGAACCAGTGGGTGTCGAGGATCACCACCGTGTCCGGACGGAGGCGGTCCAGCACCTCCGAGCGCAGCCGGCGCAGCCCGGGGACGAGGCTGATCTCCTTGCCCTCGTTGAGCTCGCGGCGCGTCGGTTCGTCGAACATGATGGTGGGTGCGTGGCTGACGAGGCCGACGCCGACGATCTCCCCCATGGTGGTCCTCCTCGTTGTCGGTGAGCTGGCGGCGGCGAGCTGGCGGCGGTGAGCTGGCGGCGGTGAGCTGGCGGCGGTGAGCGCGTGCGCGGCGGGCTTGCTGGCTCGTGGTCAGGGCTGGTAGCGCTCGACGGTCGTGCCACCGGCGAAGGTGGCCCCGACCTGACGGTAGTAGGCACCGAGCATCTCGCGGGGTGCGAGACGGTCGAACTCCTCGGTCGGGGAGCTGAACAGCTCGAGCTCCGCTTCACCGACGTAGACGGGGCCGGCCTCGACGTCCTGGGTCTTCATGGTCACGAGCTCGTGCAGCGCGGGTGGCGCATCGAGCTCCATGGCCGGCATGTAGCGGGTGTGGTACATCGCGTGGCTGTTGACGAACCCGCCCTGATCCGAGGTGCCCGTGATCGTGAACGTCGCCTGCGCCAGGCGGCGGTCGTAGGCGGCCAGGGTCGCGCCGAACCGTCCACCGGGCTCGAGCCGCGGTCCCGCCTTGCCGTACGCCACGGGCCGGGTCATGTGGATCGATCCCAGCTTCTTCGGGTAGCCCTGGTAGTGCCCGCGCACCATGGAGAAGTCGGTGTCGACCCAGATGTAGGCGCAGCGGGACACGTGCTCGCCCTGGTAGGTGGCCCGGACCACGAAGAACACCTCGCGGTACTGCGCGCGGACCGGGTCGAGCAGCTCCTCGCGGGACTCGCCGCAGGACTGCCAGTCGACCCAGACGAGCGCGACCGCCCCCGGGTCCTCGGCCGGCTCCAGCGGGTCCGGCAGGAGCTCGATCACCCGGTCGGGGTCGGTGCGGTACTCGATCGTGAGCATCTCGCCCGAGTAGTGCCAGGGTGGCGGAGGCAGGATCGACGACCGTCCGGTCGCGGTCCTCGGGAACACGAACCCCTTGAGCTCAGCCACCTCGACGTCCTCCCGGTTGTGCTCGCCGGTGGGAGCGGGTGGACGACAGACGCGTCGTGTCGCACCGGCCCGCTTCCGCGGAAACGTTCGGTACCGAACGATACTGCGTCGCCGACGGCTTCGCGACCCCCTCCGGCCACCTCCGCTACCGTTCGGCACCGAACGACCGGGGAGGACGTGGGCCATGGAGACACGCAGGATCCTGCTGGAGGGTGCGGTGAGCTCCGTCGTCCGTGACGGCGGGGAGCTCGTCGCCGGGGACGGCCGCCGGATCGCGATCACCGACGCGGTGCACCTGCCCCCGGTGGTGCCGTCGAAGATCCTCTGCGTCCACCTCAACCACGTCTCGCGCGTCGAGGAGTTCCAGGCGACGCTGCCTCCCGCACCGACCTTCTTCCACAAGCCGGTGAGCTCCCTCAACACCCACGAGGGCCACGTCGTACGTCCCGACCGGTGCCGGTGGCTCAACTACGAGGGCGAGATCGCGATCGTGATCGGCCGCACCACCCGCAACGTCACCCAGCAGCAGGCCTGGGACCACATCGCGGGCTACACGATCGCCAACGACTTCGGACTCCACGACTTCCGGGACACCGACGCCGGCTCGATGCTGCGGGTCAAGGGCTCGGACACGCTGTGCCCGCTCGGGCCAGGCGTGGTGTCCGCAGACAGCTGGGATCCCCGCGACGACAAGCGCATCCGCACCCTGGTCAACGGCGAGGTGATGCAGGACGGCAGCACCGCCGAGATGACCTGGGACATGGCCTACCTGGTGGCGGACCTCGCCCGGACGATCACGCTGGAGCCCGGTGACGTGATCCTGTCGGGCACGCCGGCGAACTCGCGCCCGGTCGGACCCGGTGACGTCGTCGAGGTGGAGGTCGAAGGGCTCGGCACGCTGCGCAACACGATCGTGGCCGGGCCGACCCCGATCCGCGACGACGTCGGTGCGCAGCCCTCCGAGTCGGAGGAGGTCCTGTCCACCGCCCAGGGCGGTGACTGGGAGTTCCGCGGCATCCGCCCGCCGCAGCGCTGACC
>CAYVJT010000401.1:0-2255 GCA_964451855.1 uncultured Actinomycetota bacterium
TGCCAGTTCGTCCTCGTTGCCGAGCACCTCGAGTATCCGCAACATCCCCTCCGTGGGCCGGCCTTGCTCGAGAGCTTCTTGAACGGAGGCGGCCATCTCCCCGACACGCGCAAGGTCTGCCTCGCCCATCACCTCAGCGACCGTCGGCTCATAGGCGCCCGCCGCAGTCACCACACTCGACTTCGCCGCCACCCCCAGAGCGAGGGCGGCACCGCTCGACTCGCCGAACACCCCGACGGGCTCGTCGATGCTCTCCACGAACGCAACGACGTCCTGCAGAAGGCGCTCCGGCGAGTGGTCGGCATGGTCGCCGCTCAGCCCACGGCCCCGCGTGCTCGGCAGGTAGCAGGTGAATCGGTCGACCAGATGTGGCAGGAGCGCGCGCCAACACAGATCGCCATCCTCCAGACGGCCATGGAGCAGCACCAAGGGCGGCCCCTGCCCACACACCCGACCAACGATCTCGGTGCCGTCAACCGACCTGGCTCGATGAACCCGCCCCTCGTTCATGGCTCGTCCCCTACACACCAGACCCGCGTTCGGGTGCTTCTGCGCCGGGTGGGTGATGGGCTCGCCAGCCGGGGGGTGACAGTGTGGCGGCGGCGTGCCAAGGTGGAACGGACATCCCGTCGTACCGTGGAGATATGAGGGCACGAGCCGACACGCAGGGTTTGGTGGGGCGGGTCGAGGAACTCGACCGTCTCGAAGGGGCGCTGCGCCTTGCGGTGGAGGGCCGGCCGTCGGTGGTGCTGGTCGGTGGGGATGCGGGGGTGGGCAAGACCCGGCTGGTGGAGGAGTTCACCGTTCGTGCCCGGGGGAAGGGCGCGCGGGTGCTCGTCGGTGGCTGTCTCGAGCTTGGCGACGGTGGGCTGCCCTACGGTGCGATCACCGAGGCGCTGCGGGAGCTTGCCGCGGAGGTCGGGCTTGCCGAGTTGCGGCGGGTGGCGGGGCAGGACGCGCGTGAGCTGCAGCGGCTGATGCCGGGGCTGGGGTCGGCCGACCAGCGCGGCGGTGAGGGGGGTGTCGGGCTGGATGCGTCGTCGCAGCTGCGGCTGTTCGAGGCGGTGTTGGGGCTGGTGGGGCGGCTCGCGGCCGAGACGCCGCTGGTGGTGGTTCTCGAGGATGTGCACTGGGCGGATGCCTCGACGCGGGATCTGCTGGTGTTCCTGGCCCGCAACCTACGTGAGGTCGGGGTGGTGCTGGTGGTCACCTACCGCACCGACGAGCTGCATCGTCAGCATCCGTTGCGGCCCGTACTGGCCCAGATCCTGCGCGGTGACGGCGTCGAGCGTGTCGATGTCGCGTCGTTCGACCGTGACGAGGTGGCGCTGCTGGTGGAGGGGATCCTGGGTGACGCGCCGGGGCCCGAGCTGGTCGAGCGGGTGTTCGAACGCTCCCAGGGCAACGCGTTCTTCGCTGAGGAGCTGCTGGCGGCGGGCGGGGCGCAGGATGCGGAGCTGCCCGACTCGCTGCGCGACATCCTGCTGGTCACGATCGAAAGTCTGCCACCGGGGGTCGTGGAGGTGTTGCGGGTCGTCGCGGCTGCTGGTGGGACGGCCCAGCACGGTCTGGTGGCGCGTGTCGCGGCATCAGACAGCGGCGGACCCGGCGGTGGGGATCTGGATGGGGCCTTGCGGGTCGCGGTCGAGCGGGGGGTGCTGGTGGCCGATGCGGCTGCGGGCACCTACACGTTCCGGCATGCGCTGCTGTCCGAGGCGGCGTACTCGACCTTGCTGCCGGGCGAGGTTGGCCGGTTGCACGCCGCGTTGGCCATGGCGATCGAGGCCGACCCGGGGTTGGCGTTCCGGTCGGCGGCGGCGGAGCTGGCCGTGCACTGGCAGGCAGCCCAGGACCAGCCGCGGGCGCTGTCCGCCTCGCTGGAGGCGGCCCGTGAGGCCGAAGCTGCGGCCGGGGCCGCAGAGGCCCGCCGGCAGGTGGAGCGTGTCCTGGAGCTGTGGGCGCAGGTGGACGACGCCGAGCAACGCACCGGGATGGACCGCACCGCGGTCACACAGTGGGCCGCCGAGCTGTCGTATCTGGCGGGCGACCCTGGACGTGCCGTCGCCCTCCAAGAGCGTGCGCTGGCGGAGGCCGACGCCGAGCCGGCCCAGCAGGCCGTGATGTTCGAGCGGCTCGGGCGGTTCCGCTGGACCGCGAGCGATAGGCCCGGGGCCGAGGCGGCCTACGCCGAAGCGCTCCGGCTGATGCCCGACGAGCCACCCTCGGCCGAACAAGCCCGCGTGCTGTCCGGCTAC
>CAYVJT010000402.1:0-2247 GCA_964451855.1 uncultured Actinomycetota bacterium
CGGTTCCCCGCCCAGTGCGGGGACCAGGAGGGACGGGACGGGGACTACGCTCGCTCGTGACCGGTGCCGAACGTGATCCTTGGAGGCTGTGGTGAGCGTCGATGTGATGGCTGGACGGGAGATCCCCACCAGCGTGGACGACTTCCTCGGGACCGCTGGCGCGCTGGTGATCGGCGGTGAGGAGCGCGGCTCGTCGGACGGCGGCACCTTCACGACCGTCGACCCGGCCACCGAGCAGGTCCTCGCGGAGATCCCGCAGGCGACCGCCGACGACGTCGACGCGGCGGTGCAGGCCGCCAAGCGGGCCCACGACGAGGCGGTCTGGCGCGGGTTGGACCCGTCCAAGCGGGCCAGCATCCTGTTCAAGGTCGCCGACGCGATCAAGAGGAACGCCAACGACCTCGCGTGGGTGGACACGCTCGACCACGGCAAGCCGTTGAAGGCGGCCCTCGGCGAGATGATCGCCGCGTCCAACTGCTTCCGCTACTTCGCCGGGTGGATCGACAAGATCACCGGCGACGTGATCCCGTCACGCGGTGGCCGCTTCGTCTACTCGCAGCGCGAGCCGGTCGGGGTGTGCGCCCAGATCATCCCGTGGAACTTCCCCCTGCTGATGGCGACCTGGAAGCTCGCACCGGCGCTGGCGTTCGGCAACACCACGGTGCTCAAGCCCGCAGAGCAGACGCCGCTGTCTGCCCTGTGGCTGGTGCGCATCCTGAAGGAGGCCGGCGTCCCCGACGGGGTGGTCAACCTCGTCCAGGGTGTCGGCGAGGTCACGGGCCAGGCCATGATCGAGCACCCGGACGTGGACAAGATCGCGTTCACCGGCTCGACCGAGGTCGGCAAGCACATCATGCGCACCGCTGCCGACAACCTCGCGAAGGTCACCCTCGAGCTCGGCGGCAAGTCGCCCAACCTCGTCTTCGCCGACGCAGGTGACCTGGACAAGCTCGCCAAGCGTGCCGCGTTCGCCTGCTTCTACAACTCCGGCGAGGTCTGCACGGCCGGGACCCGGCTGGTGGTCGACGGCGCGATCCACGACGAGTTCGTCAGCAAGGTCGCCGCGGCCGCTGACGGCACGTCGGTCGGTCCGGGGTGGGGCGACGGCGTCGGCATGGGGCCGCTCATCACCGCCGAGCACCTCGAACGGGTGACGGGCTACCTCGACGTCGCCAGGCAGGACGGCGCCGAGCTGATCGCGGGGGGCACGCGGCCCGACGATCTCGACACGGGCTACTTCCTGCGGCCGACGGTGTTCGACGGGGTCACCCCGGACATGCGGATCGCGCAGGAGGAGGTCTTCGGACCGGTCCTGGCCGTCCAGCGCTTCGAGGACGAGGACGAGGCCGTCGCGCTGGCCAACGACGTCAGCTACGGGCTGGCCGCGGCCGTGTGGACCCGTGACGTCGGGCGCGCCCACCGGGTGGCGTCCAAGCTGCAGGCGGGCACCGTGTGGGTCAACACCTACGGTGACATCGACACCACCGTCTCCTTCGGCGGCATGAAGCAGTCCGGGATGGGGCGTGAGCTGGGCCCGCACGCCGTCGAGGCCTACACGCAGGTCAAGTCGGTCTGGATGGGCACGTGAGCCTGACGCGCCACGCAACGCGCACCGCCTGGCGCGGTGTGCGTCAGGTGTGGGGACAGGGCACCCGCCGCGACCCCACCCGCATCAAGCGCCGCATGCGCCCCGACCCGAACTGGCGCGAGCCGTTGGACGGTGCCGCCCCACGCCTCGACCACCGCAGCCGCATCGAGGTGACCCGCGTCGGGCGGTTCCGCGAGATCGACCCCTACCGCACGGCGGAGGGGTGGCGCGATGGCTGGAAGGTGGTCGGCTTCCTCGGCTGGGCAGCGGCCGTCGGTGCGGCGTGGTGGCTCGGCAGCTCACGGGGCCGTGGACCGCTGGCGATCCTCGCCGAGGACCACGAACGCGCCTTCTGAGCGGCGCCTCCCGTCGCCCCTCAGGCGCGACCTGTTCCACCCCCTCGCCCCTCAGGCGCGACCTGTTCCACCCCGTCGAGCCGCTCGCCGGCATGCGGGCTCCTGGCGTACGACCGGAGGGGAGGATGGGCGTGTGCTGGCGTCAGTCGCGGGGTTCGAGCACGGTCAGGGTGCCCTGCATGCCTGCTTCGGTGTGACCAGGCACGCTGCAGTGGTACGCGTACTCGCCGGGCTCGTCGACCTCGAGGCCGGCGGTGGCGGTCTGTCCGGGGTCGACGCCGATCTGCAGGTCGAGTTCGTCGA
>CAYVJT010000403.1:0-2243 GCA_964451855.1 uncultured Actinomycetota bacterium
TAGGACTTGAACCTAGAACCTGCCGGTTAAGAGCCAGCCCCGATGCGTCCATCGCACGCCACCTGCGTCCACCGCATTCTGGCCTGACCTGGGCGAACACGGTCCGTGGTCCGCGAACGTCCGCCGCCCATCGCGTCCGTCCGACAACGTTAGGGCACAGTTAGGGCAGCGCCATCGGGACCTGCGTGGCGGTTTCGATAAGGCTGGACCCGACTCCAGCTCGCAGTGCCAGCGGGAGCGTTGCTGGTCGTCGGCGTTGGCCCGCAGCGAAGAGCGTGACGCCAGACCGTGGCCGGACGAGGGCGCCTGGCCCGGCGGGGGCTGCTACACGCCTGCGCGATCAGTGCCGAGGATCCGTCCAGGCCTGGCCCTCGGGGTGCCAGGTTCCTGATGTCCTGTCGGCGAGGATGGGGTCGATGAGCGCGGCGACGATCGAGACGGCCTCATCGAGCGAGGTGATCTCGAGCCCCGGCGCGTCGCTGGTGGTTCGTCGATAGCCGGCTTCCCAGTCGCCGGCCTCGGGCACCTCGAAGCGGTGGGGCGGGTCGAGGCCTCGTCGCTCGTACTCGCTGTGCAGGGCGGCCCGCAGCAGGGTGGCATCGACCGGTTGCGTCGTGGCGATCAGGACCAGGTCGACGAGGTCGCGGTAGCGCGTCGATGGCAGCTCGCCATGTGAGCCGTGGCGCTCGATGATGGCGCAGTGCTTGTCGGCGATCTGATCCGCGATCGGATAGCCGCGGTAGGGCACAGTCGTGAGCCCGTCGAGCTCGATCGGCTGCAGCGGGCCGACGTCTTCGGGCGGGGCGGTCATGGTCAGCTCCACGACCAGATCCACGCTGAAGGGCTCGAACAGACGCGGTCCGATCCGAGAGGTGACTGGCAGCGCGAGTCCGCGGGCGCCGACAAGCGTCTCACGGGCCGGGCCGATCTCGAAGCGGAAGTGATCGCGGAGGTCCTGTGCGGCTGCCAGACGAAGGCCCTCGACAGCGGCATCGAGCTCGCCCTCGTAGAGCAGGTCGAGGTCGAGGCTGTAACGCGCGCGGGGGATGCGCGCGAGGAGGTTGCCCGCTCCCTTGAGCACCCATCGTTCGGGAGCAGCGAGAAACACGCGCGCAAGGAGACGGTCGTAGGCGAGCTGGCGGCGCTGCTGGCTCGCGGTGTACGGGCTGCCCGCCGTCACGGCGTTTCGGATCCGCGTGGTGATGGCGTCGATGAGCGCCCGTGGCGTCGCGTAGGGAACGGCTGGTGAGGACACAGGGTCGGTTCGGTCGTGTCCGTCGGTCGGGGTCATCGTCGGCCACCCGGCGTCAGCTGGTCACTCACAAGGCCGGTCAGGTGGTCGAGCGTCGCCGGGCCGGACACGCCGAAGCGTGATGCGTAGGGGGCGAGGGTGGCCGCCACCTCGTCGCGGCTGGCCAGTTGGCGCCTCAGGGCGTCTGCTGCGATCTTGGCGACGTGGCCTCCATCTGTGTGCTGCTCGAGGAGATCGGCGACGATGCGGTGGGGGCGGGTGACCGGGAGGCCCTCGACCACGTCCCAAGCGCTGTTGGGCAGCCCGTTGCTGCGACGGTAGAAGCGCACGTCGTCACGTGAGGTCTGAAACCGCCGTACCGTGGTGAACTCGTGCCGTTCGGCAGGTAGATCGCCGAGACCGTAGAGGCGTGCCGCGGAGCGGTGCGAGACCCAGGCGTCGGGGTCGGCGGCACGGTCAGCGGCGAGCCGTCCCGGCTCCAGCCGCAGCCAGGCCACCCACAGCGAGGCGTGCTGCCATTCGGGGGTTCCGCGGAAGCGGTAGACGCCGTGCTCGACCCGCTCGAGGATCCCGGACCGGTCGAGGCGGTGCAGGGTGACGTCGTCGACGTCGGCGTCGACTGCCTGGGCGCGCGTGACATAACCGTGCTGCCCCTCGGCCACGAAGGTCAAAGCATCCAGCGCGTCGTATCGAGCCAAGTGCTGTGATCCTTCCTTATAGTGCAAGTTTCACAGTATCACGATCGAATAGTTGCTGTGGTTATTCCACAATGCGGAGCTGTTGAAGCTGCACGGCGGGCACGTGGTCGGTGCGGTGTCGCGCACGGTCCAGTAGGCAGTCACTGCCGTGGTCCGCAAGCCGACGCCGCACGCCTGATCGCCGAGGAGGTCCCCCCGAAACGGCCACCAAAGACTGAGCCGCACGGGCCGTGCCGGTTCTCTGCTGGTGCGCCGCCTAGGACTTGAACCTAGAACCTGCCGGTTAAGAGCCG
>CAYVJT010000404.1:0-2243 GCA_964451855.1 uncultured Actinomycetota bacterium
GACCGCTTTGATGGTTTGAAGTGGCCCCACCCCCGAACCGCCGATGCCTACGTTCCGTGACTGTCCATGTCACCGAACAAGGCGAGGAGATGTCGAGGGTGGAGCTGTTCGAGAAGATACGGAAGGATCGCCGCGAGGGCGCGTCGATCCGGTCGCTGGCCGACAAGTATGGGGTGCATCGGCGCACGGTGCGTCAGGCGATCGGATCGTCGGTGCCGCCGTCGCGCAAGGTCGCTGAGCGCGTCTCGCCGGCGTTGGGGCCGTGGAAGGCCACGATCCGAGGCTGGCTTGAGGACGACATCAACAACGAGGTGCCCAAGAAGCAGCGGCACACGGCGCATCGGGTGTGGATGCGGCTGGTGGATGAGCATGGCGCGGAGGTGTCGGAGTCCACGGTGCGCGCCTATGTGGCCGAGGTGAAGGCCGAGCTGCATCTGGCTGCGATCGCCGCGGTTCCGCAGACCAAGCGGTTGGGGGGTGAGGCGGAGGTCGATTTCGGCGAGTTCTACACCGTGCTGGCTGGGGAGCGGCTGCGGGTGTGGATGTTTGTGATGCGCCTGTCGGCCTCGGGCAAGGCGTTCCGGAAGGCGTATGTGCATCAGTGCGGCGAGTCGTTCTACGACGGCCACAACGACGCGTTCGCGTTCTTCGGTGGTGTGCCGGTCGGGATGATCCGTTACGACAACCTCAAGGCGGCGGTGCTCAAGGTGCTGCTGGGCCGTGAGCGGGAGTGCAACGAGACCTTCATCGCGCTGCGCAGCCACTTCGGGTTCGTCTCGTTCTTCTGCCAGCCTGGTCAGGAGGGTGCTCATGAGAAGGGGGGTGTGGAGGGCGAGATCGGCCGGTTCCGTCGCAACCAGCTGGTCCCGATGCCGGAGGTCGAGTCGATCGATGAGCTCAACGAGCTGATCGCTGTGCGGGGCGCGGCCGAGGACGCGGTGCGCCGGATCCATGGCCGCCGGCTTAACGGCCAGGTGCCGACGGTGGATGAGCACTTCGCGCTTGAGCAGCCGAGGTTGGCAGCGTTGCCCGACGAGGGGGACTTCGACGTCGCGGTCGAGGTGCGCTGCCTGGTCGATGCCAAGGCCCGGGTCTGTTATCGGCAGGCCTACTACTCGGTCCCGGCCCGGCTGGTGGGCCGCCGTGGGTTGCGGGTGCAGGTCGATGCGACCCATCTGCAAGCGTTCGATGGCGGCCGGGTCGTCGCCCGCCATCAACGTCTGCCGCACAAGCACAGCGAGAGTCTGCACCTGGACCATTATCTGGAGATCCTGCTGCGCAAGCCGGGTGCGCTGGCCGGGTCGACCCCGCTGGCGCAGGCCCGTGCTGCGGGGGTGTTCACCGCCGCGCACGAGACCTTCTGGGTCGCGGCCCGACACAAGCTGGGAGATGCGGCCGGAACCCGGGCGCTGATCGAGGTGCTGCTCGAACATCGCCGGTTGCCCGCCGAGATCATGATCTGGTCGCTGGCGGCGGCCAACAGCGCGGGGATCACCAACCCGCAGGTGGTGATCAACCAGGCACGTACTGCGGCTGATCGGCGGCCGCCTGCCGAGGCCGTGCCGATCGGCGGACTCGAGGTCTACGACCGTCCGCCACCCGATGTGGCCGGCTACGACACGCTGCTGGCCGGCGCAGCCGCAGGAGGCCAGACATGAACCCGAGGATCAGCGACACCGCCGCAGCCGCGTCGGTGCAGGCCGCGGCCACAAGCCTGCAGCTGCCGACCGTGCGGGCCCAGGCCGATGAGCTGGCCGAGGCCGCCGCCCGCGACGGGGCCACCCACCGGGGCTATCTCGCCGAGCTGTTGGCAGCCGAGGTCGATGAACGTGCCGAGCGGCGTCGGATCCGACGCACCCGTGAGGCCCGTTTCCCACGTCCCAAGCTGCTGGAGGACTTCGACACCGGCAACTCGCCGATCGATCCCGCCACCATCGCGACGTTGGCGGCAGGCGAGTTCATCGACGCATCCCGCCCGGCGGTGCTGTTGGGTGACTCGGGCACCGGCAAGACCCACCTGCTGATCGGCACCGGCATGGCCGCCTGCCAGGCCGGCCGGTCGGTGCGTTACGTCACCGCTGCCGGGCTGGTCAACGAACTCGTCGAAGCCCAAGACGCCCACCAGCTGTCCAAGATCGTGGCCCGCTACGGCCGCTGCGAGCTGCTGCTGGTCGACGAACTTGGCTACCTGCATCTCGACCCGCGCGGCGCCGAGCTGCTGTTTCAGGTGCTGACCGAACGAG
>CAYVJT010000405.1:0-2242 GCA_964451855.1 uncultured Actinomycetota bacterium
GGCACGCGGTGCACGGCGCCGTCGATGGGGTAGATGTGCATGGTCGAGTGCACCGACGGCACGAGCGGGCCATGCTGCAGGTGTGCCGCGACTGCTTCCGGGGCCAGCTCTCGGACGAAGTTGGTCTTCCAGTAGTGCTGCAGGCCGTCCGGATACAGCCCGTCGAACGCCGAGTTGAGCGCGGGGTAGGGCATCGGGCCCACGTGGTGGGCAACCACGGGCCCGGCCTCCTCCAGCAGCGGCGCCAGCGCGGGCTCGCCCTCCTCGAGAGGTCCCGACCAGCAGGCCACGATGCCGCACAGCGTCTCACCGTGGCGCTCCTCGGGGATGAAGGGCAGCGGTGGGGCGATCTGGAACATGAAGAACGCGCCCAGTTGCTCCGGCGCCTTGGCGATGAAGTCGTCGAAGAACTCCAGCGCGTGCCGAGCGTTGTCGAGCGGGTAGAAGATCGGTCCGCCATAGATCGTCTCCACGGGGTGGAGGCGGAACTTCAGCGACGTCGCGACGCCGAAGTTGCCGCCGCCGCCGCGCAGGGCCCAGAACAGGTCGGCGTGGTCGTCTTCGCTGGCCGTCACCAGGTCCCCGTCAGCCGTGACGACGTCGGCGGAGAGCAGGTTGTCGCAGGACAGTCCGCAGCCACGGGCGAGATGACCGATGCCCCCGCCCAGGGTCAGCCCACCCACTCCGGTGGTCGAGACCACCCCGCCGGTAGTGGCCAGACCGAAGCTGTGGGTGGCATGGTCCAGGTCCCCCCATGTGGCGCCGCCCTCGACACGGGCGGTGCGGGTCCTTGGGTCGACGCGGACGGCCTTCATCGCCGAGAGATCGGCGACGAGCGCGTCATCGGCGGTCCCGAAGCCCGGCACGCTGTGGCCACCGCCGCGCACCGCCAGATCCAGTCCGTCCTGCCTAGCGACTTGCACGACGGCGCGAACGTCGGCGATGTCCACACATCGGATCACGGCGCGGGGACGGCGGTCGATCATGCCGTTATGGACCGTGCGGGCCTGTTCATAGCCGACGTCATCGGGGGTGATCACCTCGCCCCGCACGTGGTCGCGCAGGGTCGCGATCGTCGTGTCACTCATGGCCGCTCCTTCACTTGTTCGGCGAGCCTCACCGTCCCCGATGGGTGCGTAGTGCCCACGTAAGAGACGTTGAACCGGCTCTGATCGAACGACCCAGGTACGGACGCTGCTCGAGTAGCCGCTCGCAGCCGGCGACAGCGACGGCGTCATGGCGAAACAGACGCCTCAGGCCACAGGAAGGCAGCTAGCCACCCGGATGGAGGAACTGGCGCCCGCCACGCCAAGGGCCACCGGTCGAGGGTTCGAGCAGGGCTTGAGCGCCGAAGTGCACCGAGGAGGTCCGCACCTACGAGCTGCGTCGCTCCTTCGGTGGGTAGCTGCCGGCGCCCCCTGGCGTGGTAGCGGACGTCATCTGCGCTGAAGGCTCCGGGGTGCCGGTGACGACGGTCGTGGGTGTCAGTGCGTGTCCAGGAGCTCTGGGCGCTGGCAGTGGGCGAGGCCCATGTCCTCGCCGATGGCAGAGAACATCGTCCGGGCCTCGGCGAGGTGCTCGGCGGCGGTCTCGGTCTCCTCGCGCCGGTGCGCGATCTCGGCGAGCATCACCGCTGCCCATCCCAGGGGACGACGACCGCCCGGTGCGTCACGCAGCTCGCCGACCTGCTCGAGCCACGGTCGGGCAGTGTCGAGGTCGTCCGCCCGGAGCGCGACCACCCCGAGGTTGAGCGCCGTCCCGGCCGTACCGAAGCCGTCCTCGATGCGTTCGAACAGCTCGAGCGCCCGCCACAGGTGGCGTTGGGCGCCGGTCTGGTCTCCCTCTGCGGCGGTGGCCAGTCCCAGGGCGCCCAGCGTCACGCCGGTCGCCCGGCGGTCCCCGAGCCGTGCACGCAGCCGGAGGCTCTGCTCCAGGTGCAGGCGAGCGGCTGGACGGTCGCCGGCGAGCCGGAGGAGGCTGCCGAGGAGGTTGTCCGCCAGCGCGATGCCGTAGTCCCAGCCTGCGGCGGCGAAGCCCTCGGCGCTGTCGGTGGCATGGGCGATGGCGGCGTCGAGGTCGCCGGCGGCACGCGACGCCCACGCCTGGCTGAACGCCAGGAAGGCGGTGGCCGGGCCCGTGTCGAGGCGGTGGCCCGGCACCAGCGTCTCCTCGAACACCGCCCGCGGTCGATCCTCGTCCCACTCGACCGAGAAGCCGATCGAGATGGCCGGGAAGAACCCGC
>CAYVJT010000406.1:0-2218 GCA_964451855.1 uncultured Actinomycetota bacterium
GGTTGAGCAGGTTCTAGTCCACGATCTCGACGGTGACGTTCTCGTCGTCGAGGGAGCCGGCGGCCTTGACGAGCGTGCGCAGCGCCTTGGCGGTACGACCACGCTTGCCGATCACCTTCCCGAGGTCCTCCTGGTTGACATGGAGCTCCAGGACGGTCTCCCGCTGGTCCTCGTCGACCTCGATGCGTACGTCGTCGGGGTGGTCGACCAACTGCTTCGCCACGAACTCCAGGACGTCTTCGGACCTCATGCCCCACCGTCCGCGTCGGCCGGGGCGTCCTCGGAGGCAGCTCCGGCTTCGGCCGCCTTGGCGCGCGCCTTCTTCGAGAGCTTGACCTTGTCCTGGGTCCGCTGCCGTGTGGGCGTGTCCTCTGGCTTGAACCGCTCCCACACCCCGGTGATGCGCAGCAGGTGCTTGACGGCGTCGGTGGGCTGGGCACCGTGGTTGAGCCAGTGCAGGGCCCGATCCTCGTCGATCCTGACGTACGAGGGGTCCTCCAGGGGTCGGTACTCCCCGAAGATCTCGATGAAGCGGCCGTTGCGCGGCGAGCGCGCATCGGCGGCGACGACACGGTAGGTCGGCTTCTTGACGGTGCCTTCGCGACGAAGGCGGAGCTTGACGGCCATGCTGGAACCCTTCAGGGATGTGCCGGGCGCGGCTGTGGCGCTCCGGGGATGGCGCGATCCGGACCCACTCGGACCAACGCGGTACACGGGTGGTCGGAGGGGCGGAGATCGCCGGGTGGTACGCCACGATGGGAGGCGGGACCTCGGATCGGGCGCGGTGACGAGGAGGCTACCCCACCGCTCGCCTCGCGGTCGACCTGGGGGCGTGCCGAGCTGGTCCGGGGGATGCCGGAGGATCAGCGACGTTTGCCGCGTTTCGGGGCGGGCTGGAGTCCGGGGAACCCACCGAGCCCGGCGCCCCCACCGGGCATGCCACCGGACTGTTGCATCTGCCGCAGCGCCGCCGCCTGGGCCTGGCGTCCCTTCTTGCCCTGGGGCTTGCTGCCCTGCTGCCCGGACATCTTCGAGGCGCTCTTCATCATCTTCTGCACCTGCTCGAACTGCTTCACCAGGCGGTTGACCTCGGTGACCGTCGTGCCGGAGCCCGCCGCGATGCGCTTGCGCCGACGGCCGTTGAGGACCTTGGGCTTGGCGCGCTCCTCCGGCGTCATCGAGCGGATGATCGCCTCGAGGCGTGCGACCTGCTTGTCGTCGACATCGACGTCCTTCAGTTCCTTGCCCATCCCGGGCATCATCCCGAGCAGTCCCTGCAGCGAGCCCATCCGCTTGAGCATCTGCATCTGCTGCAGGAAGTCCTCGAGCGTGAACTCGCCCTTGAGCAGGGCGTCCTCGGCGGCCTGGGCCTCCTTCTCGGTGTAGGTGGCCTCGGCCTTCTCGATGAGCGTCATGACGTCGCCCATGCCGAGGATGCGCGAGGCCATGCGGTCCGGGTGGAACGCCTCGAACTCGTCGAGCTTCTCGCCGATGGACGCGAACTTGATCGGCTTGCCGGTCACCTCGCGGACCGACAGCGCGGCGCCGCCGCGCGCGTCACCGTCGAGCTTGGACAGGATCACACCGTCGAAGCCGACGCCGTCCTGGAACGCCTTGGCGACGTTGACGGCCTCCTGGCCGATCATCGCGTCGATCACGAACAGGGTCTCGTTCGCCTGGACGGCAGCACGGATATCGCTGGCCTGTGCCAACATCTCGTCGTCGACCGAGAGGCGGCCCGCGGTGTCCACGATCACGACGTCGCAGCCGGTCTCGCGCGCCTTCTCCAGCGACTCGCGGGCGACGGGGACCGGGTCGCCGGAGGTCGCGGGGGCGTAGACGTGGACGCCGACCTGCTGCGCGTTGACCTTGAGCTGCTCGACGGCGGCCGGACGCTGCAGGTCGCAGGCCACCAGCATCGGGTTCTTGCCCTTGCTCTTCAGCAGCTTGGCGAGCTTGCCTGCCGCCGTGGTCTTCCCCGAGCCCTGCAGTCCGGCGAGCATGATCACGGCCGGCTTGCCGGAGAGATCGAGCCCCTCAGCGGGGCCACCGAGCGCCCGCTCGAGCTCGTCGCTGACCGCCTTGATGACCTGCTGTGAGGGGTTGAGGGCCTTGGAGATCTCCTCGCCGACGAGCTGCTCGCGGAGCCGTTCGACCATGCCCTTGACGACCTTGAAGTTGACGTCCGCCTCGAGCAGGGCGAGACGGATCTCCTTCA
>CAYVJT010000407.1:0-2213 GCA_964451855.1 uncultured Actinomycetota bacterium
TTGACCTAACCATCGCGCTCATCTACGGTTAGGCGTATGACTAACCGAAGTGTCCTGCAGGGATCCGACGCTGGGATCGAACAGGTCTTCAAGGCGTTGGCCGACCCGACACGCCGTCGGGTCGTTGAGCGGCTCGGACGTCGCCCTGCGTCGACCAGCGAGCTCGCGGCCCAGTTCGACATGGCGATGCCCTCGTTCCTCCAGCACCTCAAGCAGCTGGAGGACTGCGGGCTCGTTGCCTCGCACAAGGCCGGCCGGGTGCGCACCTACCGGCTCACCCCCGAGCCGTTGCAGCGGGCTTCCGGCTGGCTCGACGAGCAGCGCGAGATGTGGGAGCGGCGCCTCGACCAGCTGGACGGCTACCTCGCCACGATGAAGGACGACAAGGAACAACGATGAGCACCGACCCCTCGTTCACGCACGACCCTGAGCTCGACCTGCTCCTCGAACGGCTCGTCGACGTGCCCGTCGAGCTGGTCTGGCGGGCCTGGACCGAGCCGGAGCACCTGAAGGCGTGGTTCACCCCGCGGCCCTTCCAGACCGTCGAGTGCGAGATCGACCTGCGCCCCGGCGGGCGCTTCTTCACCGTGATGCGCGACCCCGACGGCAACGAGTTCCCCGGCCTGGGCTGCTACCTCGAGGTGGTTCCCCCCACCCGGCTGGTGTTCACCTCCGCGCTCCACCCCGGGTACCGCCCGATAGCAGGCGTCGACGGGGAGATGCCCTTCACCGCCGAGCTGACGTTCGAACCGGTCGGCGACTCCACCCGCTACTCCGCCCGTGCCATCCACGGCACACGCAAGGACGCCGAAGCCCACGACCAGATGGGCTTCCTCGACGGCTGGGGCACCGCCCTCGACCAGCTCGTCGAGCACATGAGCTCGCAAGCACGCTGACCCGACGTCTGGAGCTGCGCGAGTACCGACGTGGCGAACCGCTCGAGGGGACCTCGAGGTGGCGGGACGGTCGGCTCCATCCCGGCCGACCACGTCGGTCGATCCAGTCTCAGGCCGCTACCTGGGCCAGGTGTGAGGCAGCCTCGGTTGGCCCGTCGATGTCCGCGTAGATGCCCGCCGCGCGCTTCGCGGCCGCGAGGTAGCTCTCGTCCTGCGACAACCGGCGGACCGCCTGGGTGACCTCGTGTTCGAGGTGGCGTCTGGTGACGGGGATCGCCGCGCCGAGCTGTGCCGCGACGTGCACGTTCCAGGTCTGCTCGCCCTGGCCAGGCAGGGGCATCGCCGCCGCGGGGGTGCCGCTGGCCAGCGCCGTCTGCACGCTGCCCTGTCCGCCGGCGATCACGGCGGCGTCGCACCGTGGCATCACCTCGTGGGAGGGGAGCACCGGATGGGCCAGGACGCCATCGTCGGTGTGCAGCGGGCTCAGCTCGTGGAGGGTCGAGGCGACCAGGGCACGGTGCCCCGCGGCACGGACACCTCGGACGGCCTCCAGCACCGTGTCCTCATCGGTGGAGGTCACGGCCACGTACGTCACCGGCCGGGATCCCGATCGCAGGAAGCGATCGACCTCGTCGGGAACGGGACGGTCGAGCCGTGCGAACATCGGGCCGGCATAGTCCATGCGGGTCGAAGGACGCATCCGCCGCCCGGGACGCCAGGCCCGCAGCTCGTCCGGCGTGATCCCAAGCACCTCCGGAGCCTCGGTGACCAGCGTGAGATCGCCGCACAGGAGCGCCGGGAAGCTCGGCACCCCCTCGACCTCCAGCTCCTCGGCGACCCGGTTGAACCCCGCCGTGTGCATGCGAAGCCGCTCCGAGGCCGCGTTCGTGATCCACGTCGCGGCCGACCGGGGCAGTCGATGTAGCGGCGGTCCACCCTCGGCGAGCGGTGGCATCAGGCGTCGTTCCAGCACCGGAGGCACCCAGGAGCCGGCGTGGGTGGTCACGATGGGCACGTCGGCCAGCCTGCCCGAGAGCAGGGTGGTGAGTTGGAACCCCGTCGCCACCGCCGTCGCGCCAATGTCTCGCAGGTACTCCGCTTCGGTGAGCGCCGACTCCCGGAGTTCCTCGTCGGTCCAGAACGACCGGTCCTTCGGTCCGAGACCCGGCCCTTCGGCGACGAGCCTGCGCCCCCGCTCGACGCTGATGACGGGTTCGAGGACGGTGACCTCGATCCCCTCGTCGTGCAGGAGGTCGAGGTAGGCGCCACCGTGGGCGGCGACCGCCACCTCGACCCCCTGTTCCGTGAGCGCCCGGT
>CAYVJT010000408.1:0-2208 GCA_964451855.1 uncultured Actinomycetota bacterium
CCACGCCGCCGACGGGGCCCGCCGGATCAGCGCGCAGGACGCTGAGCGCTAGCGGTCCTGGAGCACCCGGATGCTGCCGGAGTAGTGGGCGACCCACACCTCGGCGGTCGCGCGGTCGTAGGTGATCCCGATCGGGCGATCGTCGACGTCGAGGGTCTGCATCACCGTCATGTCGTCGGTGCGGACCTTGCTGACGGTGTCCGAGCGGTAGTTGACGACGTACAGCGCCCTGCCGTCGGCGGAGATGTCCATGCTGCGCGGTGCGCGGCCGGTGGTGACCCGCACCTGCTCACCGGTCCGCAGGTCGATGCGCACGACGACACCCTCGCCGTTGAGGGTCGCGTAGAGGTAGCGCTCGTCCGGGTCCAGCACCAGGTGGCGCGGTGAGCGGCCCACCCCGGCCAACGTGTCGACGACGAGGTGGTCGAGGTCGGGCGTTGCGGGACCGTCGTCCCTGACGTCGTCCAGCCTGGTGAGGTCGAGCACGGCGATGTCGAAGGTGCCCATCAGTGCGACGTAGGCGGTGGACGCGTCGCGCGTGACGGCGATCCCGCGGGGGTAGCGGCCGACGTCGACCCGGCCGAGCTCACGTGCTGCCTCGACGTCGATGATGCTGAGGTCGTAGCTGCACCAGTTGGAGACCAGCACGGAGCGCCCGTCGGGGGTGGCGGCGACGTACTTGGGCACGGCACCCACGGGGATGACCTGGTCGATCTCGAGCGCAGCGACGTCGACGCGGTAGACGAAGCTGTCGTCGTAGCGGTCGGCGGGCGAGCAGGTGTCGGTGCCGCCACGGTCGAAGCCTGGCCCGTACATCTTGTAGTTGGAGACGTAGGCGTACGCGCCGTCCGGTGAGAAGGCCGTCTCGACGGGGGAGCCGCGCAGGTCAGCATCCGGGCCGTCGTAGCCGAAGTCGACGAGGTTGACCGTGTCGGGGATCGTGGCGAGCAGATCGTGGTTGCGGTCGTAGACGGAGATGGTGTGCCGGTACATCATGTTCTGAGCGAAGAACACACCGGTGTGCGAGGCCACGATGGACTTCGGTGAGATGCTGCCGTGGATCGTCGTGACGTGCTCGAGCGTGCGCTCGTCCGACGGTGGACCGGGCGGGAGGATCCGCTCGGGCTCACGGGGTGCCTCGGGCGCGTCGACCTCTTCGGCTTCGGAAGCCTCGGCGTGGTCCTCGGTAGGCGCTTCCGCGGAGTCACCCTGGGCGGTTGCGCCGGGTTCGGTGGGAGCCTCCGGGATGCCCTCAGGTGCTTCCGCGGGGTTGCGAACCTGCCCCTCCGTGACGGCGTGGGATCCATCACCGATCGCCCGCTCGGCCGAGGAGCGTTCGGCGGCGAGCACGGCTGCGACGACCACGCCCGCAGCCAGGACGGCGAGCAGCGCCGCCACCACGATCGCCCGAAGACGCATGCGGACCTCGCCTCCTGTTCGCGGCAAGGCGCCGCGCTCCACGACGGTGTTCCAGGCGGAGCAGCGTACGAGGTAGGTGCCGGGATGCCGGGTAACGATGATCGCTGGCCGTCATCGCCCAGCTCCCTCGGTCAGCGCCCTCGGCAGGATTCGAACCTGCGACACACGGTTTAGGAAACCGTTGCTCTATCCCCTGAGCTACGAGGGCGGGACCTCCGCGGGAAGCTCCGCGGAGGGTTCCGCGCGACATGGAACGCGTTCGTGGTCATGGCGACGACGGTCCGGGCAGGCTACCGGGATGCAACCGGGCCACGGCATCGGCCGCAGAAAGCAACCACGGAGTTGTGTTTGGGATTGCATTGTGTTGTATCATGTCTGGATGGATGCCACCACGCAGACGAGTCGTGCGCAGCGGATCGCGCAGGTCGAGCAGGAACTGGAGGAAGCGCTCCAGGATCTGTACCGGGCTCATGCCGTTGTCGACGCGAAGCAGCGCGAGCTTGCGGCGCTACGCCAGGACGGTGCCCCGGGCGCGCAGGGGCCACGGCGGAGTCTGAAGGAGTCGGTCCTTGACGTTCTCCGTAGGGCCGAGGGTCCGCTGTCGCCGGCCGAGGTCTCGACGGCATTGCGTGAAGCGGAGGTGGAGCACAGCTACCGCAGCATCGGCGGCACCTTGAACAGCCTCCGCAAGGCTGGGCTGGTGGAGCGGGTCGGCTCGAAGAAGTGGACCCCCCTGACCTGAGCGGGCTGCTGACTCCCCCGGGTGTGGCCTCGTTGAGGAGAAGTCGG
>CAYVJT010000409.1:0-2206 GCA_964451855.1 uncultured Actinomycetota bacterium
CCAGGCAGGCGCAGCGGGTTCAGGCCCTTGCGGCAGTCGCGTGGGGTGGGCCAACCGCTGGGGATGTGGCGAGGAAGCTGACCAGTTCGTCGGCAACCGCCTCGGGTTCGAGGATGGGGCCTGCGTGGCCGGCACCGGAGATCTCGCGTACCTCCGCGTCGGTGACGTGGTCCGCGACGTGATGGGCCGCGTCGGTGAACCAGCGCAGGGGGGTGCGTGTGCCGTGGAGCAGCAGGACCGGTGCGTTGATCTCGGCGAGCATCGACGGCGCGGTGGGGCTGAACGCCAAGGGCTGAGCTTCGAGTTGGAGCTCCTGGAACAGGGTCGGGGCGTACTTCGCCGTGCTGTCCACGTAGTCCGCGGCATCCAGTGCGGCCATCTCGTCGTCGTTGGCGACGAACTCGAGGAAGCCGCGCATCGCCTCAGTCATCTGTCCCTGGGCGAGGGCGTGCGCCATCGCGTCGATCGGCTGCTCGAGGCGCTGTGCCTCCTCCTCGCTCAGGGCTTCAGGTGCTGGCGGTTCGTAGGCCACCACGGCCGCGACCGCTGGACAGCGTGCTGCCGCGCCCAGCGCCAGCACACCACCCGCCGAGTGGCCGACCAGGACCACCTGATCGCCGATGCTGTCGACGAACGCGGTGATGTCCTCGACACGGCGTTCGGGTGAGAGGTCAGGATGTTCGCCGCTGAGGCCCCGTCCCCGGGTGCTCGGCAGGTAGCAGGTGAACCGGTCGGTCAGGTGCGGCAGCAGCCCGGCCCAGTCGACGTCACCATCGCTCGTCTGGCCGTGGACGACCACCAACCGCGGTCCCTGACCGTAGATGTGTCCGGCGATCTCGGTGCCATCGTCGGAGGGGGAACGGTGGATCTCGGTGGGCATCGCGAGCACCTCGGTGTCGTCCTGCATCCGGCACGCATAGATAGCACAGTTGCACTATCTAAGGTGGCATAGATGTGCTATCTTGTCAAGGCGCCTTCACGGGAGCACTGGCCACGCGATGAACGAGCCACGGGACGAGCCACGACGCCGCTCCGACGGTGAGCAGACCCATGCGGCCATCCTCGAGGCGGCCATGCGGCTGGCCTCGATCGAGGGGCTGTCGAGTCTGACCATCGGTCGGCTCGCTGACGAGGTCGGGGTGAGCAGGAGCGGGGTGTTCGCCCACTTCCGCTCCAAGCAGCGTCTCCAGCAGGAGACCATCGCCGCCGCGAGGGAGGTCTTCGAGCGCGAGGTCCTCCAACCAGGTCTCGACGCTCCCGAGGGGCTCGCCCAGCTGGAGGGCTTCTGCGAGGCCTACCTGTCGTATGTCGAGCGGAAGGTGTTCCCTGGCGGCTGTTTCTTCGCGCAGCTGCTGGCCGAGTTCGACGCACCCGACGGGGTGATCCACGACGAGGTCGCCACCTTCCAGCAAGGCGGCGTGGCCATGCTCGAGGGCCTGATCGGCACCGCCCAACAGCGCGGCGAGCTCGACCTCGACGTCGAGCCGGCACAGCTGGCGTTCGAGCTCTACGCCGCTCTCGAGCTCGCCAACTACTTCTCGACCCTGCACCGCGATCCTGCGATCATCGACCGAGGTCGTACGGCTGTGCGGGCCGCGATCGCCAACGCCGCCGTCCGCGATCCGGCCGGCTCGTCGTGATCATCACGCCGTCATCGTCCCGGTGTCATTCCGAGCGAACACGCTTCCTACACAGGCGTCCGCTCTTGGACGATGCGTGACCCGAGCAGCCGGTGCAGCTTCGGTGACGGGTCGAGCACGTGCTACATCGCCTGCGATGCCAGGGTCGTGCTTTCGACTGCGTGTCGCGGAACCGGGTGAGACGTCCCCCTGGCGGGCGGGGTGAGCATGCAGCGCATGGCTGGTCCTGCACTGCCGCGCCTGGCCAGCCGAGGGATGCCCGCCTTGTTCCGAGGCAAGCTCGAGGTGCTCGCCATGGTCCGGGGTCTCGGTGATGTCATGCAGACATCACCTGATGCTTGACCTTCCGATGACGGTGACGACCCGCTTCGTGGGCTGTTCGACCGCCAACCTCGACATGTCGACAAGGCTTCCACGCGATCGCCACGACCGATGTCGGTCGCGGTTCAACCTGGCTTCGATGCGGCACGTGTACGAACCGTGTCCATGACGAGCCGGTGCCCGAGGCTCCGCGCTCCGCTTGCTCGCGTCTGCGCAGGTCAGACGGTGCGAGCGGGGGGACTCGA
>CAYVJT010000410.1:0-2206 GCA_964451855.1 uncultured Actinomycetota bacterium
CGGAGACGTTCAGGCTCATCGAGGCGAAGAAGAACGCCACCTACCGGCAAGCGGTCGACCTGCTCAGCCGTATCCGACGGCTCGCACGCCAGGCCGACGAACCGCAACGCTTCGAGGACATCCTCGAGCGGATCCGCGCCGAGCACGGCCGCAAGCGCAACCTGATGAAGCTGATCGATCAGAAGGGCTGGTAGCCGATGGCTGAGATCACCGTGGACGAGTCGTGGCGTCAGATCCGGGCGCTCGTCGACCGTGCCGAGCAGACCGCCGGGGAGCGACGGTGGACCGACGCGGTCGAGCGGTTGCGCGCCGTGCTCGCCCATCCGTGTGCCCACCACCAGGTCGTCGCCTACGAGGTCCTCGACGAGATCCACCAGACGTGGCGTCAGGCGGGCCGTTACGACGATGCGATCGCCGCGAAGCGTGAGGCGATCGAGGCCGGGTACCGGTCGGTGCCCGATCCCGAGGCCGACATCGCCGAGTGTCTGCTGGCTGCGGGCCGCCGCGAGGAGGCCGACGCGCTGTTCGCAACCCTGCGGGAACGCGACCCCGAGGACGTGTGGCTGTACAACGCCGCCGCGTACAGCTACGCCGACGTCGACATGGCCGCGTCGCTCAAGTGGGCGCTCGACGGCATCGATGTGGCGCTGGCTACCGGGGATCCCGACCAGGTCGTGATACAGCTGCTCGAATGCGCCGAGGCCGCGTGGGAGGCGCCCGACCAACCCGCAGACGACGCACTCATCGAGCGGGTCGAGCGGTTCTGCGAGGAGTGGACCCCGGTCCCCTCCCGAAGCCCATGGGGTGACGCGCCACCCCTCGAGGACCGCCCCTGTGCGTACTGCGGCTACCAACCGGAGACCAGCCGCGCCGAGCTGGACGAACGAGCCCGCCGAAACCGTCGACATCTACTCGAGGCTGAGGATCCCGAGGCGCTGGTCCGGCTCGACGCCGCTCTCGGTCCGGAACCCGGGGCCAAGCTGCCCGGCCCGGTCGAGCTCGCCATCGGCTGGTTCCCGCCCGACCAGTGGCCCGAGGCGACCGAACGTTGGCGGAACCTGCTCGAGGACCTGCCCGTCGACCACCTCGCCTACAGCCACGAGACCGAGGCACGGATCAAGCGCATCGCCCGGCACACCCCCGGGAACCGGCTGCACGTCGCCGCGATGACCGTCGACGGGCTCCAGGCGCATGCCGAGGAGTCCGGGCACGAGTCGGGCAGCGGCGAGGCCCGCTCGTCGTATGCCGCGACGCTCCTCCGAGCTGGCAGCGCCGAGGTCTGGCCGCCCGGACGCAACGACCCCTGCTGGTGCGGTTCGCACCGCAAGTACAAGAAGTGCTGCGGTCCCGTCCCTGCCGCGGAGGACGCGGTCCGATGAGCCAGCCGATGGGACCCGGCAGACGGCATCCGCGGCAGGAGGCCCCGGCGGGCTTGCGGCTGCATGTGCAGCTCGACGGAGCGTTCCCGCCGGGTTCGGGTGGGAGGACTACCACCTCTACCGGTTCACCACCGGACCCGAGCGTGACCCGGGTGACGCGTTCGCGTGCGCCGCGGATCTGCGCGAGTCGTTCGTGGACGACCCCACGCTGCCGACCTGGGATGTGCGGGTCGACGAGCTGCTCGCCGAGGTGGGGGAGCGGCTGCACTACCAGTACGACTACGGCGACAACTGGTGGCTGGTCATCGAGGTGGAGGAGCTCGTCGGCGGCCGCCTCCCGCCGGGCAGGGCGGCACTGGTGGAGGGGGCCGGTGCCGGACCGCCCGAGGACTGCGGCGGCATCGACAGCTACCGGATGATCGTGGCCGCCGCCGACCGCACCCACCCCGAGCACCGTCAGGCATTGGCCGAGCTCGCGGACCTGTGGGGCGAGGAGCCGACGCCCGAGGAGCTGGGCCTGGTGGCCTTCGACCCGGCGGCGATCGACGCCCGGCTGCAGGCCGCCGACCTGCCCAGCCGCCCACCGGTGCCGCGCCACGTCGGCGAGAAACTGACCGAACTGATGCTGCGGGCCCGCGTGTCGGACACCGAGCGGCAGCTGCGGACGCTGGCGTCGGCGGCGGACGCTGACGCGGACGTCGAGGAGGCGACCGCCGCGCGGATGGTGCGGCCCTTCACGGTGCTGCTCGACACCGTCGGCGACGGGGTGAAGCTGACCGCTGCCGGCTACCTGCCTCCGGCGGTGGTGCAGACGATCTTCGACGAGC
>CAYVJT010000411.1:0-2197 GCA_964451855.1 uncultured Actinomycetota bacterium
AGTACCTCGCGCTGGTGATCCTCGGCTCGGTGGTGATCTGCCTGCTCGTGGTGTGGGCGGGCTGGACCCGCCACGGCCTCCCCGGGGTGCTGTTCGTCTACGTGACCTCCTTCTCCTTCGTCTCGTTCCGACCGATCGTGTGGAGGATCGTCGCGGTGAGCGCCGCGCTCCACCTCGCAGCCCTCTTCCTGGTCGACGTCGACGGAGCCGTGGCGGTCTGGGTGCTCACCTGGGGGGTCTCGATCGTCACCGGGATGATCGTCGGCGAGGTGGTGGAGGCCAACCGTCGGACCCTGGCCCAGGAGGCGCGGTTGGTGGAGGAGCTCCACGAGGCCGACGAGGTCAAGACCGCGCTGCTGCATGCGGTGGGTCACGAGCTGTCCCGCCCGATGACCACGATGCTCGGGCTGGCGCAGACCGTCGCCGAGCGGGATGACGAGCTCCCGGCGGAGCTGCGTCGGGAGATGCTCCTGCGTGTCGTGGCGGGCACGAGGACGCTCCAGGAGACCCTCGACGAGATCCTGGGGCTGGACCGCCTGTCCGCCGGCCAGGTCGAGCTCGACCGCGAGGAGGTGCCGCTGCGTGAGGTGGTCGATCTCGCGCTCGACCGGTCGGGTGTCCCTCCCGACGAGGTCGAGGTCGAGGTTGCGGACGGGTTCGAGGTGTGTGCGGACCGGGGAAGGTTGGCGCACGCGATCGCCAACCTGCTGACCAACGCCCATCGGTACGGCGACGGCAGGCCCATCGCGCTCAACGCCCGGGCTTGCAACGGTGACGTCGAGGTGCGGGTCAGGGACCGTGGCCCGGGGATCCCCGACGACAGTAAGGCGGCGGTCTTCGAGCCCTTCGTCCGCGCGAGTGCCGATCACGTCGGGCGGGGTAGCGGCCTCGGGCTCTCCCTGGTCCGGCAGTTCGTCCGGTTGCACGGTGGCAGCGCGTGGATCGAGGACCACCCGGAGGGTGGCACGGTGGCGGTGCTCCGCTTCCCCCGCGAGCCCGCGCAGGGCGATGCCGGTGACGGTCCGAGCTGAGACGGTCCGAGCGGAGGCTCGCCGTCGGATGGCCCGCGGAGCGCCGAGTAGCCTGCGCCCTCCCGGAACCCGGTGGAAGGTCGGCGGTGGGCAGGCGCATCCTGGTGGTCGGTGGCGGCGGTCGCGAGCACGCACTGGCCTGGCGGCTGGCCCGGTCGCCGTCCGTGGATCACGTCGCCGCCGCTCCGGGCAACCCGGGGATCGACGAGCTCGGCCCCACCTTCCCCGTCGACGCCGACGACCCCGTCGTGGTCGCCGATCTCGCTGAGCGTGAGGCCATCGACCTCGTGGTCGTCGGGCCGGAGGCACCCTTGGTTGCCGGCGTCGTCGACGAGCTCGAGCGCCGCGGGATCCCGGCCTTCGGTCCGTCCGCGGCGGCCGCGCAGATCGAAGGGTCGAAGGCGTTCGCGAAGCGGATCATGGAGGCGGCCGGCGTCCCGACCGCGGGCTACGTCGCCACGGCGGACGCCGAGGCGGCCTACGCCGCCCTCGAGCGTTTCTCGCCGCCGTACGTCGTCAAGGCCGACGGCCTGGCGGCCGGCAAGGGGGTCCGGATCTGCGACGAACTCGCCGACGCGCAGCAGGCCGTCGACGACGCGCTGGTGCACCGGCGGTTCGGTGACGCCGGCGCGAGCCTGGTGCTCGAGGAGTTCCTCGACGGCCCCGAGCGCAGCGTCTTCGGCGTGTGCGACGGCCAGGACGTCGTCCTGCTCGCTCCCGCGCAGGACTACAAGCGCGCGCTCGATGGCGACGAGGGGCTCAACACCGGCGGCATGGGCGCCTACACCCCGGTGCCGGGTTTCGGCCTCGGGGACGTCGAGCACCTGCGCGAGCTGATCTTCCTGCCCGTCCTGCGCGCGCTGGCCGACCGTGGCACGCCCTACCGCGGCCTGCTCTACGCGGGCCTGGTCGAGACCGCGACGGGACCCAAGCTGCTCGAGTTCAACGCCCGCTTCGGCGACCCGGAGACACAGGTCATCCTGCCGCTCTTCGCCAGCGACCTCGGTGAGCTGCTCGCCGCCTCCGCCTCGGGGCAGGTCGGCGACGTCGAGGTGGCCTGGCACGACGGCGCCGCCGTGACCATCGTGCTCGCCAGCGGTGGCTACCCCGGCAGCTACCCGGCGGGGCTGCCGATCACCGGGGTCGCCGAGGCAGCCCGGTGCGAC
>CAYVJT010000412.1:0-2197 GCA_964451855.1 uncultured Actinomycetota bacterium
GCGGCTTCGCCGCGGCTGTCGACCTCGAGCTTGCGCAGGATGTTGGAGACGTGCACGGAGGCGGTCTTGGGGCTGATGAACAGCTGCTCGGCGATCTCGGGGTTCGAACGGCCCTCTGCCAGCAACGCCAGCACCTCGGTCTCGCGGGCGGTGAGCCCGAGACCGTACCCGGGGGCGTCTGCCGGTCGCTGGTCGTCGAGGGCGATGCGGGCACGGCGAGCGAGGTCGACGACGTCACGTTCGAGCGGCGCGGCGCCCAGGTCCCGGGCGACGGCAGCCGCCGCACGAAGAGGTGCCGTCGCCTCGTCGCGGCGATCCTCCGCGAGCAGCGCCTCGGCGAGCCGGTAGCGGGCGTCGGCCGCGTGGTAGACCAGCGACAGCTCGTCGCAGCGCTCGACCGCGGTCGCCCACCGTTCGACCGTGTCGCCAGCGCCGGTGGCACGTGCGTGCTCGGCCTCGGCCAGCGCCGACCATGCTGGCAAGGAACCGACCTGCGGATCGAGCAGGTCCACGACCTCGTGACACTCCGCCAGCAGCGCCTCCGCGGTCTCGTGGCCGTCTCGACGCGGGGGCACGCGGTCAGCGAGGGCGCCGAGGAGCAGCGCACGCAGCTCCACCGAGTCCAGCGCCACGGTCACCCCCCGCGTCGCCGGGTCCAGGATCGCAGGCCGTTCGGCGATCGCGGTGTCGATCCCGGCGCGATCGCTGTCCAGCCGTTCGAGCGTGACACGCGTGACGTGATGGAAGTGGTTCTGCGGGTTGATGCGCGCGTTGTGCCGTCGCGCGGCATCGAGGGCGGTACGGGCGATCTCGCTCTGCCCGCGACGCGCCGCCAGCAGGGCCCGGCAGATGTCGACACCACCGGCGAACCTGCCGCCGGTCTCGGACGGGACGTCACGTAGCGCGTCGTCGGCAAGCTCCCAGCGGCCCGTGCGGATGGCTGCCCGGACGAGCAGGTCCGTGTGGGCGACGACCCAGAACTCGCCGACGCCGAACTCACGGGCTCGGTCGATCGCCGCGGAGGCGACCGCGATCGCCCCGTCGTAGTCGGCCAGGCGTTGTCGAGAGGCAGCCTCGTTCTGGTACGAGCGCCCGACGGGCTCGTGGTCGCCGATCTCCTCTCCGAGCGCGCGCCCCTCACCGAGCAGCTCGAAGCCGCGCTCGTCACCCCGGTTCGTGAGGATGGTCCCCAGGGTGACCAATGCGCCGGCTTCGACCCGCCGGTCGCCCGTCACCCGGGCCATCTCCAGTGCCGACCGGGCGTAGGTGTCCGCTTCCGCGAAGCGCGTGTTCAACATCAGGTAGCGGCCGTAGGCGGCCAGCACCTGGGCCCGCTCGGGCGTGGGTGGATCGTCGGGGATGAGCCGGACCGCCTCAGCACACGCCTGTTCGGCACCGTCGACGTCACCGGCGTCCGTCTTGAAGATGCTGAGACGCTGGTAGAGCAGCCCACGGGTGGTCGGGTCGACGCCGGTGGTGGTCAGGGCCTGTTCGAGCAACGCGACGGCACGGTCGGGGTCGCCGGTGTCGAAGGCCAGTTCGGCGGCCCAACCCAGCACCTCGAGGTGGCCCATCCCGGCCCGCTGCTCGGCATCCTCCACACGCGACCACAACGACAGGACACGCTCCACGTGGGTACGAGCCTCCACGAGACCGGCCGCGGCCTCCGCCTCACGGGCCGCGACGATGGACGCGGCGAGCGAGCGGGGCTGATCCTGCGCCCGGTGCCAGTGGTGAGCGAGCTCGGCTGCGGCCGAGCGCACCGCCAAGGACACATCGGCCTCGATCGCGCGCGCGAGCCGGCGGTGCAGCTCCTCGACCTCACCGGGCACCAGGGTCGAGTACACCGCCTCGGTGAGCAACGCATGCCGGAACACGTACCGGTCGGTGCTCGACTCGGTGGTCGACGGGGTCACCAGCACCCCACGCTCCACCGCCGCACGCAGAGCCTCGTTCAGCGTCTCCGCCTCAAGGCCGGTCACCTGGGCGACCAGGCTGTGGGGGGCCTCCCCACCGGCGGCAGCGATCAGCCGCAACGCCTGCATCGACCCCGCCGGCAGCCCCTCGACCGACAGCAACAACAGATCACGCAGCAGCTCGGGCAGCTCCGCCAGTTCCCCACCAGCGGCGAGCAGCTCCTCAGCGAAGAACGGGTTGCCCTGACAGCGCTCGACCATCGCCTCCAGCTGTCCGGCTG
>CAYVJT010000413.1:0-2190 GCA_964451855.1 uncultured Actinomycetota bacterium
GGGCATGGACATCGTGGCGGGCAGGGTGCCGGGTCGGCGCGGGCAGGGAGCCGCGCACCCGGATGGTCGCCGCGCACCGCCGAGCGGTTCCCGCGGTCGGCCGGCACCGCGCTCGGGTAGCTGTCCGGTCGAGGTCACCAGCTGGCCAGCAGCTGGGCGCAGACGATCTTGGTCACGAAGGTGGGCGGGAACAGCAGCGCGTAGGCGAGGTTGACCCGGTCGTCACCGTCGGTGCGCTCGACGGCGTACGACAGGATGGCCGGCTGGTTCTGCGCGCCCGCGATCGTGCCGGCCAGGCGGGCCGAGCCCAACCCGAGGTTGCGTGCGACCAGGATGAGGGCGAGGGCGGCGACGCTGGTCAAGAGCGCCCCGACCCCCAGCAGCTGCAGACCCACCGCGGAGCCGAGCGCGTCCACCAGCGCCGGGCCCGCCCCGAGCCCCACCGTGGCGAGGAAGAGCAGCATGCCGAACTGTCGCAGCGCCTGGTTCGTGGCGTAGGGCAGCTGCCACGACACCGGTCCGGTGTGGCCGACGCGGCCGAGCAGCAGCCCGACCAGCAGCGGTGCGGCGGCGCTGCCGAGCTGGATCGTCGTGCCCGGGAGCGGGATCGGGACCAGCCCGAGCGTCAGGCCGACGAGCAGCCCGACCGAGAAGCCGATGGGATCGGCGACGACCACGGCGCGCTCGGAGTCGCCGAGCTCACGGACCACCTCGGGCAGCCGGTCACGTGGTGCGACCACGCGGATGCGGTCGCCGAGCTCGACGATGAGGTCCGGTGCGGCGACGAGGTCGACGTCGCCACGCCGGACGAACCCGGCGACCGCGTCGAACCGTCCGAGGTCGAGCCCGGCGACGGTCTCACCCGCGTACCGGGAGTTGGACAGCACCACCCTGCGGAAGTCCACCTGGTGGCGTTCGAGTGGCAGATCCTGGTCGGTGAGCCGGCCCAGGCGCTCCGCGAACCTCGTCAACGTCGCCTTCGGCCCGATCACGGTGACGACGTCCCCGGGCTGCAACTGCAGGTCCGGTTCGGGCGTGCGCTCCGTGTCGCCGCGGCGGACCCGCGAGAAGACCAGCGTCGCATCGTCGAACCGCGTCAGGTCGCGCAGCGGGGGGAGGTCGTCGCGGGTCACCTCGACGTTGCTGTAGCTGGCCGGTTGGGGTGGGTCGCGGTCCTCGTCGTTGGGGTGGCGTCGCGCCCAGCGGGTACCGATGACGATGGCGACGATCATCCCGAGCACGCCGAAGGGGTAGGCGAGGGAGTAGCCGACGACCGGCTGGTTCGTGCCGGTGACCTCGACCGCTGCGGCGAGGCCAGGGGTGTTGGTGACCGCCCCGGCGTACACACCGGCGATGTCGGCCGAGCCGAGCCCGAGGAAGCGTCCCACCAGCAACGCCAGGACCGCGACCCCGACGAACACCGCGGCGGTCGCCCCCATGAGGCCGGCGTTGCGGCGCAACCCGGCGAAGAACGACGGGCCGCCGGCGAGCCCGACGGTGTAGGCGAACAGCGCCAACCCGAGGGTGCCGATCAGCGGTGGGATGGCACCGGCGAGCCGCGGGACCGCGGCGGACAGCGCCAGGCCCGCGAACAACGCCCCTGCGGGACCCGCGGCGACGCCGCCCAGCCGGACCGCGCCGATCAGCGTCCCCGCGGCGAGCACGGCGAACAGCACGACCACGGGGTTGTCGAGCAGCAGGCTGAGCATCGGGCGTTCCTCGGTCGCGGACGCCGACGGCGTCCGGCCCGCTGAGGCTACGCCGTAGGCTCGTGGGCGACCTGCTCCGAGGAGGTGGCGTGGAACCGGCCTGGATCGCGATCGGCGCCGTGCTGCTGCTGCTCGGCGCGGTCGGTGCCACGGTGAGCCAGCGCGGGCTCGAGGAGCGTGGCCGCGCCAGCCTGGCGCCGCTGAGCCTGGTCCCCTTCGGGATCCTGATGGGTGCTGGCGCCGCGATGATCCGCGGGTGGGACCTGTGGATCTCGATCGGGGTCGGCGGGGTCGTGGTCCCGATCGTCGGCGTCGCCGGTCGGCTGATCGAGGTCCGTCGCCGCCGGCGGCAGGGACGCGGCTGACGCGGGCCGTCGACGACGTCGTGGTTCATGCTGCCCGCACACCCCTGATCACATCATCACCGTCCTGCGACAACCCACCAGCGCACCAGACGCTCCCACACCCGCACTGGGCGGGA
>CAYVJT010000414.1:0-2185 GCA_964451855.1 uncultured Actinomycetota bacterium
GGGATCGTCGCGTCCGCGGTGATGTTCATCAGCGGCGAGCCGTACCTCAGGCTGCCGAGCTGGTCGAGCTCGAGGAACGACGTGCCGGCGAACGCGGCCTCCCACCCGAGGATGCGGTCCAGCTCGATCGCGTGGCCGACCGACTCGTGGATCTGGAGCGCGACCTGCGAGGAACCCAGGATCACGTCCAGCTCACCGGAGGGGCAGTCGTCGGCGGAGAGCAACGCGACGGCTTCCTCGGCGATCCGGGGAGCGTTGCCCGGGAGGTCGAAGCGCCGGACCACCTCGTAGCCGCCGGTCTCGACGTGACCGAAGCTCTGCGGGTAGCTGCGTCGCTGGGTCTCGGCCTCGCCGACGGCGGTCGCATCCATGCCACAGCCGCTCTCGACGATGTGCTGGAAGATGCGGTGGCCCTGGGACGACACGAACCACTTCTCCGTGTCCCAGAAGGTGAGGTGCGCGGTGGCGACCATCACGCCCTCGACCTCGTGCATCTGCCGGGTCGCGGAGACGACGACATCGACCTTGTCGCCGAGCGGGACGTCGAAGGGGTCCTCCGCGTGCGGCGTCTCGTAGCGGTCCTGCGTGACCGGGACGTCCGCGAGCTGCAGCCCCGCACCGGGGACCAGCGCCGAGGCCTTGGCGGTGGCGGTGGCCTCCGCACCGGCGGTGCCGGCCGCGGACCCGGTCAGCTGGCTGGTCGCGGCGAAGCCCCAGGAGGAACCGACCAGCGCGCGCACCCCGAGGCCGAGGTCGTCGGTGTTCTTGACGGCCTCGAGCTCACCGTTCTGCGCGGACAGCCGCTCGTGGCGGCGCAGCACGACGCGGGCGTCGGCGTAGGTCGCGCCCGCCGCGATCGCGGCCTCGACCGCCGTCGCTGCCTGGTCGAACATCGCCTGGTCCTTCGGATCGGCGCTCACGCCCTCTCGTTCCTCGGCCCGCGTCGGCACGCATGTCTCCTCGCTCGCTCGCTCGGTCGGCGCGGACGCTACCGGGCTCCAGACAGCGCTGATCCCGTCGGCGACGAGGGCGCGCGCCTGTCGCCTCGCGGAGCGCCAGCACGCGGTTCCTGGCAGGATGGGTGCATGTCGCGGATCGACTTCGACGCGTTCGAGGACGAGTGGGAGGACGACGAGTCTCGTCCGCCCCGACGCGGTCGTGAGCTGAGCCCCGAGGCGCGAGCGCGGATCGAGCTGATGGAGTCGGCCCGGGTCGTCGCGGTCGATCGGGGCCGCGTCACCGTCCTCTACCACGGCGAGGTGGTCGAGGCACCCCTCGCCGGGACGATGCGCGGCACCAAGACCGTGGTCGGCGATCACGTCCGGGTACGCCCACCCCGGCACGAACAGGACCTGCCGCGGATCGTCGAGGTGCTCGACCGCGAGACGGTGCTGACCCGGACCGGCGACGACACCCAGGACGATGAGCGCATCCTCGTCGCCAACGCCGACCAGGTGGTCGTGGTCCTGGCCGCGGACCACCTCGACGCTGGAACACGGTTCCTCGATCGGGTGATGGTGTCGGCGTCGGCGGGTGGCATGCCGACCGCGATGTGCGTGAACCGCGTCGACCTCGTCGACGACCGCCGTGGGGTGGACGAGCTCGTGCAGCGCTACGCACCCCTGGGGGTGGACGCCGTCGTGACGAGCGCGAAGACGGGGGAGGGGCTGGAGGAGCTCCGCTGGCTGCTCTCCGGGCTGTGGAGCGCGTTCGCCGGCCACTCGGGCGTCGGCAAGTCGTCGCTGTTCAACCTCGTCGTCCCCGAGGCGGAGCGCGAGGTCGGTGAGATGGGTCCCAGGGGCGGCCGGCACACCACGACCGCGTCGATGGCGATGCACGTCCCGGACGTCGACGCGTGGCTGGTGGACACGCCGGGGGTGCGTTCCTTCGGGCTGGGAGCGACCGAGCCGAGGCAGCTCGCTCGGCACTTCCCGGAGCTCGCGGCCCTGACCTGCGCGCACGACGACTGCATCCACGACGGCGAGCCGGGCTGCAGGTTGGCGGAGGCGGAGATCCACCCCGACCGGCTGGCGTCCTACCGTCGGCTGCTGGCCTCGATCCGCGGCGAGCAACCCTGACCGTCGCAGCTGGCGAGGTGCCGTGGACGGCCGAGCCGTGACAGGGAGGCGGTGCCAGCGTGGGGCGGTGACCACCCGCACTGGGCGGGATAGTGGTCGCATCGCGA
>CAYVJT010000415.1:0-2177 GCA_964451855.1 uncultured Actinomycetota bacterium
TGACCAAGGGCCAGTACTCGCCCACCTCACCCCTGGGTGCGGTGAAGAAGTCCACGCCGATGGGCTCGATCGACCGGCCGATGAACCCGGTCAGCCTCGCCCTCGGCGCGGAAGCGACGTTCGTGGCCCGCAGCATCGACACCGATCGCCAGCACCTCTCCGAGGTGCTCACGGCGGCCTACCAGCACGAGGGTGCGGCGTTCGTCGAGATCTACCAGAACTGCAACGTGTTCAACGACGGCGCCTTCGCGGCGCTGAAGGATGCGAAGCAGCGCGACCACAACCAGATCCGCCTGGTCGACGGTGAGCCGATCACCTTCGGTCCGGAGAACGAGAACGCGGTCGTCGCCCGCGGCGACGGCTCGATGAAGTTCGTGCCGACCGAGGAGGCCGGTGAGCGGGTCGTGATCCACGAAGCGAGGAAGGAGGAGCCAACGACCGCGTTCGCGCTCGCACGGCTCTCCCACAACCCGGTCGGGCCCACCCCGATCGGGATCTTCCGAGACGTGTCACGACCGGTCTACGACGAGCTGCTGCGCGAGCAGGTGGATCAGGCGAAGGCCGAGCAGGGTGAAGGCGACCTCGCCGAGCTGCTGGCCTCGGGCAACGTCTGGGACGTCGTGAACTGACCGTGGGTGCGCCGTCGCTGACGCTGGACACGCCGGCGCGGCAACGGCTGGCCGACGAGCTGCTGGGCTGGGGTGCTCCCCGGCCCGCGGTCGACGTCGGGCTGGTGGCCGACCTGCGCGACCAGCTCGAGTCGGGCCTGGCGGCGATCGGCGAGGACCTCGACGACGTCGCGGCGCAGCAGAAGCGTGGCCACCTGCTGGTCACCAAGTCCCGCTTGGACCACGCCGTCTGCGATGGCCTCCAGCTCGATGCTCGTCCCTTCGAGCACACCAGGGCGAGCGTCCGTGGGATCCTGGCCCACGCGGTGATCGAACGGGACTGGGACCTGGCACGACAGGTGGCTCCCCACGACGTCGTCGCGGAGGTCTGGCACGATCAGGCGAGTCGCCGGCCGGGCGACCCGAGCTCGCTCTCGGCGTGGATGAACGCGCAGGACGCCGAGGACGCTGCCGAGCTCCGGGACGAGCTCGCCGAGCTCGCGCACGGTTTCCGCGAGGTCTGGCCGGAGCTGCCGCCGGAGATCGTCGAGCGCCGCGCCGAGCAGCCGCACGTGGTGTCACTGGCCGGCGGGAGGGTCCGGCTGTTCGGTCGTCCCGACCTCGTGCTGGACAGCCGCCGCCGGGACGACCGCGCTCGGGCGCTGGTGGTCGACCTCAAGACGGGCCGACCCCGCTCGGAGCACGACCGGCACGAGCTGCGGTTCTACGCGCTCCTGGTCACCCTGGCCACGGGCGTCCCGCCGTTCCGATGGGCGACCTACTACGTCACCGAGGGCCGGCACGACGCGGAGGATCTGCGGGCGGAGACCCTGGCCGCGACCGCGCGGCGGGTCGTGGACACCGTGGGGCAACTCGTCCGGTTGGCCGCCTTCGGGGACGAGGTCCCGGAGGAGGCACTCCGGCTGCGTGGCGGCAGCTGGTGCTTCATGTGCCTGCGCGAGGACACCTGCGAGGTGGCGGCACAGGCCCGGGCCGAGCGGGCCATGTCACAGCCCGATGCCATGCTGTGAGCATGATGACGACACCACCTCAGCTGACCGAACCGAACGAACGAGACCCAGGCAGCGGCGGCGCCCGCCCGCCGGTGACGCGCCCGTTCCGCACCCCGGTGCGGGGTCATGCCTTCGCGGCGCGTGCGCCGGGAGCGTCGGAGCCGTCACCGGGGCAGCTCGCCCGGCTCGTCCGCGAACCCGCCAACCCCGCGGATCGCTACGCCGTCGGCGTCTGGGTCGCCGATGCCGGAGGACGGTGGCGGATCGGCTACCTCGATCGCAGCGTCGCAGCCCGGGTCGCTCCGCGGCTGGACGAGGGAGCCCGCATCGCCGTCCAGGTGGACGGCTGGACGCCGGAGCCCGACGGCCGCTGGCGCCGACCGCTGGTCGTGCTGCTCCCCGAGCGCGACGGCGCCGATCGCGTGACCTCGGGACCCCGGGACCGCCGTGCCAGCTCCGGGTCGACGTCCGGCCCGGTTCAGCTGTGGGGACGTCCACCGGGGGTCACCCGGCGGGTGCTGCGCTCCGGATGAGGTGACCAGGTGAGGCGGCGAGG
>CAYVJT010000416.1:0-2169 GCA_964451855.1 uncultured Actinomycetota bacterium
CAGGTCGCGGAGGCGATGGAGGCGAACTTCACCGTCACCAACCCCTTCTTCGCGATGGCCAACTCGGGTGCCCGAGGCAACATGACCCAGCTGCGGCAGATCGCCGCGATGCGTGGGCTCGTGGCCAACCCGAAGGGTGAGATCATCCCGCGGCCGATCAAGTCGAACTACCGCGAAGGCCTGTCCGTCCTCGAGTACTTCATCGCGACCCACGGTGCCCGGAAGGGCCTGGCCGACACCGCGCTGCGGACGGCCGACTCGGGCTACCTGACGCGCCGCCTGGTCGACGTCTCGCAGGACCTGATCGTCCGCGAGGAGGACTGTGGCACCGAGCGCGGTATCGACATCGTGGTCGGCGAGTACGACTCGCAGCAGCTGTACGGCCGGGTGTTGGCCAAGGACGTGACCTACCCGGGCCGCCGCAAGGTGGTCCTGCCGGCAGGGACGCCCGTCGCCGACACCGAGGTCCGCATCCTGCGTTCCGTGCTGGTCAAGGGGCTCGACCCGGAGACCGGCGAGGAGCTCGAGCACCAGCCCACCGACGAGGACCGCATCATCAAGGTCCGTGCGGTGCTGGCCTGCGAGACCGAGATCGGGGTGTGCCGTGCCTGCTACGGCGAGCTGCTCGCCAACGGCGCCATGGTCGACATGGGCGAGGCGGTCGGCATCGTCGCGGCCCAGTCGATCGGTGAGCCTGGCACGCAGCTGACCATGCGGACCTTCCACACCGGTGGTGTGGCCTCGGCCGACGACATCACCCAGGGTCTGCCACGTGTCGTGGAGCTGTTCGAGGCCCGCTCACCGCGAGGCAAGGCGGAGATCGCCCGTCTCGCCGGTCGGGTGGAGATCGAGGACGGCGACCAGGGCCGCATCCTGCGGATCAAGGGCTCCCGGGACCAGGTCGATGAGCACGAGCTACCTCGTGGTGCCCGTCTGTTCCGCTCCGACGACGGTGCGATCGAGATCGCAGATGGCGTCGACGTCGAGGTCGGCCAGCAGCTGACCGTGGGGGCGATCGACCCCCACGAGCTCCTGGACGTGCTGGGTGTCCGCGCCTCGCAGCTGCACCTGGTCAAGGAGGTGCAGGACGTCTACCGCTCGCAGGGTGTGCCGATCCACGACAAGCACGTCGAGCTGATCGTGCGTCAGATGTACCGCCGCGTGAACGTGGTGGACCCGGGCGACACGATCTTCCTGCCCGGCGACAACGTCGACCGGGTCAAGTTCAACAAGGAGAACGACCGGGTGCTCGCCGAGGGTGGACAGGCCGCAGCGGCCCGTCCGCTCCTGATGGGGATCACCAAGGCGTCGCTGGCCACCGACTCGTGGCTGTCGGCGGCCTCCTTCCAGGAGACCACCCGGGTGCTGACCGAAGCGGCGCTCGAGTCCGCCTCGGACCCGTTGGTTGGCCTGAAGGAGAACGTGATCATCGGCAAGCTGATCCCCGCGGGGACCGGCATCGACCTCTACCGCAACGTCGAGGTAGCGCACACCGAGATGCCGGAGCAGGCACTGCCGGCCGACATCGCGGAGTTCCTCGCCTCCACCGAGTCCTACGAGGGCGACGGGTCCTGGGGCTTCGAGGGCGGCTGGGGCTTCGAGGACTTCCCGGGTGACGTCCAGGACGGCAGCGCACGCGGTTGACCGACCCTGGGCCGCCGGCTCGAGCCGACGCCCACCCGCCCGACGCACACATGATGGAGGGGGCGCCCGTACGGGCGCCCCCTCCATCATGTGGCTATGTGGCTATGTGGCTATGTGGCTCGTGTCGTCGGTGGCGCGCGGGGCGCGTCACCGCTCGCCTCACATGTCGTCGTCGGCCGGGTCCTCGAGGACGCCGTTGTCGAGGTCGTCGTTGAGACCCGGGTCCTCGATCTCGCACGCGGCGGCACCGAGCGCGAGAGCGGCGGTCCCGGAGGCGAGCATGATCTTGGCTGCGAGTGTGCGCTTCATGGTGTAGCTCCTCCTGGTTGCGTGCCCCTACGGTGCCGCATCGAAGCACCCGGTGGAGGTGGCCGACCGGCCACGATCCTGGTCGGGTGGTCACGGTCCGAAGGGGCGACAACGCCCAGCAACGGCCCCGTGGGGAGCCCTACCGGCCGATCGCGATCGCGCCGGCGGCCCTGGATCCGAGGGACACCCGTGGGCGAGGTCGCGCGGTGGTGCGCG
>CAYVJT010000417.1:0-2166 GCA_964451855.1 uncultured Actinomycetota bacterium
CACGCTGCTCCAGCTCGCGGAGCAGGACCCTTCGGTCGATGAGCTGCGGGCGAAGGCCACCGAGCTGATCGACCTGATCGAGGTGCATCGTCACCGCTCAGGGAGCCTGCTGATCGACGCCTACAGCCTCGACCTGTCCGCCGGCGACTGACCGCACCAGCGCACCTGCCGCGGAGGCCGTCGACCTGGCCGGCCAACCAGTCCCCACGCGGCAGGACGCCACCCGGCAGGGCACGGGCGCAGGTCGTCGGCTGAGCCCGCGGAAGTGCGTCCGACGTCGCAGCTGGCTCAGGCGGTGTGGCCGGCCGACGCGTGCTCGGCCTCGTGCTCGGCGATCTGGCGCCGGACGTCGTCCATGTCGAGCGCCTTGATCTGGCCGATCAGCTCCTCGATGGCTTCCTTCGGGAGCGCGCCGGGCTGCGAGAAGACCATGATCTGGTCACGGAACGCCATCAGGGTCGGGATGGAGCGGATGTTGAAGCTGGCGGCAAGCGCCTGCTCGTGCTCCGTGTCGACCTTGGCGAACACGACGTCGTCGTGCTTCTCGGAGACCTCTTCGTACCAGGGAGCGAACATCTTGCACGGGCCGCACCATTCGGCCCAGAAGTCGACGAGCACGATGTCGTTGTCGACGATCGTCTGCTCGAAGGTGTCAGCGGTCAGATCGACCGTCGCCATGAAGTACCTCCGTCGTTCGGTGGGAGAGGGGAGAGGGGAGCTTCGATCGGTGCACCTTCGGTGCGCCGTCACCCGGGGAACGCGGCTCGATGTCCGGACATTCCCTTCGGCAGGAACGGCCTGCGCTGACCGCCTGAAACGGCACGACCGAAGACGCGCCACCTCGACACCCTGGCTGCAGCTTCGTCGGTCAGCGGAACAGGCGCAGGACGAGGTTGACCACGACCGTGAGCACCACCGACGCGACGATCATCGAGGTGATCGGGATGAACACCCGGGTGGAGCCGCTCTCGAAGCGCACGTCGCCCGGGAGGCGACCGAACCAGCTGAGCGCGCCCGTCGAGACGAGCACGCCGATCAGCACGATCGCCGCGCCGACGACGATGAGCAGTGTCCCGAGCCCACGTTCCATGCCGAGCAGGGTACGGGCGTCCCTCCGGCCCCGGCCGTGCCTCCGGCACGCGGAGCCCGTTCACCACCGTCCCGGGTCCTGGGGGACGCACCGTGAAGGTCGTCCCACCGTCCTCCCGGGACCGACCCTGTAGACGGGGCCGGTCGGACAGGTACGTGGACCCTCGGTCTCGGGTACCCCTGAGCATGCGTCCGCACATCGCGACGTGCAACGTCACGACGTGCAGCGGCGCGAGGTGGTCGTCACCGCAGGCGTCGTCCCGGAACGTCCGGAAGCAGCGGTGAGGCCCGAACGCATCGGCCCGGAAGGCCCCTGTCCGGTCGGTCGGCGAGGCTAGGACTTAGGTCCTAGTGCGAAGGTTACGCTCACCGAGGCCGGCACAGGGAACGGCCCAGCCGACGATCCCCAGATCCGGAGTCTGACATGGTGGAGCAGCAGGAACGGCGCAGCGTCGCGGAACGACGGGAGCAGCTGATCGACTCCGCGATCAGTGTGCTGACGACCGAGGGGTTCGGTGCGGCGACGACCCGGCGGATCACCGACGAGGCCGGGCTCGCCCTCGGCGCCTTCCACTACGCGTTCAGGAACAAGGACGACCTGCTGGAAGCGGTGCTCGAACGCCTCTCGCACGGGATCCAGGACGTGCTCCAACGATCGATCCGGGAGCCCGACCAGACGCTCGAGGAGTTCGGCGAACACATCGCCCGGAGCTTCTGGAGCTTCGTGGAGCAGACTCCCCAGCTGCAGCTCGCCCAGTACGAGCTCACCGTCCACGCCCTCCGCGACGACCTTCTGCGTCCCCTCGCCCAGCTGCAGTACCGGCGGCTCAACGAGGCCTTGGAGCAGGTCCTCGAGGACCACCCCGAGATCGACGACAGCGGGCATCTCCGCGACATCGCCAGCTACATCGTGGCGGTGATGGACGGACTGATCCTGCAGCGCATCGTGGAGGACGATCCGGAGGCGGCACAGCGTCGCCTGGAGCTGTTCGTCGCGACGCTCCCAGCCGTCGCCGAACAGCTGCGCGCAGGTGCGGGCGACACCGTGGTCCAGAGCGCCTGACCAGGTCCGGGCCC
>CAYVJT010000418.1:0-2164 GCA_964451855.1 uncultured Actinomycetota bacterium
GCGGCGACCAGGGGCCGAGTTGGTCAGCGTTCACGTTGGATCGCGGATGCCGGGGCAGCACACGATAGGTTCGACGCGGCCTCGTGTACGACACGACATGAGGGCGTTACGCGAGGTTTCGAGCCATCGTGACTGAACCCTCGGTTGTCGTCAGCGGCGTGAAGCCGTGGCGCTCGTACAGCTGTCGCGCCGGGTTGTCGATCTCCACGCTGAGACTGACCTGGCGAGTGCCCTGCAGACGGAGCTGCACCAGCATCGCGGCGACGAGACAACCTCCGATCCCGTGACCACGATGCTCCGCATCCACTGCGATGCTGAGTTCTGGCGTGCGTTCGTCGACGTAGCCGTAGCCGTGGTCATCGTTGTGGAAGCGTCGTACCCAGACCGCACCAGCCCGACCGCGATCCACCCAGGCGATCAGACCGTCATCCCCTGGTCGTCCCCAGTCCCGGACGTACAAGGAGAGGTCGGGCGAGCTCAGAGCGGCCTCGAGCGGTGGCCGATCCACGGCGCTGCGCCAGAAGGCTGCCTCGTAGAGCATGGCACGCACGAACGCGAGGTCCTTGTCATCAAGGCGTGTGATCGAGAACGAGGTCATGACGCGAAGTCTGCCATCAGAACCCCTGACCTCGCCGGGCACACGCCATCTCGCCGACGAACCGGTCGTTCCGACGACCAACAGGACGCATCAGGCTGCCGGGATCGTCTGCTGCGGATCGCCGGGGTGGGTCAGCCAGTCTGGTAGATCGCCAGTTCGTTACCACCCGGGTCGAGGAACTGGAACCGCCGCCCGCCGGGGTAGGCGAAGGCGTCCCGGGTGATCCGTCCGCCGGCGGCGACTACAGCGGTCTGGGCCTGTTCGAGATCGTCGGTCTCGAAGGTGGGCAGGGGCGCGGCTGGCTCGCTGCCCGCGGCCAGGCCGATCTCGACCGGACCGCTCTCGACTGCGGCGTAGGCGTCGCCGTAGTCGGTGAAGGTGAATCCAAGGGCGTCCTCGTAGAACGATCGGGACGCTGCCAAGTCGGGAGCAGACAGCTCGAGGTAGTTGGGGGTGATCATGAACGGATCCTCCACGGCCGGTCCCTGGCAACGCTACTCAGGGGCTGGGACACAGCGACCACAACGGTCGAGCGTCGGATCGCTGCCCGTCGGTCAGAGGCGTCGATCCCGGCCGGACGTGCCACCCCAATCCCGAAGCTCCCCAGACAACCATGAGGGCGTTGGTCATCGGGGCTGCTCGAATGGACGGCGCTCAGTCGGGAGCGACGGGAAGGTTGCGCAACCTGACGCGTTCTGTCGTGACACTGGCGATGGCACCCTGCTCGAGCTCATCACCGACTCGGACGAGCACCGTCACGATCAGACGAGCCTGTTCGTCGGGAGTGAGGTGGTCAGACGAGCGGAGCATCACCACCGACGGTGACGAGGTCCCGCGAGCTGCCAACAGGGCACCGAAGTCGGTGTCGGCGGTCACGATGGCGCGAGCGCCGTCCGCCGCGGCGTCGAGGATCTCCGCGTCATCGGTGTTGCCCAACCCGACCTCGGTGACATGGGCCGCGTCATGGCCACCCTCTCGAAGCAACCTCGCCACCCGGGGTGAGAGGTTCTCGTCGACCAGCAGCCTCATCCCGCAGCGGTCAGCGGGATCTCACGATCGCGGGTCGCGGCAGCGGCGTACTCGAGGGCTCCCAGTACGTCCTCGCGCTCGAGCTGGGGGTAGTCCTCGATGACCTCGTCGATCGAGCGGCCAGCAGCGAGCTGACCCAGCACCGCGCTCACGGTCACACGCGTCCCCCGGATGCACGGCAACCCCTGCATCCGGTCCGGGTCGATGGAGATCCGCTCGAAACTCATGAGACGAGGGTACGCGACGGGTCTGTCCAGCGGACAGATCATCCACAAGCTGGACGACCAACTGCCACAGCGCTTCCGCGGAAGCGGAGATGAGAACCGTTCTCGAACATCCTACATCCGCCGCCACGCGCACGATTGCGGTCGAGCGACCTACATAGGCACAACCGCCGTGTTGTAGCGATTGGGGGTGTCGGGTCGACTGGCCACTCGAAGGAGGAGTTGCGCGCTCTGACATCCGCCCAAGTGTGGTACTCGCCGGGTGTCGCGGTGTCCCTGGGCCGGTGTGCCGTGCAGGGTCGGTGACGCTGGC
>CAYVJT010000419.1:0-2163 GCA_964451855.1 uncultured Actinomycetota bacterium
CCACAGCTCGACGTGCTGTGGTTGGACGCCGACGGTGGCGTCGAAGACGAAGACGGCGGTGTCCGCGGCCAGCAGCGCCGGGTACGCGTCCCCGACCGCCTCGACGCCGCCGGGCGCGTCGAGCACGTTCAGCTTGTGCCCCTCGAACTCGAAGCTCACGAGCGACAACGACAGGGAGTGGCCCCGCTCGAGCTCCTCGGGCTCGAAGTCGACCGTGGACAGGCCACGGTGATGGCCGTCGCCCTGGCCGGTCAGGCGCAGCATCGCCTCGGCCAGCGTGGACTTGCCGGTCCCCGTGTGTCCGAGCAGGAGCACGTTGCGGATCCGCTCCCGAGCTACGGCCGTCATATCCGCCCCCGAAGGCTGGCCACCATCGACCCGGCGCGGTGGGGCGCCGGACCGGGAGGATGCGGGCGCAGCTGCATGACATCGACCGTCGTGTCGTCCGGCCCGGGGGGGTCCGGGAGGCGCCCATGGTAGGTGAGTCGACCTCGTCGATGTCGACCCGGCTGGCCAGGGCCTCGCTCCCCGGCCGACGCGATCGAGGGCGACCGTGGACGCGGTGCCGGCCGTCCGCCATCCTGTGTCGAAGGATGCGTCAACGATGGGAGCCGAGATGGCCGACCGCCGGTGGAAGCCGAGCTCGTACGAGCAGATGATCGACGAGTTCCACTGGGAGGTGCCCGACCGTTACAACATCGCGGCGGACTGCCTGGACAAGCATCCCGACGACGCGCTCGCGATGGTGTGGGAGGACTGGCAGGGCACCCGGCGCGACGTCACCTTCGGCGAGGTCAAGGACACCGCCAACCGGGTCGCGAACGTGCTCACGAGTCTCGGGGTCGAGCCCGGGGATCGGGTCGCGTGCCTGCTGCCCTCGACCCCCGAGACGGCGGCCTCGTTCATGGCCGTCTACAAGCTCGGCGCCATACTGTTGTCGCTATCCATGCTGTACGGCGACGACGGCATCGAGCACCGGCTGCGCGACTCGGGCGCGAAGGTCCTGATCGCCCACCACGACGCGCTCCAGCGGGTCACCGACATGCGCGCTCGCGTCGACACGCTCGAGGTGGTCGTGGTGATGGGCGGTGAGGGCGGCGACCGCTCCTTCGAGCAGGAGGTGGCGCGCGCCTCCTCCGGGTTCGAGACCCTCGACACCCGTGCGGACGACCCCGCTCAGCTGTACTACTCGTCCGGCACGACCGGCCTGGCCAAGGGCATCCTCCACGCCCACCGGTACCTGCTGGCCCACAACGAGTACGAGCTCGCCCACGACGTCCGCGAGGACGAGTTCTTCCACTCCACCGGCGAGTGGGCGTGGATCGCCGGGATCGTCCCTGGCATCCTCGGCCCCTGGCGCTACCGCACCCCCACGGTCGTCTACCAGCGCAAGGGCGGCTTCGATCCCGAGGAAGCCCTCGCGCTGCTCGAGCGGCACGAGGTCGGCAACCTGTTCACGACACCGACCGCGCTGCGGGCCATGAAGGGCGTCCCCAACCCGGAACGGTTCGAGCTGAAGCTCCGGCACGCCTGCTCCGCTGGTGAACCGCTCAACCCGGAGGTCATCCGCTGGTTCGCCGACACCTACGGCACCACGATCTTCGACTACTACGGCCTCACCGAGTCCTACCCGCTGTGCTCGAACTTCCCGACGATGGAGGTCCGTCCGGGCTCGATGGGGCGGCCGGTCCCCGGGTGGGACGTCCAACTGCTCGACGAGCAGGAGAACCCCGTCCCCCAGGGCGAGATGGGCGAGATCTGCCTGCGCGCCCGCAGCAACCCGCACTACCCGCTCGGGTACTGGAACCGACCGGAGGACACCGAGGAGGTGTTCGGTGGCGACTGGTTCCACACCAAGGACGTCGCCCGCGTCGATGAGGACGGCTACTTCTGGTACGAGGGCCGCAACGACGACGTGATCATCTCGTCCGGCTACCGGATCGGACCCTTCGAGGTTGAGTCGTCGCTGATCGAGCATCCCGCGGTGCTCGAGGCAGCGGCCGTCGGCATCCCCGACGAGCGTCGGGGCCACATCGTCAAGGCGTTCGTGCGTCTCGCGGAAGGCCACGAGCCGTCCGACGAGCTCGCCTCCGAGCTACAGCAGCACGTGCGCCACCGCATGTCCGCCTACGCCTACCCGAGGGCGGTCGAGTTCGTCGACGA
>CAYVJT010000420.1:0-2149 GCA_964451855.1 uncultured Actinomycetota bacterium
ACACGAACCTGTGTGCAGCCGCGAACCTGTCACGCGCGCTCGCTGCCGCCGGGTGCGCCCAGCTCTCCTCGAGGTGGCACAGCGTCCCCGGCGGCATCACCAGCGCGGGGCCTTCCCCCATACTCGCGTACGCCACCCGCGACCCGTCGGCGAGCCGACAGAACCGCGTCGTGGCCTGGCCCGAGCTCATCCGCCCCTGCCTGTCGGCATCGACGTGAACCTTATGCCCCACAGACGTCGACGCCTACCCCTGCTGCCTCCTGGACCGAGCCTCGGGTGGCAGCGACCTGCCGGCCGCTCTTGACCCGAGCTACGGGGTTTCCGTGATGCGGAGATCACGGCTCGCCGTGAGGCATCAGGCCGGAGCATCACGTTTGCTGGTTCACGGACCTGCCGGAGCCTGGCGGGACGTTGGGAGGTATCGCTATGAGCTTGGCCGAGCAGACGACCACCCGGAGCGACTACACCCTGGAGGGCACGCTGCTCGAGGTGTGCTCCTGCGGGGTGCTGTGTCCGTGCTTCGTGGGTGAGGACCCCGACGGCGGCGAGTGTGTCGGGTTGATCGCCTACCACCTCGATCGAGGTGAGATCCGCGGCGTCGACGTCACGGGGCTGACCATCGCCAACATCGCGCAGATCCCCGGCAACGCGCTCGCGGGCGGCTGGCGCGTGGTCGTCGTGATCGATGCCGCGGCCACCGACGCACAGCACGACGCGCTGGTGGCGGCCTTCGGTGGGCAGCTCGGTGGAGGCCTCGCCGACCTCGCGGGCCTCGTCGACGAGGTCGTGGCCGTCGAGCGGGCACCGATCAGCCACGCCGTGGAGGCCGGGACTGGCACGATCCGCATCCCCGGGATGCTCGAGGCCGAGATCGCGCCGATCACCGGCGCGTCTGGCGAGCAGACCACCCTGCAGGAGACGATGTTCTCCACCGTGCCCGGCGCTCCGGCGTACGTCTCCAAGGCCTCGCGCTTCTCGGTCGAGCTGGCCCAGTACGGGATGGCGTGGACCTTCGAGGGCCACAACGCGGTCCAGACCCCCTGGCGCATGGAGCACGCCGGGTGAGCGGCGACCGCGACGTAGCACGTTCGACCGACAGCGCGGCCCGGACCCAGGCCGCCATCGACCTTGCGGCGTCGGGCAACCGTCGGTGGCGGGTCCCTCCGGTGCTGCTGCTGGTCATCGTCGGCGCCTGGATCCTGGCCATCACCGCCGAGCTCACCGGTCGCGCAGACTGGGTGCACCACCACGAGCTCGTGGAGGGCCGCCTGCCGCTGACGGCCACGCTGGTGCTGTTCCTCCTCGCCTGGCAGGCCCACATCGCGGCGATGATGCTGCCCTCCTCGCTGCCGCTCATCGACCTCTTCGGCCGCGCCGCCGCGACCCAGCCGCGGCCCCACGCGGCCCGGGCCGCGTTCCTCGGCGGCTACCTGCTCATCTGGACGATGTTCGGGCTCGCCGCCCTCGGCGGCGACGCGCTGCTACACCTCGCCGTCGACCGATGGACCTGGCTCGCCGACCGCCCCCACCTGATCGGCGGTGGCGTCCTGCTGCTGGCCGGCGCATTCCAGTTCAGCGACCTCAAGGACCGCTGCCTCCAGCAGTGTCGCCACCCCGCGCTGTTCCTGACCGCCCACTATCAGCGCGGGATCCGCGCGGCGTTCACGCTCGGGCGCCGGCACGGACTGTTCTGCCTCGGCTGCTGCTGGGCACTCATGCTGGTCATGTTCTCGGTCGGCATCGCCAACCTCGCCTGGATGGCTCCCCTGGCCCTGCTCATGGTGTTCGAGAAGACCGCACCAGCGGGAGACCGCACCGCCCCGGTTGGCATCGGGCTGCTCGCCCTCGGCGCGCTCGTGCTCGCCGACCCCACCTCGCTCCCCGAGCTGCTCGGACCCCACACGCACTGACCACGCCTCGGCAAACGTGACGCCCACCCACCGGCCACGACGACGATGCACCGCGCAGCGAGCGCGCTTCCCCGACCGGCCGAACCGACCATGTGCGCTCCGCCTGTCATCCACGACCCTCGCAATCACTGCGAAACATCGGTGACTGCGAGGGTCAGCTAGCAGCTGCAACGCGCCCGTTTTGACTCGTTCTCAGGGGTGGAGACAACCACCGCAGCGACCTGGCGACTCCGGGCGTT
>CAYVJT010000421.1:0-2123 GCA_964451855.1 uncultured Actinomycetota bacterium
CCTTACCGGCCGTTCTCGCGTCACATACCGGCGCTCACGCGCGGCCATGAGGCCGCCCGCGATCGGGCGATCCATGATGGGTTCTCGAAGGCGTGGTGCGGGCGGGCCTGGACGTCGCTTTCCCCACGGCAGCGTCGACCTCGCGCTTGAGTCCGACGAGCAGGCGCTGTATTATGTACATAAACATGTACAGGAGCAGCGCATGCCCGAGACCGTCAGCGACACCCGCCGGAGACTGACCCAGCACGTGCAGCAGTTCCGCGATCAGGGCGTGGACGCGGCCCCGGTCATCTTCGGGGATCGCCGGAAGCCGGAAGCCGCGCTGCTGCCCTATGAGACGCTGAGTCTGCTGCTGGACATCGCCGAAGACGTCGCCATCGCCCAACGCATCCGCGAGCGCGACGCCGCCGATACTGGGGGGCGCACCACACTGGCCGACGCGGCTGACGAACTCGGCGTCGATCTCGACGAGCTGTGAGGCGGCACGAACGGGTCGTCTTCCGCGAGGAGGCGATGCAGGATCTACGGGCGCTGGCCGAGCGGTCCCGCCCGCTCACGCTCGAGGTGTTCCGCCTGCTCAAGCAGCTGGACGCCGGCGAGCTCACCCCGGCACCGCTGCACGACTACGCCAAGACGGGCGACCTCAGCGACTGTGGCAAGATCGTGGTCGTCGTCGAAGGCGAGCCCGAGCATCGCATCGTCGTTCGCGATCTTGGTGGGCACTTCCTTGTGAGCGAGGTCATCGCCGTCGACGACCGCAGCGAGGACCTGCCCTACCTGCTGGCGGGTCTGCGTCTTGGCCGCCTCGACGAGCCCGTTCGTCGATCCGAGGCCGAACGGCGCATCGCCCGTCTGCGCCGCTATCGCGGAAACGACTGAAACTCAGTGGCCCCAGCCTCCGGCGCGGCCTACAGCGGACGGCGGCGGTTCGAGTGCGCGCCACTACCGGCTCGCCCGTCACATACCGACGCTCACGCGCGGCCTCGAGCCCGGCCACGATCGGGCGTTCTGTTTCCGCTTGGCTCGTGTCCCTGCAGGTCTCCGTCGGACCTCCTACGGTGCCGCAGGGAGGAGATGGATGGCAACACGTGATCTCTGGCCTGGTGCGGACGTTCGGCTCGTAGGCAACCAACGTCGGCGTAGTCGCCGGCTTGAAGACGGAACACACGCCGTTGTCGTCGATCCGGGGCGCCATCACATCGCCTCCTTCTCCGCCCTCTACCACGCCGCCGGCCAGCGGCCTCAGCGGCCCGGACGGGGGGTACGGATCCGGCTGGACAACGGCTCCGAGGTGATCGTTCCTCGCCGCGCCGTCGAGCTGGTCGCACCCGACCATCCGCTGAGCCCAGCGCCCGACGGCACACTCGCCGAGTGGTGGTTGGAGCAGCTGATGCCTTGGGGTGTCGAGGGCGTACCGGTTGGCTCCCTCGTTCCGTCGGGTTTCCCAGCGGTGGGTCAGGTGCTGCACCCGTGGCTGATGGCCCCCGACGGCCAGGCCGTGAGCTGGCGCGAGGTCGCGCAGACGCACGGCTACGGCAGTGTTGGAGAACTCGATCAGACCCGTACCGGCTTCATGATCCCGCTCGTGAACGAGATCGGTGCGTCCCCGGCCGAGGGAGAGTTGGACGAGGCAACCGCAGCGGCCCTTGTCGACGTCCTCAGCGAGGCCACCAGTACGCCAAACGATGTCTGCGTGGCGGTCTGGGAAGGATGGGGCGACGTCCCACCTCAGCGATTTCCGGGGGCCGCCCGCATCTCGACGCCTGGGCGAGGCCACTTCCTGCTCCGCGGTCCACTGCGCGGAGTCCTCCACTCGGTAGCGGCATCGCGGGTCCGTCGCCCCGTCGCCGGCCTGTGGTGGCCGGTCGACCGAGCCTGGTTCGTCGCTACAGAGATCGACTTCGAGTGGACCTTTGTGGCCGGTGATGAGGACCTCATCGATGCACTCGTCGCTGACGATCGGCTCGAAGTTGCTCCGACGCGCTTCGATGCCGCGGCCAACAAGGCACACGAACCAGCCTGATCGCCATGCGCTGGCTCGTCCCCTGCGCTGCCAACTTCACGGCACAGATCCGGCGTTCTCCGCTGCCCCGACGGCGTCGGCGTCGCCGGGCGTGTGGGAG
>CAYVJT010000422.1:0-2113 GCA_964451855.1 uncultured Actinomycetota bacterium
AGCGCATCGACGGCTTCCCCCGCCACATCGCGATGCACCCGTGCGGGATCCTGCTCGGCGACGACGATCTCACGACCCGCACGCCGCTGGAACGCTCGGCTCACGGGTTCTCGATGAGTCAGTTCGACAAGGACGATGTCGCCGCGCTGGGGCTGCTCAAGCTCGACGTGCTGGGCGTGCGGATGCTCTCGGCGATGAGCCACGCGCTGGGGCTGGCGAACGGGTCTGCTCAACCCCCCATCGGCGGCCCGCCTGGTTCGGGCCGCCTCGCTCCCCCCTCTGCTAGGGGGGAGCTCCGGTCCGTCGACCCCCGGGCGCAGGTGCCACTGCCTGCGACGAGGCAGCCCGACCCGACCCTGCCCGGCCGCAACGCCGCCGGCCTGCTCGACCTCGACGCGATCCCGCACGGCGACCCCGACACCTACGAGCTGATCCGCTCGGCGCACTCGGTCGGCATCTTCCAGATCGAGTCGCCCGGCCAGCGTGAACTGCTCGGCCGGCTCCAGCCCGACCGGTTCGGTGACCTGATCACCGAGATCTCGCTGTTCCGTCCCGGGCCGGTGAAGGCCGACATGGTGAGCCCCTACGTCGCCCGCCGCCACGGCGAGGAGACGGCGCACTACGCCCACCCGTCCCTCGAGCCGGTGCTCGCCGAGACCCACGGCGTGATCGTCTACCACGAGCAGGTGATGGGCATCTTCTCCGCGCTGACCGGTTGCGACCTGGCCTACGCGGACCTCCTGCGCAGACAGCTCGCTGAGCGCCGCAAGCTCCCGTCGATCCGCGGCTGGCTGATCTCCCGCGCCGTCGACCGCGGGGTGCCGTTGGCCGCCGCCGAGAAGGTGTGGGACCAGCTCACCTCCTTCGCGTCCTTCGGGTTCTGCAAGGCGCACGCGGCGGCGTTCGCGGTGCCGACCGAACGCTCGGCGTTCCTCAAGGCCCACGTGTTCCCGGAGCTCGCCGCCGGGCTGCTCACCCACGACCCGGGCATGTACCCGCGGCGGATGATCCTCGACGAGTGCCGGCTGTTCGGCATCGCGGTCCTGCCTGCGGACGTCAACCGTTCGCAGTCGGCCTACACCGTCGAGGTGGTCGACCGCGGGCTTGCGGGACACCTGCTCGGGCTCACCACGGCCCTGCGCGCTGCCATCCGTGGCGAGGACCCGGTTCCGTCACTACCACCCGGCTGGACCTGGCCCGCCGACCGCGACCATCCGGTCCCGCCCACCGGGTTCGACTCGGGCGAGGCCGGCAACGGCTACCGCTACGCCGTGCGCATCGGCCTGCAGGACGTCCACGGCATCACCGACGCCGAGGTGGAGTCGCTCACCACCCACCGCCCCTTCACCTCCCTCGACGAGCTGTACGAGCGGGGTGGGCTGTCGCAGCCGACGGCGGTGACGTTGGTGCAGGCCGGCGCGCTGGACCAGGTCGCGGGGGTCGGCCGACGCGGGGGACCGGCGGGACGCCGAGCGCTCCGTCTGACCGTCGAGGAGCTGTGGGCCAACCGCAAGCAGCGACGCCGAGGTAGCACGTCATCGAACGGCCGCGGGGACGCACCCGACCGACCCGACGGACCTGACGGAGCCGGTCGTCCCCTCGCCCGTCCCGAGCAGACCCGCCTGGACCTGCACGCCGACCACGTCCCGCAGCTGCCCGAGGAACGATCCGGTGACCGGGTCCGGGACGAGCTCGCGACGACCGGGATGGACGTCTCGCGTCACGTGATCAGCTTCTACGAGCCGCTGTTGGACGCGCTGGAGGTGACCCGCGCCTGCGACCTCGAGGTGCTCCCGACCCAGACCCGGGTGCGGGTGGCTGGCGTGAAGGTCGCGATCCAGTCACCGGCGCAGCGGTCCGGGCAGCGGGTGCTGTTCCTGTCGCTGGACGATCGGACCGGCACGACCCAGACCACCTACTTCGAACGCAGCCTCGACGACTGTGCCTGGACGGTGCTGCACGCCTGGCTGCTGGTAGCGGAGGGGCGGGTGTCACGGCGGGGACGTCGAGGTGCGACGCTGGTGGGCCTGCGGGCGTGGGACCTGTCCCGGCTGTGGCGGGCGTGGCAGGAGGGCTGGCTCGACCGCGCGCTGGAGGAACGCGGCACCCCCGC
>CAYVJT010000423.1:0-2080 GCA_964451855.1 uncultured Actinomycetota bacterium
ACGTGGTCGTAGTCGTCGGCGGTGACCGACGGCTGGGTCGTCGCCGTCTCCAGCTCGACCTGCTCGGTGGCGCCCCGCACCGCGTCGGTGATCTGGGTCTGAGCCGACCCCGTGTCCAGGCTGCGCCCGGTGCGTGCCTCAACGATCTCCAGCGCGCCGGAGCTCCAGTCGAGCTGCGCGTCGCGAGCCGGCTGCTCGACCTCGGCGGCCAGCGCGGCGACCACCTCGTCGATCGCGTCGTCCGGGACGTGCAGCGGGACATCACCCGGCGCGTCCGGCAGCTCGAAGGTGGGTGCGGTGTCCGGGACCTCCGTACGCGCATCGTCGAGCAGGGTGTCGATGTTCGGAGTGACGTCGAGCTGCCGTGGGGTCACGACGCGCTCGAGGCCCGCGACCGTGATCGTGATCTCCCGGTCGAGCGCAGCGTTGACGAGGTCGTCGAGCTCCTCGGCCACGGGAGCGAGTGCCTCGGTCGTGACCGCGGGGTCCGTCGTCCGCACGGGGAGCTCGGCCTCCGTCGCCGGACCGAGGAGGGCGGATTCGATCTGGTTCGCGGCGTCGTCGCGGACCAGGGTCCTGCCGGTCCGCGAGTCGGTCAGCTCGATCCGTTCGCCGTTCCAGTCGAGGGCGGCATCACGGGGCGCGCGGTCGATCTCCTCGGCGATGGTCGCGACGAAGCTGTCCAGCCTGTCGGCGTCGATGCCGGTCTCCACCTCCACCGCGATGTCCGCGCCCGCGTTCATCAGCCGCAGGCGTGACAGCTCGAGCAGCCCGGCAGCCTCGGTCCTGGCCAGCGCCTCGGCGATCGCCGACTCGATGTCGGGTTCCGCATCGAGGTCGGCCGCGGAGGTCACCCAACGCTCACCGGCGGCGGTCAGCTCCACCTCGGTCTCGAGCTGAGCCTCGATGTGGGCCCGGACCTCGTCGGCAGCGTCGTCCGCGGTGCGCTCGCCGACGTCGACCCCGGCGATCTTCGTGCCAGGGAGCAGACGCTGATCCTCCACGAGGGACTGGCCCCAGGCGAGGGTCGTCGTGGTCATGCCGATCAGCGCGCTCGCGGCCATCGCCCCGGCGATCACCGTCAGCCACCGTCCGTACCGCATCGTGATCGTGTCTCCTGTGTCGCATCGCGTGTGGTCGTCCGTGTCGGGACGCGCGCCCACGGCGGTCACCGCGGGCCTTTCCCTGTCCGACGCGTCCCTCTCGCCCGTGGTTGTCCTCAGCGGCTGCTGAGGTTCACGATGTGCGGAGACCGGACATCGCGGTCGGATCACGTACACGTGGACGTCGAGGTGGCACGGACGGCCGGCGCGCGAGGACGCAGGCGTGGATGCGCACCGAGTTGCCCCCGGCGTTAGCCTCGGTGGCCGAAGACGTCTCACCAGCTCTGGAGCGCCCAAGTGGCCGAGTACTGCTACGTGATGAAGGGCCTGTCGAAGACCGTGCCCGGCGGCAAGCAGGTCCTCTCCGACATCTGGCTGTCGTTCCTCCCCGGCGCGAAGATCGGCGTGATCGGCCCCAACGGTGCCGGGAAGTCGTCGCTGCTGCGGATCATGGCCGGGGAGGACACCCAGTTCGACGGGGAGGCCTGGCCGGCCAAGGGCTACTCCGTCGGCTTCCTGCCGCAGGAACCGGAGCTGGATCCCGCCAAGGGCTCCCGTGACAACGTGCTGGAGGGCCTCGGCGATGTGGCCGCGCTGGTGCCGAGGTACAACGAGCTGGCCGCGAAGCTCGGTGAACCCCTCGACGACGACGAGATGCAGCGTGTCTACGAGGAGATGGCCGACGTCCAGGACAGGATCGACGCCGCCGACGCGTGGGACCTCGACCGCCACATCGAGGTGGCGATGGACGCGCTGCGTGTCCCCGACGTCGACGACGTCACCACGTTGTCGGGGGGTGAGGTCCGCCGTACGGCGCTGTGCCGGTTGCTGCTCTCCAAGCCCGACATCCTGCTCCTCGACGAGCCGACCAACCACCTCGACGCGGACTCGGTCGCCTGGTTGCAGCGTCACCTGCAGGACTACGCCGGGATGGTCGTGGCCATCACCCACGACCGCTACTTCCTCGACGAGGTGGC
>CAYVJT010000424.1:0-2080 GCA_964451855.1 uncultured Actinomycetota bacterium
TGCCGTACGTGTTCCACCTTCGATCAACGCCATCTCACCGGCGAGTTCGCCTGGCCCCACTTCGGCGGGCAGGCGTTCGTCCTGGTCGTCGGTGACCACGCGCAGGCGGCCGGAGACGATGAGGTAGGCCGCGTCGGCAGGATCGCCGCGCTCCACGAGCCGCTCACCGGCGTGCAGGGTGACCCATTCGGCGTCCGACGTCAGCTGGTCGTGGACGGCAGGGTCGACGCCGGGGAAGAGCTGGACGACCTGTCTCGCGAGCTGCGCCTCGTGGAGCCGTTGCGTCGCCAGGGCGGCGAGCCGACCGGCGACCGCGGGCTCGTCGGCGAGCAGCTGCTCGAAGCCTTCGGCGGAGATCTCCAGGACGGTCGTGGGTGTGTCCGCAACGACGGTCGCCTCCCGTCTGCCCCCTGCGAGAACCGCGATCTCGCCGATCACCGCCCCGGGCTCCAACGTCGCGAGTTCCCGTGCGGCGTCGGTCCCGTGGTCGAGCACGGCGTGCAGGCGCCCATCGACGACCAGGTAGACGTGATCCGCCGCCTCGCCCTGCTCGAGCAGGATCTCGCCGGCCTGCAGCGAGCGTTCGTGCGTGTGCTCGGCGACCGCCCGGGCGGACTCCGCGCGTAGGTCGGCGAACACCGACGGTGCCGTCAGCTTCCTCGTGATGTCGTCGCTCATCGCCGCCACGTTACGGCAGGCCGCGGAGAAGGTAGGCGGTGACCGGTCAGGTTGACCGTGTCGCCGATCACGACGGCGACGGCCGCGACGAGGGCGCCGCGGCCCGGCTGCTTGTGTCCGACCACCTCGTCGCCTGACATGGTGAAGCCTCCTCCGCACGGATGAGGCCGCACCTCCCGACAACCCGCATCCCGAGGCTGACGAGTCTGCCCGACGAGCAGCCCCCAACGCACGTCTGGAGCAGGGTCGGGTCACAGGGTGGTGGCGTAGCGCACCTCCTGCAGCTCCGTGTCGCCGAACGGCTCGACCTTGGTCTGGCCGTCCGGCGCCCACCCGTGGCGCTCGTAGAAGCGCCGGGTGCGTTCGTTGCTCTCGAGCACCCACAGGACGGCCCGGTCGTAGCCGGCAGAGCGGAGGCCGTCCGATGCCGCCATCATCAGCTCTCCGCCGATGCCGCCACTCCAGCGGTCGGGTTCGACGTAGATGGCGTACAGCTCGCCGCACGTGTCGGCAACATCGTCGTCACGGGCTGGTCCGCTCGCCGCGAAACCGACGACGCGTTCCTCCTCGTCGAGTGCGACGAGGACCTGCAGGTCGCCGCCCTCGCGCTCCAGCCAGCGTCGCCACATCTCGGCACGGCGATCCGGGTCGAGGCTGTCGAGCAGCTCGTCCGGGAGCTGGCCGCGGTAGCCCTCCTGCCAGCCACGGGTGTGCACCGCAGCCAGGGCGTCGATGTTGTCGTCGGTCAGCTCCACGATCCTCATCAGCACCGGCCTCCTCAACGGATCCAGCTGTAGGCGAACACGTCCCGCGGCGTCTCCGAGATGTTCGGATGGCGTGCCCAGCGGCGCAGCCTGCCTTCGCGTTCGAACCCGTTCTTCTCGAGAACCCGTGCTGACGCCACGTTGTCCACGTCGCAGTACGCCCACAGCCGGTGGACGTCGGGCTCGGAGGACGCCCAGTCGCGTAGGGCGCCGACGGCTTCGGTCATCAGCCCCTTGCCCCACCGCTCACGAGCGAGGACGTAGCCGAACTCCAGACCGTGGGCGGTGTCCCGCGCGGACATGGCGCCGACGAGTTGATCCGACCGGCGGTCGAGGAGCACCCAGGTGAACTCCTCGCCGTCCAGCCAGCGTCCCAGTGCGCCGACCACGAACTCCTCGGCGTCCCGAAGGCTGGCGTGTGGACGCCACGAGCTGTAGCGAGCCACCTCGGGGTCGGTGGCGTAGCTGGCGAAGATGGCCGGCGCGTCCGTGAGCTGGAGGCGGCGCAGACGCAGACGTTCGGTCGCGAGGTCGTCAGGCGGGTGCATCGTTGGGGCCCGGTCCTGTTCGCTGGCGGACGGGTCGTCGATCCTGCCGGGTGTGGCCGTTCATGGCAACGGTCGGCGCACCGGTGCCCG
>CAYVJT010000425.1:0-2075 GCA_964451855.1 uncultured Actinomycetota bacterium
TCGTCGACGGGAACGCCGTGACCGTTGGCCTCGGATCGCTCCAGGGCGCCCCCGTGGCCGCGGTGCGCCCGTCACCGGCGCTGGTCTGGCTCGAGGTGGCCGACGCGATCCTGGCGGCGATGGCCGAGCCAGCCCGATCGGGGTCTTCGTCCGCGTCGGTCGACGCCTCCGAGCAGACCGCCGCTCGGCTGGCCGAGCTGGACGGGGATGCGCTGGTCACCGAGCTGTTCGAGCAGGAAGCGGCCGCGCTGGTCCGTCTCGCACGGTTGTTCACCGATGATCGCAACGCCGCAGAGGACCTGGTACAGGAGGCGTTCGTCAGGCTCCACCATGCCACCGACCGCATCGTCGACCGGACCCGGGCGGCCGCCTACCTGCGATCGATCGTGCTCAACCTCGCCCGTGACCACAACCGTCGCGGGCTGATGTCGCTGCGCCACTTCGAAGCGCTCACCCCCGAGGCCTCGCCCGACGCCCTCGATGACCGCATCGTGCTCGACGAACAGCAGGCTGTGGTGGTCGACGCGCTGCACGCACTCTCGCCCCAGCAGCGCGACTGTCTGGTGCTGCGCTTCTACCTCGAGCTCTCCGAGCAGGAGACCGCCGACACGCTGGGCATCTCAGCGAACTCGGTCAAGACCCACTGTCGTCGCGGTCTCGATCGGCTGCGGGTACGTCTCGAGGGACGGACATGAGCGTCGAGCAGCTGCTGCGCGACACGCTGCACCGCGCCGACACCTACCAGGTCAGCCCGGACCTGTTCGCCCGGGTCCGACGCTCGATCGAGGAGGACCGTGCCCACCGGCGTCGGGTCCGTGCGGCGGTGGCCTGGTCGCTGGCCGGGCTGCTGTCGGTCGCCGTCTACCTCGTCGCCCTCGCCGAGGTCGTCGACGGCCGTGTCACCTGGCCGTGGTGGGCACTCGAGGCGCTCACCACCGCCATCCTGATCACGCTCATCCTGGTGCTGGGCCCGCTGATCCGACGCTTCGGTGGCATCTTCGCCAGCAGCGTGTTCACCGCCCACCCGTCGACCGCGCGCCACTTCCTGCGCGTACTCGACGTCGCCTACTACCTGGTGTTCACCGCGTTCGTGCTGATCGAGACCCAGGTCGTGCCCAGAGAGGAGTGGCTCGGACCCTCCGGGACCGCCGTTCACCTGCAGTGGCTCACCGAACGCATCGGTGCGATGCTGCTACTCATGGGGCTGTTGCACGCGATCACGATCGCCCTGCTCCCCGTCCTCGGCGTGGTGTTCAGCAGCATCTGGCGCCAACTCACCCCCGAGGAACGACAGACCGCCACCGACCAGACCAGGTGAGCCCCGCAGACCACTCACCATCAGGGGTTTCTCCGACGCAGCCACCGGCGCCAGTAGCGACGCCCGTAGGTGCTCCCCGCGCGGGTGCCCCGGTGAGAGCGGGCTTCGCCGGGATCAGACACGTTGTCGCGTCGGTCCACGTTGCATGCCGCGGCCGGGCTTGGGTGGCCTGTGCTGCGGTGTCACAGCGCTCCTGACGGGACTCGACGGCTTCGCCAGGGAGCGTGTCAGGTCACTCGAGCGGCGGGTAGGGGCAGCTCGTGTCGGCCAGCAGTCGCCCGGAGCACAGCGCCGAGGCGAGCTGCCACCGCGAGCGTGCCGACGCGGCGACGTGCCGCTCGACCGCTGCTGCGGCGGCGCCGAGCACGACGCGTGGTCTGGATCGGTGTGGCCGCCGGATCCGGCTCGATGCGGACCACGCCACGGTCGAAGCGGCTCAGGCACCGCATGGCGTGCTGCAGGGTCATCTCGGCGCGGGCGGTGAACCGGCGGGTCCAGCCGCGCACGGTCGCGGCAGGACGGCCCAGACGGGCAGCGATGGGCCGGTAGCCCTCCCCCGCGGCAGAGGCGGTCAGCGCCTCACCGACGATCTCCACGGCGTCTGCTCGTCGCGGGAGCGCCTGGCGACGGCGGTCGCACCCTCGGCCCCACGCCCGGTGGCGGAGAGAACCCCGCCCATCCTCATTCCAGGTGGCGTCCGACACCCTCTGCCGATCTCACCGTAGGATGAAGCCGAGGCCGAGCTCGTCGTCGGGGT
>CAYVJT010000426.1:0-2069 GCA_964451855.1 uncultured Actinomycetota bacterium
CGGGTCGTTGGTCGTGATCAGCGTCGTCGCCGTCGACAGCACGATCCGTTCGGTCTGCGCCGCGATGTAGCCCAGCATCGTGGTCGGCGAGGACGGCACGAACGGCGGGTTGTGGTGCTCGCCGGTCGCGAAGACGTCGAGTCCGACCTCCTCGGTCTTGAGCCCGATGGCGACCATCGCCTTGATGCGCTCCGCCTCGCTGGGCGTGCGCCCGGTGGTCGGATCTGGGGTGAGGTCCCCGACCGAGAAGACGCCGAACTGCATGACCGCCCCTTCGCTGCCGCTGGACCTTGCCACGGGATCTTCCCACTCGAGACCGCCGACGAGCACCTGTGGCGATCACTCGCGCCGATGCGCCGTCCGGACGCGAGAGGAGCAGTTTAGTTGTATAGGCAACGGAAAGTCCAGCCCGTTCAGTAGGCTGTGTCCGGCTGGCCCCGCTCCGTGTGCGTCGCACGACCGGTGGCCGCCGTGGGAACGATCAGGCATCAGCACCGCTCGCGGGAGCCGCGGCTCGCTGCCGGGTGGCCAGCTGCGCTCAACCCACCGCTGACCCCGACGGAAGGCAGTCCATGACCAGGTTCGACAGCACCCCGACAGCGCCCGAGGAGACCGAACGCTTCCGGGCGTACACGACGGCCCACCTCGATGAGTTGACCGCACGTGGCGGGCTCGACGAGGTGGAACGCCTGGAGACCCGCGCCGTCGCGACGGTGCTGCCGTTCCGGGTCAACGCCTACGTGGTCGAGGAACTGATCGACTGGTCGAACGTCCCCGACGATCCGATCTTCCGCCTGACCTTCCCGCGCCCCGACATGCTCCCCCAGCAGGACGTGTCGCGGATGGTCGCACTGCTCGAACGAGGTGCTTCCAGGAAGGAGTTGAACGCGGCGGCGAACGAGATCCGCGCCAAGCTCAACCCGCACCCCGCCGGGCAGATGACGCTGAACAAGCCGGAAACGGAGGAAGAACCCCTCGACGGGGTCCAGCACAAGTACGACGAGACCGTCCTGTTCTTCCCCAAGCAGGGCCAGACCTGCCACGCCTACTGCACCTACTGCTTCCGTTGGGCACAGTTCGTCGGCGACCCGGAACTGAAGATGGCCAGCGGGGACATCGAGCGCTTGGTCGGCTACCTCAACGTCCATCCCGAGGTGACCAGCGTGCTGATCACCGGCGGCGACCCGATGATCATGAAGGAGGGGGTGCTCGAGCAGTACCTCGAGCCGCTGCTCAGGCTCGAGCAGCTCGAGTCGATCCGGATCGGCTCGAAGGCGTTGGCGTACTGGCCGCAGCGCTTCGTGACCGATACCGACGCGGACGACACCTTGCGCCTGTTCGAACGCGTCGTCGAGTCGGGCAAGAACCTCGCCTTCATGGCCCACTTCTCCCACCCGACGGAGATGGCCACGGACATCCTCGACGAGGCGGTGCGCCGCATCCGCGACACCGGCGCGGTGATCCGCACCCAGGCTCCCCTGATCCGTACCGTCAACGACGATCCCCAGGTGTGGGAGACGATGTGGCGTGCCCAGGTACGCGCAGGGATGGTGCCGTACTACATGTTCGTCGAGCGTGACACCGGCCCGCAGGACTACTTCGCGGTGCCCCTCGCGCGGGCCTACGGGATCTTCACCGACGCGTACCGCAACGTCTCCGGGCTCGCCCGGACCGCGCGGGGACCCTCGATGTCAGCGACGCCGGGCAAGGTGTGCGTCGACGGGATCACCGAGGTGGCCGGTGAGAAGGTCTTCGTGCTCAGCCTGATCCAGGCGCGCGATCCCGAACTGGTCAACGAGCCCTTCTTCGCCCGCTACGACGATCGCGCCACCTGGCTGTTCGATCTGCAACCGGCACTCGGCGCGACCCACTTCCCCTGGGAGGCGGCGTCGCCGACCGACACCCCCGAGCTGATCGACGTGCCTGCCTCCGACCACGCCTCCCAGCACCCCTGACGACACCACGAGACGCCGCCGACCCCTGCTCCCAAGGATCTGCGTTGACCCTCGCGCAGTCCCTCCGGTTGACGCAGGGGCTGGACGACGAGGTACGTGCGGATGCGGATCGCC
>CAYVJT010000427.1:0-2068 GCA_964451855.1 uncultured Actinomycetota bacterium
CGGTCGACGAGCCCCCACCGGTCGAAGGCCTCCGGCTGGACCACCAACTGCGCGCCCAGCTGGCCCAGCCGCTCGTTGACGTCCGGCATCCAGGCGTCCTTGCTGATCACCGTGCCGAGCCGTCCGATCGGCAGCTCCGCGACGGCGACCTCGTCCAGTCCCGCGGCACTCAGGCCCAGCCCCTGCTCGGCGTCGGCCTCGAGCGGGACGAGGTAGGCCTTGTCGTGGACCGCCACCAGCTCACCGTCGGGTGAGAAGACGAGGTTGCGGTTGCGCACCTGCGACCCGGTCGCCACGTACACGTCGTCGTGGGCGGGCTCCGCGCCCAGCAGCGTGGCCGCCACCTCGTCGTCGAGCTCGTCTGCGCGGCGCAGCTCCCAGTCGGGGAGGGCCGCGCCCACCGTCAGCCACAGCCCCCGATCCGCCGCGACGGACGCGAAGCCGTCAACGACCGTGCGCACCATCACGTCGGTGCACGCGAGGTGCAGCAACCGTCCGGCGGAGCGAACGTCCGGGAACCGACCGGCGTAGTGGCCCAGCACCTCGCCGTAGCTGATGGCCAACGAGGTCAGGGCCTCCAGCGTCGATGCACCTGCCGCCAGTTGCTCGCGCGCCACGGCGCCGCGGGGACCGACGAACATCGTGACCAGCCCCGTGTGCTCGGGGAAGGCGACCAGCGTCGGCGCGTCCGGGTGGGGCTCCACCTCGCGGTCGAGCAGGTCGTGCACCGCGGCCAGGAACGTCGACGTCGAGGTGGCACGGGCGGGGTCGATGCGCAGCCCGACCGCACAGCAGCGGACCCGCCTCACGTCGTGGCCTCCGGACGCACCTCGGCGCGGGCTGCCTCGACGTCGCGCTCCGGGTAGCGCAGGAAGACCAGCGCGCCGAGCCCCACCGCGACCGCCGCGACCGGCCCGGTGAGCTGGAGTCCGAGCGGGTCGCCTGCGAACTGCAACAGCGCCCCCGAGATCACCGTGGAGATGCCGAGGTTGATCTTCAGGGTGAGGCCGTTGACGCCGAAGTACATGCCCTCGCGGCGCTGACCGGAACGCGTGAGCTCCAGGTCGGCGACCGCGGCGACGATCGCGTCGGGCACGATGAAGAACCCGGCGAGCGGGATGCCGGCGAGCCCCATCACGACGATCCCGTACACCAGGTGCGGCAGTCCGAAGGGCGGGGTCGGGAACAGCGCGATCAGCGGGAAGATCGCCGCGAACGCCACCAGCGAGGCGATCATCACCGCCTTGAGCCCGACCCGTTTGGTCAGCTTGTTGACGAACGGGAAGGTGACCAGGCACACGCCGAACAGCGCTCCCATCAGCACCGCGACCGCGCCCTCGGTCAGCCCCAACAGCGAGGTGGCGTAGAGCGGCACGTTCAGCGAGACGATGTTGAACCCGAACCACAGCGCGTTCGCCCCCAGCAGCGCGATCACGAAGGGACGGTTGCCCAGGGTCGTGCGCACCGCCTCGATCAGCGGCATGGTGGCGGGCTCGGCTCGAGCGAACCGGCGCTCGGGGATCCGGGTCGGCACGAGCAGCAGCACGAGCGCGACGGCACCGAGGATCCACACCATCGCCTGGACCCCGAACGCCTCGACGAGCAGCCCGGAGACGATCAGCGCCACCGCCGCACCGACCAGGGTCGCGACCGCCTTGGAGGTGGAGAGGTCGACACGATCCGCGGTGGTGCCGGACAGGTCGGCGAGCAGCGCCAGGTAGGGACCGACGTACGCGGTGAACAGCGTGAAGTACAGCGCCAACCCGACGCCGAGGTAGATCGCGTTGAGCGGTGACCGGTCGGCGATCGGCGGGTGGAACAACGCGACGTAGACCGCGACGTAGGGCACGGCGCTCACCAGCAGGAACGGCAGGCGGCGGCCACGCTTGCCCCGGTGGTTGTCGGAGAAGCGGGCGATCACCGGGTCGGCGACGGCATCGACGACGCGGCCACCCAGCATGATCGCGCTGAACACCAGGGGCAGCATGAGCGCATCGCTCGTGGTGTCCCGCGCGGTGATGTAGAAGAAGTACAGCCAGGTCAGCATGACCCGATCGACGAGGACCCA
>CAYVJT010000428.1:0-2066 GCA_964451855.1 uncultured Actinomycetota bacterium
GCGAGGACGTTGCGCAGGCCCGACCTCACCTGCTCGACGACCTCCGGTGGGCCGAGCACGGTCGCGCCCGGCGCCAGACCGAGCAGCCAGGCGCGATCACGACCTGGATCGATGCCAGGGACGCGGAGCACCGCTCGGTCCCCGTGTCGGCGCCCCGTGTCGGCACCGCCTCGCGACTCCACCGCCCAGCGGGTCGCCGCGTCGACGGCCAGCTCCACCTCGACCGCCGCGAGCTCGGGACCCGACACCGCAGAGGTCACGTCGAGCTGCTCGGGGGTGGTGAAGGCGCCGGCCTCGCCGAAGGGGCGGGGCGTGTCCTGGAACCGGTCGAGGCGGAAGGCACGCATGGCATCGCGCCCATGATCCCGGGCCACGAGGTACCACGAGCCTCGTCGCTGCACCACCGCGTAGGGGTCCACCTCGCGGTCGCTGACGGTGCCGTCGGCCGAGCGGTACCGGAAGCTCAGACACGTACGGGTGACGACGGCGGCTGCCACCGCATCCACCGCATCGGCGGCCACCTGGATGTGGACCGGTGGCGGCTCGCCACCCGGGACCGGGTCCGGTGCCCGGGCCAGCAGCTTCGTCAGGGCCAGCTTGACCCCCTCACCTCCGGTCAGGTGCACCGCGACCGCAAGCGCCGTGACCTCCTCGGCCGTGAGGTCGATGTCGGGGAGCTCGTAGTCGCGGCGATCGACGCGGTAGCCGAGCTCCTCGCCGAAGGCGACGTCGCTGACGATCACCGGGACACCGAGACGCCGTAGGTCGTCCTTGTCGCGTTCGAACATCCGGCGGCCAGACTCGTGGTCGCGCTGCGCGTAGAAGCCCGTCCGACGCTTGATCTCGGTGAACGTCAGGGGCCTGCGGGCCTCGAGCAACGCGACCGTCAGGTTGACCAGCCGTTCGGTCTTGTCCCCCACCCCGCACCTTCCTGCGCTCGACAGCGTGGAGGAGGGTAGACGTGATCCGGCGTCCAGACCCGGAGGCACTCAGCTCGCGTCACATCGACGCGATGAGCCGATCGACACGCTCGTCCTCCGCCCGGAAGGGATCCTTGCACAGCACGGTGCGCTGCGCCTGGTCGTTGAGCTTCAGGTGCACCCAGTCGACGGTGTAGTCGCGCCGCTTCGCCTTCGCGGCCGCGATGAACCGGCCACGCAGGGCCGCGCGGGTGGTCGGCGGCGGGGTCCGGGTCGCGTCGACGATCTCCTCCTCGTCCAGCAGCGTCTGCACCCGACCCTGCCGGGCGAGGAGGTGGTACAGGCCCCGATCGCGGACCACGTCGTGGTAGGCGAGGTCGAGCATCTGCACCCGGGGGTGCCCGAGGGGTAGCTCGTGCTTCGCGCGGTAGCCGTCGATCAGCTGGTACTTGGCCACCCAGTCGAGCTGACGACCGAGGCTGAACGGATCGGTCTCCAACCGCTCGAGCACGTGGCGCCACTCCCCCGCCACCCGCTTGGCCTCGTCGTCGACCTCCGAGGAACCCTGTAGGTACCGCTCGACCCGTTCCAGGTAGAGCTTCTGGATCTCAAGCGCGCTCATCTCCCGTCCCGACGCGAGCCGGATGCGACGGGTCCCGGTGATGTCGTGGGAGATCTCGCGGATCGCCCTGATCGGGTTGTCCAGGCTCAGGTCACGCATCACGGTCTGCTCCTCGAGCATGCGCAGGAGCAGGTCGCAGGTGGCCACCTTCAGCCACGACGTGTACTCCGACATGTTCGAGTCACCGACGATCACGTGCAGCCGGCGGAACCGCTCCGCGTCGGCGTGGGGCTCGTCGCGCGTGTTGATGATCGGCCGCGAACGTGTCGTGGCCGACGACACCCCCTCCCAGATGTGCTCCGCCCGCTGCGCCAACGAGAAGATCGGACCGCGGGGGGTCTGCAGGACCTTGCCGGCCCCGGCGAAGATCTGGCGCGTCACCAGGAACGGGATCAGGGCCTCCGCCAGCCGCTGGAACTCCCCCACACGGCCCACGAGGTAGTTCTCGTGGCAGCCGTAGGAGTTGCCCGCCGAGTCGGTGTTGTTCTTGAACAGGCTGATCCGCCCGGCGATGCCCTCCTCGG
>CAYVJT010000429.1:0-2055 GCA_964451855.1 uncultured Actinomycetota bacterium
GGGGCGTCGAGCCCTGGCTGGAGAACCTCGAGCTCGAAGACCTCTTGTGCGGCGGTGATGGTCTCCTGTTGCAGCCGTTGCTTGGAGCGGAAGTGGGCGAACACCCCGCTTCTGCTGACACCGACCTCTTGCGCCAGTCGACCGATGGTCAGGCTCGACAAGCCTTCGATCGAGGCCAGCCGCATGGCGGCCTCGAGGATGGTCGCATGGGTTTGCTCACCGTCGGAGCGGCGCCGTGGCTCCTCCCGTGGCGTGCCCATCGCGCGGTCCTGCCCTCCCAGTGTCGACACGCTTGACAAGTTAGCACGCCTGTGCCAGATTAGTTTGCACAGTCGTTCTATCTTCGACCGTGGGTCTCAGTCCCACCGGGGGAGGAGTTCCCGATGCCCGCCGAACGGATCCACCGCGCGCTCTCCGACGACGGCACCCAGATCGCCGGCCGCGTCTACGGTCAGGGGCCACCGCTGGTGCTCGTCCATGGCCAGACCGGTGATGGCGACCTCGACTGGGCCGCGCTGCTGCCGCATCTGACCGACCGATTCACCTGCTTCCTGCCGAGTACGCGGGGCCGGGGGCTCAGCGCCGCCCATCCGGACCTCTCACCCGAGCGGCGTGTCGAGGACGTCACGGCCTTCGTCGACAGCATCGGGGAGCAGGTGGTCCTCATGGGCCATTCGCGCGGTGGGGTGCTGGCACTGGGCACGGCCGCGCGCACCTCCGCGGTCGCGGCCGTGGTCGCCTACGAGCCTCCGGCGGCGGAGGCCCTCGGCGAGGAGGAGGCCCAGTCCCTCGAGCAGCCCGCCGAGGCGATGGCCGGAGCGGTCACCGAGGGACGAATGACCGACGCGATGCGCGGCTTCGTCGAGTTCGTCGGCAATGACGACGAGGTGGCCACCCTGCGTGCTGCGGGCTACGTGGAATCCGCCTCGACGTACGCCCCGACCCTGCTGGAGGAGCTCACACTCGAGGCGCAGTCCAAGGCGTTCAGCCCGACCGGCCCGCAGGTCCTCGCCGAGATCACCGCACCCGTCCTGCTGCTCCACGGCACCCGAACCCCCCTGCGCTGGTTCACCGACGCGGTCGGCCACGTCGCTGCACACGTGGCCGACGCCACGATCCGCGAGGTGCCGGGTGCCGGGCACGGTGGCCCCCTGCTGGAATCGGAGGCAGTTGCTGAGGAGCTGGTCAGCTTCCTCGTCTCGGCTCCAGCGGCCAACGAAGCGCACACCGCGGCACGGGTCTGATGCCCACGGGGTCGCAGCGGTGCGTCCCATCGGGCACGTCCGTCATCGCCCATCGCCGACGACCGAGACGAGAGGGAGCGCTGCAGCGGCCACGCCGGGTGGAGCGCCCGAGGGAGGTGCCGAGATGACGATGACGACGCCCGTCAACGACGTCAGGTTGGCCTGCGAGATCAGCGGGAGCGGGGAGGTCCCCCTTGTCCTGGTGCACGGATCCTGGATCGCGCGCCGGCAGTGGGATCCGGTGGTCCCGCAGTTAGCGGAGTCCTTCCGAGTTCTCGCCTACGACCGCCGCGGGCACAGTGAGAGCGAGCGGTCGAGCGGGCGAGGACGCATCCGCGAGCACGTCGCCGATCTTGCCGCCCTGATCGAGCGTCTGGAGCTAGCTCCCGCATGGGTAGCTGGAAACTCCTTGGGTGCCTCGATCACGCTGCGGTTGGCCGGCGAGCGACCCGACCTCCTACGAGGCATCACGGCCCACGAGCCACCGCTGTTCTCGCTGGTGGCCACCGACCTTGTCGCAGCACCGATCGTCGAGGAAGACATGCGAACAGATGCCGCAGTCGCCGAGCGGATCGCATCCGGCGATCATGCCGGTGCCGCCGAGCAGTTCGCCGAGGCGCTCGCACCGGGCCTGTGGACCGAGTTTCCGCCCGAGATCCGCCAGACCATGATCGAGAACGCCCCCGCCTTCCTCGATGACTGGAGCGATCCGGACTTCTACGCCCTCGACCTCGACTGGATCAGAAGCTTCCCGCGTCCGGCGCTCCTCACCCAAGGGGAGCAGAGTCCGCCCCAGTTCGCCCCGGTCATC
>CAYVJT010000430.1:0-2034 GCA_964451855.1 uncultured Actinomycetota bacterium
AGCGTGGCAGCGACCCGGAACTGGTCACCTCAGGAGCACGACGACAGCGTCGAGCAGCTCGGGGTCGAGGCGCGCCGTGCCGCCGAGGCCGCGGAAGCGATCCACCTCGCCGTCTCCTCCCGGCCTGCTGCCAACGACACGCCGCCCTTCGCCCACCTCGCGGCGCGGTCGTGCTACTCGCTGCGGGATGGGGTGATCCGCCCCCGGGAGCTCGCGGCGGCTGCGGCGGCTGCCGGGATGACCCACGTCGGCCTCACCGATCGGGACGGTCTCTACGGGGCGGTGCGGTTCGCGCAGGCCTGCGGGTTGGAGGGGGTCACGCCGGTGTTCGGCACGGACCTCGCGCTCGTCCCGGACCAGGACCGCCCCGGCTGGGAGTTGACCCGCGCCGGCCGCATCCGCGAGCCGGCCCAGCCCCGTTCCCGACCCCCGTCCCGGTCCCCGTCCTGCCCGGACCCGAACGGTGATGGGCGGGATTCCGGTCGCTCTGCGACAACTCTCCCGCCCAGTACCGGCTCTGGGCCAGGTGGACGCGGTGTTGGGCGGGATTCCGGTCGCTCTGCGACAACTTTCCCGCCCAGTACCACGATCGCCGGGAGTGTCGGGAACGTCGGGAGCGTCGGGAGCGTCGGGAAGGCCGGGAAAGCCGGAAGGGCCGGTGGTGACTGCGACGATCCCCGTGCGAGCCGGCCCGGTCGCGGACCCGGCTGGCTCGAGGACGACGCACCACGGGTCCGCTTCCTCGCCGCCACGCAGGACGGTTACGCCGACCTGTGCCGCACGGTCTCGGCCGCCCACGCCGCGGTCCGCTCCGATCCCCACCTGGCCGCGGACCACCTCGACGTCGCCGCCGCCTCGAACGGGGTGATCGCGCTGCTCGGGGTCGACTCGCCCGTGGGCCGCCTCCTGGCACGCAACCACGTCGAGGCAGCCGAGCAGGAGCTCCGTCGCTGGCTGGAGGTGTTCGGGAGGGACCGGGTCGTGCTCGGGGTCCGAGACCATCGCGTCGCGCCGGGTGGACGACGCACGAGCGGCAGCAGCGGTCACGATCCGGCCGAGCCTGGTGACGACGCGAGGATCCGCCGCACCCTGGCGCTCGCGGACCACCTCGACGTCAAGGCGGCCGCGGTCAACGACGTGCGCTACCTCACCCGCGAGGACGTCGCGCTCGCCGACGTCATGACGTGTGTGCGTCAGCAGGTGCCACTGAGCCGGCAGCACCTCGGCCGCACCACCGCCGAGGCGTGGTTCACCACCGCGGCCGAGCAGCACGCCCGCTTCGCCGAACGCCCCGACCTGCTCACCAACGCCTACGACATCGCCACCTCCTGCGAGGTGGACCTGGGGATCGGTGGGCTGCACGTCCCGCGCCTCTCCGGCCTGCCCCCGCAGGCAGCGGCGGGGGAGTTGCACCGGCGCTGCTGGGAGGGGGTCGCCGCACGCTACGACCGCATCAGCCCGCGGATCCGCGAGCGGCTCGAACGCGAGCTGGCGATGGTCGACCGGCTCGAGCTGCACGACCTGTTCCTCGCCGTCGCCGCGATCGTGCAGGACGTCCGCGACCTGGGGGTGCTGGTGGCGTGCCGTGGGTCGGCGGCGGGCAGCCTCGTCTGTTACGCGCTGCGGATCTCCGACGTCGACCCGGTGGCCAACGACCTCGCCTTCGAGCGGTTCATGAACCCCTACCGCGACGAGCTGCCCGACATCGACCTGGACGTCGAGTCCCACCGCCGCGAGGACGTCTACGACCTGGTCATGGCCCGCTACGGCGAGTCGCGCACGGCCTGCGTCGCGATGCTCGAGACCTTCCAGGCGCGCATGGCGGTCCGCGAGGTCGGCAAGGTGCTCGGGCTGCCGCAGGACGAGCTCGGGCTGATCGCCAAGAGCTTCGTGCACACCCGCGCCCGCAACGCCCGCAGGGCCGTGGCCGCGCTGCCGGAGCTGGCGCACAGCAACCTCGACTCGGGCCAGCTCGACCTGCTGTTCGACGTCGTCGAGCGCATCGACGGCTTCCCCCGCCACATCGCGATGCAC
>CAYVJT010000431.1:0-2027 GCA_964451855.1 uncultured Actinomycetota bacterium
TGGGCGGCCCCGCGGATTCCGGACAGCGGACTTGCGGTATAGCCTGATGATCAGGCTGCGTCCTGCTGGTCCATGAACGCGTCGTGAACCTCTTGCGGCGTACGGTATCCAAGACCTGAATGGATACGTCGACGATTGTAGCGGAACTCGATATACCGTGCAATATCTCGACGAGCATGATCTCGTGTCGGATACTGCGTCCGATGCACCAGCTCGTTCTTCAACACCCCAAAGAACGACTCCGCCATCGCATTATCGAAACAAATACCTGTCCGACCAACCGACTGCAAGATACCAAGCGATTCCAACGTGTCAGCGAACTCCTGTGACGTGTAATTGCTCCCACGATCGGAATGGAATACCGCACCCTCGGGCAGCTGCATGTTAGCTGCAGCCCGCTCCATCGCCGTCGAGATCAACGGCGTCTTGTAGTTGTCGTCCATCGCATAGCCGATGACCTTCTTGGTGTGACAGTCGATCACCGTCGCCAGAAACAGCCACCCCTCCCAGGTGTCGATGTAGGTGATGTCGCCCACCAGCTTCGCGCCCGGCACCTGGGCCGTGAAGTCCCGCTCGAGCAGATCGCAGATGTTGTAGGACACCTGCCCCTGCTTGGTCAGATGATGCCGCCGCGGACGCGGCTGACAGGCCACCAGACCCAGCTCACGCATCAACGAGCGCACCAGCTCCGGCCCCGCCTCAACACCCTGACGGGCCAACTCCGCATGCAGACGCCGATAGCCGTAGGTCTCATCCTCCTCGTTGAAGATCCTGGTGACCTCGACCTTGAGTGCTTCGCGCCGCTCAGCCGTGGCCGAGGCCGGACGGTCCCGCCACTCATAGAACCCTGAACGTGACACCTCAAGCCAGGAACACATCTTGACGATCGGATAAGCGCACTTCTGCCCGTCAATGAACTCATACGAATCGCTCACGGGTGCATCTGGGCGAAGTACGCGGCGGCTTTTTTTAGAAACTCGTTCTCCATCTTGACTTCACGCAACACCCGCTCCGCCTCACGCAGCCGCGCCCGCTCAGAAACATCCAACGGCGGATCATCACCCGCATGCTCATGGCGGTACTGCTGCACCCAGTTACCCAGCGTGCCCTCGTTGATGCCCAGCTCACGCGCCACCTGTGCCGTCGGCCGTGAGGTCTCGATCACCAACTTCACCGCCTCGTCACGATACTCGCGCGAGTACTTCTTCCTCTGACGTTGTGACAACTCATCTCCTATCCAGACTAGGGATCATAGTGGTCTCCCCTGTCCGGAAACCCCGGGGCCCCTATGGGTCCGAGTAGCAGACACGGCCGGATCCGAGTAGACCACACGGGCGTTGTCCCTATGTCCGGCGAGCCTCCGGAAGCCTGTCGGTGATCTGATGCCAGGTTGTGTTCACCTTGCGACGCCACCGCCGAGGGATGCTTTGGACATCCTCGACCGCTCTCGCCGTCACGGATCTCCAACGGGCTGTGGCTCGGTGACGGAACCTCGTCCTGGTGTTGGAGCGGGTCGGGAGGCTCGTTCTTGGCCGCCCTCAGACGACACGATGCCCTGGCCGGTGTGAGGTACGAAGGGTTGACAACGACCACCCCAAGGTGAAGGCAGGCGGAGCACCGATGCGTAGCGGCGGCTATCGCCTCCTATGGAACAGCTGAGTGGGAACAGCTGAGAGGTACACCTATCAGGGCGCTGTGGTGGGAAGGGGGCCGCCGGTGTCGGTGCTGCTGCGTGTTTGCTGGTGTTCGCTGGCACTCGAAACGCCCTCATGGTTGTCTGGGGTCGCCGATCGGATCGTGCTCTGACCTCGAGCCCGACTGGTGGATCGAGCCGTCGCACACGGGCTCTGGCCCACGTCGGGCAGTCCGGCCAGCGTGCTCCTACGGGTGGGGTGGCCGCGGAAGAGGGCGGGCCTACGCATCCGACGGCGGGCTGACCTTCGACGTCCCCGCGAAGGCGGGCGCAGGCCCTGCGAAGGACCGCGGTCGACCGGCCCTTGCCACGCTGCTGCCCCCGGGCACCGAAC
>CAYVJT010000432.1:0-2011 GCA_964451855.1 uncultured Actinomycetota bacterium
GGTTCACCGAGGCCCAGATCGAACGCCTCGAACGGACCTTCCCCGAGGGGGTGTGTGACAGGTCGGTGGCGCCGATCCGAGGCACCGGCGGCTGACAGACGCTGCCCGAGCGCCAGGCGGGCGAGCCGTGAGGACGTCGTCCACGTCTGGATCGCGCGCGAGGTCTGGCCTCGGGCACAGGACGAGGCCTTTAGCGCGCCCAGCTGGCGCTGCTTCGTGGCGTGATGACACCACCAGCCGGGTTGCCGCACCGGCAGCCTCGTCGTCCTACTCCCGGGCAGGGAGGGGGTGCTTGCGCCACCGGACCCAGGCAACGAACACGAGCAGCGCAGCGGCGATCAGGTTGCCGGCGATGCTGTCGTACTCGGCTCGCGTCGCGTGCCAGGTCGCCGCCCCGAGCATCACGATCACCAGCCCGGACGCGGCAAGCGGGGTCAGCCCCGGAAGGATCCGTGTGAGGCCAGGCAGGATCAGCCCGAGACCGCCGAGGATCTCCGCGGTCCCGCTGACGACGTGCACCCACTGAGGCAGGTCGTACATCCACGCCATCGGCTCGGGCAGGCCTTCGGGGACGACGAGGTGCAGCACCCCGATCGCCACGAAGTAGATGCCGAGCAGGATCTGCAGGATCCAGGTCACCCGGTGCACGGTGCCTCCCCGATCAGGACGTGGTCGCGCACGGTAGCGGCCTCGGACGGCCGACCTGGCGCGCACCACTCGGGCAGGCGCCATCCGAGCAGGCACCGCTCGGGTGGCGATCCTCAGGTGCTACCGACAGCAGTGACGCTCACCTCGGTAGCTTCTTCGCCCTGGTCGGCTCGAGGTGGTCAGCTCGAGCGGATCGCCTCGACCAGCGCCTGCTCGGTCGCCGCATCGACGTCGGTGATGCCGTGCGCCTCCGCGGCGTGGGCCGCGGCCTGGGTCAGGACCTCCTCCTGGGAGTCCCCGTGGACGACCCCGTCGCATCCGGTGACGACATCGCCGCAGTGCAGTTCGTATCCCATCGTGACGCTCCTCGTACGGGCCTGCGCTCAGGCAGGCCGGGCCATGGAGAGCGCCTGGTCCGTGGACAGTTCCTGATCATGGACCTGTCGTGCGTGCTCCTGTGCCGCGGCGACCACCTCGTCGTCGTCGGCACCCATGAGCGTCGTCCCGCAGGGGCAGGTGATGACCTTGTTGGTGTCCACGTCGCGTCCTCCACGTGTCAGACTGCACGTCGGGCCTTGGAACGAGGTTGGTGCAACGTTGGAGACGTCGCTGCGGTTCTACCTCACCGGACGCATCAGCGTCGAGGCTGCCACGCTCGTCGACCAGGCACGGTTGCCTGGCGCGCAGGGCCGGCTCGCGCTGGTCTACCTCGTCGTCGAACGTCACCGTCCCGTCCCGGTCGACGAGCTGGCCGCCGCCGTCTGGGGCCCGGATCTTCCGGGAAGCTGGGAGATCGCGCTGCGGGCGATCGTCAGCAAGCTGCGTGGCACGTTGCGCGAGGTCGGGGCCGACGGGGCCCTCACCAGCGATGGTGGCTGCTACCAGGCACGCCTGGGCAACGCCTGGGTCGACGTCGAGGCAGCCCGAAACGCGCTCGACCGTGCGGAGGGAGCCCTGCGCCGCGGCGATGTCGCCGCGGCCTGGTCGGACTCGACCGTGGCTGCCGCGATCACCGGCCGGCCCCTGCTCCCAGCGGAGGATCTCGCGTGGGTCGATGCGCTGCGCTCCGACCTCCATGCCGTGTGGGTGCGGGCCAACGACGTGCTCGCCGAGGCCTACATCGCCGATGGTCAGCACGGCGTCGCGGCGGGGGTGGCACGGGGACTGGTCGACGCCGAGCCCTACCGCGAGTCCGGCTACCGCCACCTGATGCGGGCGCACGTGGCAGCGGGCAACCGCGGTGAAGCCGTGCGGGTCTACGCCGAGCTGCGGCGACGGCTCATCGACGAGCTGGGCGTCGAGCCGTCACCCCCGACCGAGGCGGTCTACCTGCAGGCACTGCGGAGCAGAACCTCCGAAGAGC
>CAYVJT010000433.1:0-2002 GCA_964451855.1 uncultured Actinomycetota bacterium
CTGCTGATGACCGTGGGTGTCATCTGGATGCGCAAGCTCGTCCGACTCGTCTTCTAGTAGGAGCGACCGATGTCCATCGCCGTCATCCTCGCCGCTGCCGCCGTCGCCGCGTCGGTACCGCTGCTCTGGTGGTCCGTGGCCAGCTCACGCGCCGGGACCAGGACCGTCGACCGCAGCGTGCTCGCGGGAGGCGGGGGCACCGTCGACCTGCGTACGGCCGTCCTGCAACGCTCAGCGACGGAGCGCACGGTCAAGCCCCTCGCGGGCGCGCTCGCACGCCTCGCGCGTCGACTCACCCCGGTCGGCTGGATCGAGTCGCTCGACCGCCGGATCACGCTCGCCGGCAGGCCTGCAGCGTGGCCGATCGAGCGGGTGCTGATCGCCAAGGTGGTGCTGGGACTGGCAGCATTCGGCGTGGGGTTCCTGGCGTTCTCGGGCAACCGGACGCTGATGTGGCTGCTGGCTTGGGGCGGGATGACCGCACTCGGCTACTTCGCGCCCGATCTGCTGCTCCACAGCCGAGGCCAGGAGCGCCAGGAGGCCATCACCAAGGCCCTGCCCGACACCCTCGATCAGATGTCGATCAGCGTGGAGGCGGGACTGGGCTTCGAATCCGCCATGGCCCGCGCCGGCAAGACGGGGGCGGGGCCCCTCGCCGCGGAGCTGGTCCGCACGATGCAGGAGATCCAGATCGGTGTTCCCCGCACCAAGGCGTTGCGCAACCTGGCGGACCGCACCGAGTCCCCCGACCTGCGCCACTTCGTGCTGGCGGTCGTCCAAGCTGAGAGCTACGGCATCCCGGTCGCCGACGTCCTCCGTACCCAGGCGGCGGAACAGCGCGTCAAGCGTCGCCAGCGTGCGGAGGAGCACGCCATGAAGATCCCGGTGAAGATCATCTTCCCGCTGATCCTGTGCATCCTGCCGACCCTGTTCATCGTGATCCTGGGGCCGGCGGTCATCCAGATCAGCCGCACGCTGTTCGGCGAAGGAGGGGCGCTGTAGATGGTGACCCAACCGACCCCAGCCATGATCGCCGCGACCCCAGGCGGTCGGTCGTCGCAGCCACGATCGGTGCGTGACGTCATCGACGCGCTGTTCGAACGGGATCTCCGACCGGATCGGACGCCGACCTCACCGATCGCCACCGGGTTCGACCTGGTCGACCGTGTGCTCGACGGGGGGCTACGGCCGCACGACCTGATGCTCCTGGGCGGGAGCCCAGGCGTGGGCAAGACGGTCGCTGCGCTGCAGATGGCCAGGAACATGGCCAGAGGCGGACGCACCGCCATCTACGTCTCCTACGAGCACGACGACCCCACGATGCTCGGTCGACTGCTCGCCCTCGAACTGGGCGACATGGCCACCCCGGCCAACGCACCTGAGCTCGACCGGCTCCGACGCGTCGTGGTCGAAGCGACCTCCGGCTTCCGCACCCTCGACTCGGTGATCGGTTCCGAACCGCTCGCCGCCGAGGCCTACCGTCGGATCGAGGCCTACGCCGATCGCCTGGTGCTCGTCCGCGGATCGGGAGCACGCACCGACCTCACCACGATCGAAGCCCTGGTGACCACGGCGGAGACCGACGGAGACGTCGTGGTCTTCGTCGACTACCTGCAGAAGGTCGCCGTGCATCCCGAGCCCGAACACGAGGCCGAGAAGGTGACCCGGGTCGCGGAGGGCCTGAAGGATCTCGCCCTGAGCCACGAGGTGGCGGTGGTCGCGCTGGTCGCCGCCGACTGGGACGGGCTGCGTGCAGGGCGCGTCCGGCTCCACCACCTCCGCGGATCGTCGGCGTTGGCCTACGAGTGCGACGTCGCGCTGATCCTCAACGACAAGCACAGCGCGGTGGCACGGTCTCATCTGGCCTACGACACCGTCCGCGCGGAGACCTTCAAGCAGCAGGTGGTGTTCAGCGTGGAGAAGAACCGCGGCGGTCCGGCCATGGTGGACCTCGAGTTCCGCAAGGACTTCCTCCACTACCGCTTCGATCCCCAGGGGTCCT
>CAYVJT010000434.1:0-1992 GCA_964451855.1 uncultured Actinomycetota bacterium
GTACTCGCGGTACCCGCGCCAGTAGGCGGTGATGTTGCCCGCGTTGCCGACCGGCATCACGTGCACGTCGGGCGCGCGGCCGAGCTGATCGACGATCTCCCAGGCGCCTGTCCGCTGTCCGTCGATCCGGTAGGGGTTGACCGAGTTGACGAGGTCCACGGGGTAGGACTCCGCGAGCCGACGGCAGATCGTCAGCGCCTGGTCGAAGTTGCCGTCGATCTGGATCACCTTGGCGCCGTGGACCAGCGCCTGCGCCATCTTGCCCATCGCGATCTTGCCGGCCGGGACGATCACCCCTGCGGTGAGCCCCGCCTTGGCCGCGTACGCCGCCGCCGACGCCGAGGTGTTGCCCGTCGAGGCACAGATGACGGCCTCCGCACCCGCCTCCTTGGCCTTGGTGATCGCCATCGACATCCCCCGGTCCTTGAAGGACCCGGTGGGGTTGGATCCGTCGAACTTCAGGTGCACCTCGCAGCCGGTGAGCTCGGACAGGTGCTCCGAGTGGATCAGCGGGGTGCCGCCCTCCCGCAGGGTGACGACGGGGGTGTCGTCGCTGACCGGCATGCGATCGCGGTACTCCTCGATGATCCCCCGCCACACACGCGCGCCGCCGCTCACTGGGAGAAGACCTCCGCCTCCACACGCAGGACGCTCGCCACGCTGCGTACGGCCGGCAGCGACGCCAACGCGTCGACCGTCGCTCGGAGGTGTCGCTCCTGCGCCTGGTGGGTGATCAGCACCAGCTGCGCCGTGTCACCGGCGCCCTCCTGCCAGACCTGGGCGATGGACACGTCGTGGTCACCGAAGGTGGTCGCCACGTCGGCGAGGACCCCCGACCGGTCGGCGACGTCGAGGAGGACGTAGTACTGGGTGATCAGCTCCTCGATGGGCCGAATCGGCTTGGCGCGGTGCTGCGACTCGTAGGGGCCGCGGGCGGTCTGCAGCAGGTTGCGCGACACGTCGATCACGTCGCCGACGACCGCCGAGCCCGTCGGCAGGGATCCGGCGCCGCGGCCGTAGAACATCAGCTCACCGGCGTTCTCTGCCTCGACGTAGATGGCGTTGTAGGCGTCCCGGACGCTGGCGAGGGGGTGCTCCTTGGGTAGGAAGGTGGGGTGGACCCGGACCGCGACGCGGTCGTCCACCTCGCTGGCGATGCCGACCAGCTTGATGACGTAGCCGAGCCGGTCCGCGGTACGGATATCGGTCGCGGTGACCCGCTCGATCCCCTCGCGGAAGACGTCGTCACCGTGGACGACGGAGTCGAAGGCCAACGAGGCGAGGATGGCGCACTTCGCGGCGGCGTCGTGCCCCCCGATGTCCGCGGTGGGGTCGGCCTCGGCGTACCCGAGGGTCTGTGCCTCGGCCAGCACGTGCTCGTAGGCGGCGCCCTCCTCGGTCATCCGGGTGAGGATGTAGTTGGTGGTGCCGTTCAGGATGCCCACGACACGCCGTATCCGGTCGCCGGCGAGCGATTCCTTCAACGGTTTGATGATCGGGATCGCACCGGCGACGGCCGCCTCGTAGGCGAGATCGACCCCGGCGGTCCTGGCCGCGGCGTACAGCTCCGGACCCTGCTGGGCGACGAGCTCCTTGTTGGCGGTGACCACCGGTTTGCCGTGCTCCAAGGCTCGGCGGATCAGGGTCCCGGCCGGCTCGATGCCGCCCATCACCTCGATGACGACGTCCACATCATCGGCGTCAACGACGTCCGCGGGATCGTCGGTGAAGACCTCGTCGGCAAGTGGGAGGCCACGATCACGGCCGAGGTCGCGGACGACGGCCCGCGTCACCTCCAGCTTCGCGCCGGTCCGCGCGGTGATGTCGTCGGCCTCACGGGCGAGGATCGTGACGACCCCGGCACCGACGGTGCCGCAGCCGAGCAGGCCGATCCGGATGACACGGTCCAAGGCGCAACCTCACGAGGTGGAACGCGTCGAGCCTACAGCTCCCGGTGGCCCCACCGGTCGCCCGCCGCCGACCCGCGGCAAG
>CAYVJT010000435.1:0-1991 GCA_964451855.1 uncultured Actinomycetota bacterium
GCGATGCCCTTGACGGCGAGGTTGTCGGCCTCCGTGCCGCCAGAGGTGAACACGACCTCGTGCGGTGAGCAGCCCAGGGCCGCCGCGATCGCCTCCCGTGCCTCCTCGACGGCGACCCGCGCCCGCTGGCCCAACGCGTGCGGCGACGACGCGTTCGCCGCGTCGAGCCACGTGGTCAACGCGGCCCGCGCCTCCGGCCGGGGAGGCGTGGTCGCTGCGTGGTCGAGGTAGGTCGTGGCCATGGCCACGACGGTAGCGTCCCCTCCCGCTGTCGAGCGAGGCTCGGAGGACGAGGTGACCGCACCACACCTGCCCCACGGCGTCCCGCTGCCCGCGGTGCCGCGCGGCGTCGTCCCGTTGGGCATCGACCTCGGCGTCGCCGCGGGTCACCGCCTGGTGCTGCTGAGCCTGGAACGGTGGGACGGTTGGGCCGACCTGCGGTTCGCCCGGATCGACGTCGGCGCGGAGGGCCGGCTCGCCCGGCGGGTCCCGCCGGCCGAAGCCTGGGCGGTGCTCGCCGACGACCGGGAGCTCGAGATCTTCGATGCGGTCGGGCGCGGTGACCGCAGCTTCAGCAACGGCGAGGTGCGCCTGGTGCCGGCGCCTCCCGAGGGGGCGCGCCTGCGGGTCGCCGTCCAGGTCGCGCCGGGTACCGAGCCGCTCACCGCGGCTCTGCACGTCTGAGCGGGACCGGTGCACGTGACCGCCCCGACACCGATGTCGCGGGTAGCGTTGCGCGAGACGTCGTGGGCGGAGGAGGGTCCCAGGTGGCCAGTGACGCGGTCGAACGCTTCCGTGAGCACGCCGAGCGGCTGGGCGTGCCCGTCGAGCTCGAGGAGTTCCCCGCAGGGACCCGCACGGCCGAGGATGCTGCCGCCGCGATCGGCTGCGACGTCGGCCAGATCGTGAAATCGCTCGTGTTCGTCGCTGACGGCCGGCCGGTCCTCGTCCTGACCTCGGGGCGCAACCGCGTCGACGAGGCCAAGCTGGCGGAGGTCCTGAGCGCCGAGGAGGTCCGCAAGGCGGACGCGGCGGAGGTGCGCCAGGCGACCGGCTACGCGATCGGAGGCACGCCGCCCTTCGGTCATCCCACGCAGCTGACGGTCATCTGTGACCACCACCTGCTCACCTTCGAGCAGGTCTGGGCCGCCGCCGGTACCCCGTCGTCGGTCTTCGCACTCACCCCCGATGACCTCCTCCGGGCGACCAGCGCGGAGACGCGTGACGTGACCGGCTGAGAGCACCAGGATCGAGCGATCCGCCGGCGTCATGTTGGAACACCTCAACCGGCGCCAGGACAGGCATGGGACCAACGACCCCTGCCCGGCTACGACGTAGCTAGTACACTCACGTGTGGACCGTCCACGTCGCTGTGGACCGTCCACGTCGCACGGACCGCCCAGCGGATCATGCGGTTGACCACAGATACATCGTGCGGACTGCACCGGGTACATCACACGGCTCGCAGCGAGCACACCACACCCAACCCACCACCTCACCAGGACCACGAGCGGTATCCATGCGTCCACGGGGCTCGACCCGGCATCGGATCCACATGCAACGCTCCGGGTGATCACCCCGTTTCAGGCTCGATTTCAGGTTCGATCACGACGCTACGGCCCGCACCTCGTCGGGCAGTAAGGACGAACGTTATGAGCAAGACCCGCCCCCTGATCGCCCTCTCCCTCGCCGCGATGTTGGTGCTCGCTGCCTGCGGTGAGGCGCCCGAGGACGAGGCCCCCGAGCCCGATCCCGCCGAGGAGGTCGAAGAGCCCGACGACGAAGCAGCGGCGCCCGAGGAGGAACCCGAAGAGCCCGCCGATCCGGTCGACTTCCTGGCCTGCCAGATCACCGACACCGGCGGCGTGGATGACCGCTCCTTCAACCAGACCGTGTGGGAGGGCTTCCAGCGCGCTGAGGCGGAGCTCGGCGTCGAGATCGCCGTGCTCGAATCCGAGTCGGAGGCGGACTTCGATCCCAACATCCGCGCG
>CAYVJT010000436.1:0-1977 GCA_964451855.1 uncultured Actinomycetota bacterium
CGTTCGGCCAGGACGACCTCCAGGCCGGTCTCGCGGAGGCTCTGCACGAGCTCCGGATCGGCGTCGACGTCGGTGATCAGCAGATCGATGTCGTCGAGGTCGCAGACGTGGGCGAGCGACACCCGGCCGAGCTTGGACCCGTCGGCGCAGACCACCCGCCGCTGCGACGCCTGCAGGATCATGCGCTTGATCTCGGTCTCGGGCAGGTTCACGTTGGTGATGCCGGCGTCGGGGTCGACCCCGTTGCAGCCGACGAACGCGGTCCCGACGTGGATCGACCCGAGGACGAGACCGGCCAGTGGCTCGACCAACGAGTGCTGCTTCGGGCGCAGGGTCCCACCGGTGACCACCACGGTGAGCCGTTGGGTGGCGTCCTCCAGGGCGAGGGCGATCGTCAGGGAGCTGGTGAACACCGTGACGTCGGTGAGGTCGTCCCTGGCGGCGAGGGCCTGCGCGATCGCGGTGGTCGTCGTGCCCACGTCCAGGACGATCGAATCACCGGACCCGACCATCTGGGCGGCGGCCCGGGCGATCGCGCGCTTCTGCTCGGCGGCCGCCACCTCGGCTTCCTCGAAGGGGCGCTCGGCGGGTGCGGCCGATCGGGGGACGGCGCCCCCGCGGACGCGGCGGAGCTGCCCGCGGTCCGCCAGCGCGTCGAGGTCTCCGCGGACGGTCACCTCGGACACCTCGAAGCGTTCCGCGAGGTCGGCGACCCGGACGAAGTCGCGTTCCCGGAGCAGGGCGAGCATCCGGTCGCGGCGGACGCGGGCGGGGATCGGCGGCTGGTCGGTCACGAGTGCGACCTTCCGGAGAGGGGCAGGATGGTGCCGGACGGCCGGTCCGGGGATCAGCGGGGGTGCGAGGCGAAGGTCCACGCGTCGGCGACGATGCGGTCGAGGTCGGTGTGCGTCGGCTCCCAGCCCAGCAGCTCCCGGGCCCGTTCGGACGACGCCACCAGCGCCGCCGGGTCGCCAGATCGCCGGGGCGCGTCGTCGGCGGGGATCGCCAGGCCCGTGACGCGACGTGCGGCGTCCACCACCTCGCGGACGCTGAAACCCGTCCCGTTGCCGAGGTTGCAGATCAGCGTGCCGTGGTCGTCGAGCTGCTCGACGGCGCGCACGTGGGCGTCGGCCAGATCGCTGACGTGGACGTAGTCGCGCACGGCCGTTCCGTCGGGTGTCGGGTAGTCGGTCCCGAAGATTGCGATCCGCTCCCGCTCGCCGCGTGCGACCTGGAGCACCAGGGGGATCAGGTGGGTCTCGGGGTCGTGGCGCTCTCCGCGCTGGCCATCGGAGCCGGCGGCGTTGAAGTAGCGCAGCGCCGCGGTCCGCAGGCCGTGGATGCGGTGGTGCCAAGCGAGCATGCGCTCGACCAGCAGCTTGGACTCGCCGTAGGCGTTGGTCGGGGCGAGCGGGTCGTCCTCGCGGATCGGGATGTGCTCGGGCTCGCCGTAGACCGCGGCCGTCGACGAGAGGACGAACCGCTCGACACCGTGGTGGAGCAGCACGGAGAGCAACCGTGCCGAGCCGGCGGTGTTGGTCTCGAAGTAGCGCTCCGGCGCCTGCATCGACTCGCCCGCCTCGATCAGGGCGGCGAAGTGCACGCAGGCGTCGAACCGGCCCGACTCGACCAGCGGCGACATCGCTGCCGGGTCGGTGACGTCGAGCTCGGCGAACCGCGCACCGTCCGGGACGGCGTCGCGGTGGCCGGCGCTCAGGTCGTCGGCGACGGTCACGTCGTGTCCGGCGGTGAGCAGCGCCGCTGCGGTGGTCGCACCGATGTAGCCGGCACCGCCGGTGACCAGGACCCGCACGCTCGTCCCCTCCGCGGGCCGTACGGCCGGGCCCGCCTGACTTTCGCTAGCTTACTTTCATCTTCGTTCAGCTTACGATACCGGGGGCATCGCAGGAGGTACAGGTGGCCACCTATCGCGCGCCGGGGCGTGCCAACCTGATCGGTGAGCACACCGACCACACC
>CAYVJT010000437.1:0-1965 GCA_964451855.1 uncultured Actinomycetota bacterium
CACCGTTTCGTGTCAAGGGTCTGGTGTTCGGGCCACGGTAGTGGGATGTCGAGGAGGCCGAGGATGGTGCGTTGGGTGGGGGTGAGCCGGTCGAGGACGATCCCGCTGGTGGTGTAGGTCGCGGCGAGGTGGTCGAATGCGGCGAGGGCGGAGCGGCCGGTGGGTCTGGCGGCGCGGGCTTCGGGCAGCAGGCCGGGCAGGTGGGTTGCGGGGGCGATGGCGCGGCGAAGGTCGGCTTCGATGAGGCCGAAGATGAGCAGTGCGAGTCCGACGATGGACACGAGCGCGTCGATGCGGTCGTCGTTGTGGAGGAAGATCGGCCGGACCTTGAGGGTCGACTTGGCGTCGCGGTTACGGCGTTCGACGATCTGCTGCTGTTTGTAGCGGCGCAGTACGTGCACGGCGCGCAGGTCGGCGCCTTCGAGGTTGGTCGCGAGCGCGTAGATCCCGTCGGTGGTTGCGGCGGCGTCGATCGCGTCCTGGTCTCGTTGCCAGGCGATGGTGGGTCGGCCGCGCTGGTCGGTGCCGGTGGTGACCTTGAGTAGCGACGCGATCTTGGGGTGGAGGATCTTGGCGACGCGGGTGTCGACCTGGTCGAGGGTCTTGTAGTAGCGGCCGCCGAGGCCGTTGCGGATCTTGGTGAGCGCGGTCTCGGCCTTGGTCAGGGCACGTTCGCGGGCGTTGGCGACCGAGGTCTGTTCCTCGGTCGAGTGGATGAACGCCACCCGTAGGTGGTGGGTCGCTTTGGTGGCCGGGTCGGTGACCTCCCAGTGGTCGAGCACGCCGCGGTAGCGGGTGCGCTGGTGGGCTGGCAGGTCGGTGTCGCGTTGGGAGACGTAGCGCAGCGGCCGGAGCGCGTCGTGGCCGACGTGGTGCAAGAACCGCTCGGCGAAGCCGGTGTCGGCACGCAGCGGGACCACGAAGCGCACACCCGAGCGGTCTGCGGCGCACAGGTTGCCGAGATGGCCCAGTGCAGAGTCGGCGACCACGACCAGCCCGGGCGGGCAGAGTGCTCGAAGCTGGTCCATCGCGTCGGTCATCGCGCCGGCCTCGCCCGCATTGCCGGGGTGTGCGCGCACATAGATGGGCACGCCCTGTTCGGTCACGGCCTGCAGCGCACGGACCTGACGGCCCACGGTGCGGTCGGGACCCCAACCCTTCTTCACCAGGGTCGAGTCGGGGTAGGCGCCCGCGAACCGCAGACAGGTCAAATCCACGTGCAGCTGGGCGACGTCCACATCGAAACGGTCGATGGCGGCCAACGCAGCCTCACCGCGGACGTGCTCGGCGACCGGCGCGAGCGCTTCGAGCGCTCGACCGAGCCGGTCGTCGTTGAGCAGCCCTGCCGGGGTGCCGAACAGCTCCTGGACCGCGGCAGATGATGCCCATCCGGCCACGTCGTACAGCGGCGCAGGCGCACACAGACGGTTCACGATCAGCGCCTCGACGACCTCACCGTGGGTCAACAGCGCCCGGCCCCGCATCGGCACGGCCCGGTCCACGATGTCGGCGACACCAAGCCGGCGCAGGTACTCGCGAACCAGCAGCAGCGGCCCCACCTCGCGGCGCGTCCCGACCCCCGGCGGATCGAGCCGCGCGAACGAGCCCGCGAGCCGGTCCAGCTCCCCCGAGGCCTTGAGCTCATCGAGCCGCCCAAGCGTTGCCACAACCCGCTGGCGGACCTTTCCGTCGACGCGACGGCCCTCGACCAGCTGCACGTACTCGTACACCTGATCGCCGCGGCGGACACGCTTCACTCGTGGGTACATATTGGCACAACCATACCGGCGTCATACCCACGAGCAAAGCACCCGAACCCGCCTTGCTCCGTTGCCTGCACCGACTGTTGGCACAACATCGCTCGGGCCTGAACGCTCAAGAACACCCACAGGCGGCCACCTACAGGCCAACAACGACGTTCAGGACCCAGGCTTGCGGCACGACACTGCGGAAAACGCGGCTAGC
>CAYVJT010000438.1:0-1955 GCA_964451855.1 uncultured Actinomycetota bacterium
AGGGGCGTGCTCGATCGCGGCAGCACCCGGCGACAACCGCCGCAGCGGCCTGGCGGATCCGGGCGTGTTCTCCATGTTGAGCAGTGGCGTGGGTCTACGATGCATCGATGGGAGTCGTGCATATGACGGGGAAGCGATCTGGCGTGGTGGCCGCGTCGGCGGCGGTGCTCGCCGGGCTCGGCGGCCTCTTGCCCATGGGCTTGGGAGTGCTGATGGGCTCGGTGGGAGTAGGTGCGTGGTTCCTCCTGTGGTCGCTGGTCGGTGTGGCACCGTGGCTGGTAGGTGGGTGGTTCGTGCTTCGGCGGCCGCGGCTGGGGACGGTGGTGCTGGTGACCAGCGCGGTGTTCGCGGCGCCGAACGTCGTGATGTCGCTGGCCCACGCGTTCACGGGCGCTATGGGTGGGGCCACATCGCTGCTGCCCTTCCAGTTGCTGATGTTGGTCGCGGGCGTCGCTGCCTGGATCGGTCGTCCGCGAGGCGGTTGGCGGGGACGAGGCGGTGAGGTTCCGGTCTGGCTGCTCGTACCGATCGTGCTCGCCCTGACGTTGATGTGGGATGGTCCCGTCGGCGGTTGGCTCGCGACGCTGGCCTCGATCCGTAGCGTGACGGAGGTGCTGGCCATCCTGGTCCCGTCCGCGGTCGTCGTGATCGGCGTGATCGTGCTGTTCCGGCTGCGTCGCGGAGCCGTCGGGGCGGTCCTGCTCACGGTGGCTGGCCCCATGCTGTTCGGCCTGTTGCTCGGTGTCGTGGAGGGGGCGCAGCGAGCGGTGTCCCCGGTGGTGCCGGGCGGTGTCGCGGCGCTGGTCGGCAGTGCGTTCCTCGTCGCAGTTGGGACGCTGTGGCTGCTACGCGACGACGTGGTGATGGCGCCTGCCCGTGCCGAGGAGCAGTCCCTTCCCAGCGGATGACTGGTCGAGCCCGCCTGAGAGCATCGATCCGTTCCATGCAGTGGCCACCGGTGATCGAGGGATCTGACCCTTCGCGCTTCCGCGGAAGCGGTGCCACCGCTCTCAACCACCGCAACCAGGCGTCTCGGGGCGTTGTGGCCACGGCGATCCGGCTGGGCGGGACGTTGGCTGCACTCCTCCGACAGAGGTGCTGGCATGTCGAGGGGATCGAGTGCTTCCTGCTCGTCGCCGTTGTCATCCTGCTCTTGAGCGGTTGCTCTTCTACAGCATGGCGTTGGCGTCCTGATTCCTCCGGGAGATTGCGACAGCCCGCCGCAGCGGCCTGGCGATTCCGGGCGTTGCGGACCGGTCCGGCAAGTCCGGTGGTGGGGTCTTGTCGCGTTATGCGAGGCGTTCGGTGATCCAGGCGGTGAGGGTGTCTTCATCGAACTGGCCGGCGGCGACGCCTTCGATCATGGCGACGGTGTCATCGCCTTCGGGGTCGTCGGGCGGGTGGGTCCAGGTTCCGCCGTTTCGGGCGACGAACTCGAGCGCGCACAGGTAGCCGACCCGCTTGTTGCCATCAGGGAGGGGATGGTTGTTGATCAGACGGGTGGCCAACACGGCTGCCTTGCGGGCCAGGTCGGGGTAGAACTCCACCCCACCGAAGGTTGCGGCCGGGGCGTGTAGCGCGGACTCGGCGAGTTCCAGCTGGGCCGCGCGGGCGAGATCTTCGGCGGGGATGTCGAGGACGGCCTCGGCGATCAGCAGGAAGTCCGCGAGATCGAGGTACTCCCAGACCACTCAGCGAGCCAGGCGGTCGAGGATCTTCTGGTTGTCCTCGATCGACTGACGCAGCCGTTCACGGAACTCGTCGTCGTTGCGGCGCTCCTCGATACGTACGGCGATCGCCTGGCGGATCTCCTCAGCGACCGGCACCCCATCGACCTTGGCGACCGCTTCGAGCTCCTCAGCTTGCTCGTCATCGAGACGAACGGTGAACCCCTTCGCCATGACCAACCTCCTCGTCGCGTGCATCGTGCATCACGATGCACGATGCGTCAAGGC
>CAYVJT010000439.1:0-1949 GCA_964451855.1 uncultured Actinomycetota bacterium
TCCAGCAGTTGCTCGCCGACCGTGGACACCACCGGGCCCCGGCTGTGCCCGACCTGCTGATCGCAGCGACCGCGGAGCTTGCAGGTCTCGCCGTTCTCCACCACGACAAGGACTTCGACATCATCGCGGACGTGACCGGCCAACAGCTCGAGCGGCTCCGTCTCGACGAGTAGCTCGCAACGGGCGTTACCGCTTGGTGTGTGCGTCAGTGCTGGGTCGGCATCCTGGAGACCCGATGCCCTGGAGTAGATGTTCGGTCGGCTCGCCTGTTGTCGGGTTGGGTCATACGGCGAAGGCATCCACGATGTCGCCGGCGACGAGCACGCCGTCGAACCCGGCGCCCACATCCACTCCTGCGGGGCAGACCGCCAGCAGACGAGCTTCCTGCGCACCGGGGACGACCGCCCGCGCCGCGGCCAGCGTCCCCAGGTCACGCCGGTTCATGGGGCGGCCGCTCCGCCACTTCACCGACCCGACCCAGGTGGCCTTCCTCGCCCGGTCGGCCGCCACCAGGTCGAACTCGTGGTCCTTGGATCGGTCCCACCAGGACCCGACCTGCTCGACGTCGGCGAACCGGCCGTCACCTCCGGCGGCGAGCCGGGCGACGGCCGCATGGACGACGGGTTCGACCGCCCGACCACGCCACGAGCTGTAGTCGCGGTTGAACCGGGATCGGGCCAGGTCGGCGCGTCCCTGTTCGACGTGCGCGAGCTCCGGCTGGCAGAACCGGAAGAAGAACCGCAGGTACGGGTCGACGATCCGGTAGCGGCGCAGCTTGGACCTCGGTCCGGCACCCACCGGCATGTCGATGGTCACCAGCCGCTTGGCCTGCAGCGGCTCGAGCGCCCGGGCGACGGCCGCTCCGGCGGCCTTCTCCTCGCCGCCGAGGACCCCGACCGCCGACGAGAACGTCGCATGTCCCACCTCGACCGACCCGATGGCCTCGAGCACCGTGCGGACCGACTCCGCATCGCGGAACTCCGACGACAGGACCCGCTGTCCGGTGACCATCAGCGGGGACGTGTCGTCGCTCAGCTGCGCGTGCACGAACGTGGCGGCATCGGGGTGTTCGGCAGCGGTGGACACCAGCCGCGGATAGCCGCCGGTCGCCAGGTACACGTCGATCACATCGACGGGATCGCGGTCGCCGACAGCAGCGGCCACCTCCGCGGGGGACAGGGGGGCAACGACCATCTCGCGGGCGCGGCCGTACAGCGGCCGGTCGTGCTCGGTGAGCCGTTCCATCATCGCCACGTCTGAGCCGATGACGACCCACAGAACCGGCAACTGCTCAAACGTGCGGTCCCAAGCGGCCTGCAGCGTTCCCTCGAGGGTGTCGTCGGTCTCCACCGCCCACGGGAACTCGTCGAGCACGACGACGCCAGGCTGGCCATCGAACGCCAACGGCAGGCGGGCGAACAGGTCAGCCCACGAGGTCGGGTTGGCGGCGAACGCGGTGTCGAGGGCGGGCAGCGGCGTCCGGGCGGTGTGTAGGTCGTCGGCGACCGTCTGCAGTTGAACGTCGGGTGGGGCGTTCTTCACGGCGGTGGTGAACAGGTAGGGCAACCCGGCACGTTCGACGAACTCGGCGAGCAGCCGCGACTTGCCGGACTGGCGACGGCCGCGCAGCGCGAGCATGCGACCCTGGCCGGACTGGACGACCGCGTCCAGCTCGTCATGGAGCCTGCCCAGCTCCCGTTCGCGTCCCCAGAACACCTCACACCTCGCAACCTGCATCGCAGTATGTTACTGTGCTGCAGGTTATGTGCAAGTATCTCGGGGATCCTGCGGCGGCGTACGCCAGCCGACGACGGGGCGTGACGGGCGGCCTGCGTGGTTTCGCGCCGCCCATCCCCATCCTCTCGGTGAGCACCGCCTTCGCGACGACAGCACACTCGTCGCCCCCCGTTCGCCGACGGGTTCCGCCGGACCCTGCCGCTGGACCGAAC
>CAYVJT010000440.1:0-1948 GCA_964451855.1 uncultured Actinomycetota bacterium
CACGCATCTCACCGACGAGCACGATGTCGGGGTCCTGGCGCAGGATCGAGCGCAGCGCGGTCGCGAAGGTCAGGCCCACCTTGTTGTTGGTCTGCACCTGGGTGATGCCGGCGAGCTGGTACTCGACCGGGTCCTCGGTGGTGACGATGTTCACGCCCTCTTGGTTGAGCACGTTCAGGGTCGCGTACAGCGTCGTCGACTTCCCGGACCCGGTCGGCCCGGTGACCAGGATCATCCCGTAGGGCTTCTCGTAGGACTCGCGGAACCTGGTGATGTTGTGGTCGAGGAAGCCGAGGTCGTCGAGGGTGAGCAGCACCGAGGACTTGTCCAGGATGCGCATCACGACCTTCTCGCCGTACACCGCCGGGAGGGTCGAGAAGCGGATGTCGATCTGCTTGCCGTGGACCGTCAGGCTGATGCGGCCGTCCTGGGGGATGCGCCGCTCCGCGATGTCGACGTTGGCCATGATCTTCAGCCGTGAGATCACGCCGTTCTGGATCGACCGCGGCGAGCGCATCACCTCGTGGAGCACGCCGTCGATGCGGTAGCGCACGCGCAGCTCGCGCTCGCCGGGCTCGATGTGGATGTCCGACGCCCCGTCGGCCACCGCCTGCGAGATCAGCAGGTTGACGAACTTGACGATCGGGGCGTCCTCGGTGGCCGCCTTGAGCTCGTTGAGGTCGCCGATGTCGTCGTCATCGCCCGCGAGATCGTGGGCGATCTCCTCCATGTCGTCGGTCATCGTGGCGTACTTGGCGATGGCCTCGAGGATGTCGTCCTTGGTGGAGACGACCGGCTCGACGTCCATCCCGGTCATCGTGCGGATGTCGTCCAGCGCGACGACGTTCGACGGGTCGCTGGTGGCCACGATCAGCTTGCCGTCGGTCACCCGGATCGGGATGACGGTGTGGCGGCGCATCAGCTTCTCGCTGATCATCGTGGCCGCGCGGGCGTCGATCTCGGTGTCCTTGAGGTCGGCGAACTCCATGCCGATCTGGGTGGTCAGGGCCGCCACCAGGTCCTTCTCCGAGACCATGTCGCGTTCGATCAGGACGCGCCCGAGGGAGCCGCCGACCTCGGCGTGCTCTGCCTCGGCATCCTCCAGCTGGTACTGGGTGATCAGGCCCCGTTCGACCAGGATGTGTCCGAGCGGCTTCATGCTGTCCCCACAGAGGCGTCGTCGCGTGCGTCGTGCAGTCGGGCCTGGACGCTGCGCAGGAAGGTCACCAGGGCCCGCTTGACGTCCTCGCGCTCCCGGGCGTCGGCGACGACCACGGGCACCTGCTCGTCCAGGGAGAGCTCGTCACGCACCTGCGCGACGAGGTCGGCTTCCTCGCGGTCCCCGAGCTTGTTGACCACGATGGTCGAGGGAACGTCCGCGAGGGCGTCGAAGTGGTCCTTGACCCTGCGGGCCTCGGCGACCGACGCGGGCCGGTCGGCATCGACGAGCAGGATGTAGCCGAGCATGCCCTCGGCGAGGATGTCCCACATGAACTCGAAGCGGTCCTGGCCGGGCGTGCCGAACAGGTACAGGGCGATGTCCGAGCCCACGGTGATGCGCCCGAAGTCCATCGCCACCGTCGTGCGGCCGCGGCCGTGCACCTCGGTGTCGGTGACGGCCTTCTCGGTCGACAGGACCGTGATCTCCGAGATGGTGCGGATGAAGGTCGTCTTGCCGGCGTCGAAGGGCCCGGTGACCACGATCTTGACGGTCCGGGGTCGACGGCGGCCGCGTACGGGCGGAGGTGGCATCTACATACCCTCCACGCCGTCGATCAGGCGGGTCACGAGGTCCTCGTCGATCGAGGGATCCGTGCGCAGGCGCTCACCGCGCACCTTGGTCTGCAGGTTGCGCGGGTCGGGAGGCGGTGGCGGTGGCGGGCCCTGGGCGCCCTCGACGGCGGCCAGTTCGGCCTCTGCCGGCTGCGCCTCCTCCCCCGCGTCCACG
>CAYVJT010000441.1:0-1940 GCA_964451855.1 uncultured Actinomycetota bacterium
CGGGCCTGGCTCGTGACGCTCAGATCGAGGAGCCCTGCGGGGTGCACGTCAACGGTTAGGTCGCGCGCGGTCCGGCCGACCGTGGCGGTGATGGTGTCGATCCTGGAGCGGTCACGTGGAGCTGTCGACGAGCGCCGTGCTCGAGGCACAGACGGTGGAGGGTCAGCGTCGCCGTGCGCGGTCGCTCGCGGCCGTCTTCGCGGCAGGCGGCGGTGTGTCCGCGCTCGTGCTCGTCTCGGCAACGCTCCTCGACATCCCCGCGTGGGCCGGCGTCGACCGGGTGGGCATCGCCCTGACCGTGGTCGCCGCGTCGGGGAGCGCGGTGTTCCTTGCGGTGCGGGCCGAACGGGTCGGGTCTGCGACCTGCCACCTGCTCACCGCGAGCGGGAGCGTGCTGATCGCGGTCTGCCAGACACTCGCTGGCGGCGGTGTTGCGACGGCGAGCTACGCGCTGCTGTACGTCCTGGTGGTCCTGCACGCGTCGATGTTCTTCACACGTCGGGTGGTCGCTGCGCAGTTGGCGTTCAGTGTGCTGGTCCAGGCCACGGCGCTGCTCTTGGCCGGCGAGGCGACGCTGCTCGCCCCCCAGCTGATCCTGACCGCCGGGACACAGTCCGTCGCTGCGCTCGTGGTGGCATCGCTCGCGGTGACCCTGCGGTTCCGTGCCGACACCGACCCGCTGACCGGGCTGGGGAACCGTCGACGCGCCCACGCCCGACTGGTCCGTGAGCTGGAGCGGTCGCGCCAGGTGAGGGACCGCTCGACCTGCCTCGCCGTGCTCGGCGTCGACGACCTCACGACCTCCGGCGCCGAGCGAGGCCACGCCGCTGGCGATGTGCTGCTCGCCGACCTCGCGGGGTTCTGGCGTAGCCTGGTCCGCGACGCGGACGTGCTGGCTCGGACGGGTGACGGCCAGTTCATGCTCGTGCTCGCTGACTGCGAGCCCGAGGTAGCCGCCGTCGTCGTACGGCGCCTGCTGGACCACCCGCTGACGGGGGTGTCCTGCTCGGCCGGGTTGGCCGTGTGGAACGGCGCGGAATCGGCTGGTCAGCTGATGCTTCGGGCCGACCATGCCCTGCACCTGGCCAAGGAGGGCGGACCGGTGGTCGTCGCTGGCGCCGCGGGTGACGCTGCCACCGCGGACGATGCTGGTGCGGACGACGCTGGCCATGCCGCCGAGGACGCTGGCGCGCCCGCACATGCGTAGGCTGCACCCTCGACAGGGGCAACCGACGTGCGCGTACGGTCCGAGGTGTGCGCGGACGATGGAGGGGCGCGATGGGTAGGACGATGTCGAGGGGCCGAGACCGCGACCTCGCGAGCTCCGTTCGCAGGGCCACGACCGATGATGTCCCCGTCCTGACCCGGGTGCTCACCAGGGCCCTCGACCACGACCCGCGCGTCGGCTTCACCGTGCGCCAGGACGGGCACCGTGCCCGAGCGATGGCGCGCATGCTCGGAGGCGAGTACCTGCGCCGCGCGACGTTGCCCCACGGTGAGGTCTACACCACCCAGGACCGGGCCGGCGCGGCGTTGTGGCTGCCGCCGGGTGAGACGTCGCTGTCGACCGTGGAGTGGCTGCGACGGGCCCCCGCGTACGTCGCGACCTGCGGCTGGAGGCGGTCGGTCGCCGCCCTCCGCCTGCTGCGGCGGCTGAGCGCGCTGCACCCGGACGAGCCGCACTTCCACCTGCTGCTCGCCGGGGTCGACCCGGACCATCAGGGACGGGGCATCGGTGGCGCGCTGCTGCGGCCGGTGCTCGACCGTTGCGATGCGGAGGGCGTCCCCGCCTACCTCGAGGCCACCGCCCCGGGTAACCGGCGCTGGTTCGAGCGTGTCGGGTTCGACGCCACCGACGAGGTTGAGCTCGGCGCAGGCGGACCGACGATCTGGCCGATGGTCCGTGCGCCACAGCCTCCTGCTGACCACTGAACCGGGTG
>CAYVJT010000442.1:0-1928 GCA_964451855.1 uncultured Actinomycetota bacterium
TCGCTGACACCGAGGTGGATCGTCGCGGTCGGGTCGGGTCCCGCACCTTCGCGGTGGAGGCTGCCATCGGCGAGGTCGATCCGGACCGGTGGCCGGTCGTCGACCACCACCTCGAGGACGCCGGCATCCTGGACCTGGGGCAACGCCCGTGCCCAGGCGCGGGCGACCTGCTCGACGCTGATGTCGACGTGCGGCCCCTGGGTCTCGCCACCGCGTCCGAGCGCACGACGGATGTCGTGCTCGTGGCAGACCATGTCGAAGACCCGGATCCGCAGCATCTGCGAGCCCTTCGCCTTCATGCCCGCGAGACCCTCCATCGGCTCCTGGAGCGCGCTTGGATCCATCGCCTCGAGCATGTCGATCCGACGGGCGAAGACCTCGTCGGCCTCGTGCAGCAGCTGGTCCGGGGGCATCCCGCGGCGCGCCTGGATCGCTGCCTCGACCGCCTTGCCGAAGTCGTTCCTGATGTGGGGGAGCTCGGGGATCTGGACCTGGTCGGGGGGATCGCCGAGCATGGCGCGTTCGATGCCGATCACGTGCGCCACCTGGTCGTGCACGTCCCATCCCGGACAGCCGGTCGGGGTGGACCATGCCGCCTCGTCGATCCCGGCGACCGCGTCGCGCACACCGGCGAAGACGCCACGATGCGCATCGATCAGCTGACGGTGGGTCTCGTCGCTCATCTCATCTCTGCTCCTCCGAGGCCGCCTCCGACGCCTGCAACCCCACCACGGGGTCTCCGGCGCCGCTGACTGCCTCGCCCTGCCTCGGCGCCGCGGACGCGGGGCGCCGTCGTCCCGTCCCGATCCCGGTCCGAGGTCCCCGCCAACCCTAACGCGGCGTTCCCGGGCCGCAGCCACGGACACAGCGGGAAGCCGAGCTGCGCGCGTGGGGCTCATGTGCGTGGTGCCCCGCCCCATCGTCGGGCACACTGTCCCGCGATCTGCCATGCACGCCCGTCCCCGCCGTTCCGGCAGGAGGATCCACAGATGAGCGCACAGCCCCACGGGATGCCTTCCACCCCGACGCTGCCCGTCGAGCAGCACAGCCGCGAGGTCCGTGGCCGCTTCATGACCCGGGTCTACGGCCTGGTGATCGGCGGGATCGCCGCGTTCATCGGGATGCAGTACCTGATGTTCGACCTCGGCATCGGGGCGGCGATGGCCGATCTGATCTTCCGGACCAACTGGCTGATCATCCTGGGCGGGTTCATGCTCGTGAGCTGGATGGCCAACAACCTCGGCTTCAAGGCCCAGACCCGGGCCGGCCAGTGGGGTGGCTACCTGCTGCTGATCGGCGCGAACGCCCTGCTGTTCACCGGACCGCTCTGGATCGCGCACGTCCACCCGGACCTGGAGGGCGTGATCTTCCAGGCCGCGATGCTCTCGATCCTGGCCTTCGCCGGGCTGTCGTTCATCGCCCTGACCACCGGCAAGGACTTCAGCTTCCTGCGCGGGATCCTGATGTGGGGCGGGGTCCTCGCGCTCGCGCTCATCGTGGGCGGCGTGCTCTTCGGCACCGGTCTCGGCCTCTGGTTCAGCTGGGCGATGGTCGGCTTCGCCGGTGCGGCGATCCTGTACTCGACCCAGCAGGTCTACCGGTCGTACCCGCCGGAGGCGGAGATCCCCGCCGCGATGAACCTGTTCAGTTCGATCGCGCTGCTGTTCTGGTACGTGCTCCAGATCCTGATGCGCCGCTGACCCCACCCACCGGGCACCCCCGCGGCCCGAGGGCCCCAGGGCCGGAACGAGCCACGGGACGATGACGATCTCGGTGTCATGTGACGAGGATCGTCACGAGCCGGCCACCGAGCCACCGAACGACGACGATCCCAGCGATATGGGGCAGGGATCGTCGCGTCACAGCTGAGCGTTGCGCCCGGACGAGGGTGCGCAGGGACCACGCAGGCACACGAGCTGCGGATCCCT
>CAYVJT010000443.1:0-1911 GCA_964451855.1 uncultured Actinomycetota bacterium
GGGTCAGCTCTTGGGCTTGGGGGCCAGGCGCAGGCCCACCTCGGCGAGCGCGATCTCGTCGTAGGCGGCCGGGGCACCCGACAGCGGGCAGGCGCCCGTCTGGGTCTTGGGGAAGGCGATCACCTCGCGGATCGAGTCCTCACCCGCCAGCAGCATGATGACCCGGTCCAACCCCGGCGCGATACCGCAGTGCGGCGGAGTGCCGTAGGCCAGCCCGCGCAGCAGGAAGCCGAACTTCTCCTGCGCGTCCTCGTCGGAGACGCCGAGGAAGCGGAACACGCGCCGTTGCAGGTCCGCGTCGTGGATACGCACGGACCCGGACGCGAGCTCCGTGCCGTTGAGCACGATGTCGTAGGCGCGGGTGGTGGCCTCGCCGGGGCGCGCTTCGAAGTCGTCCACGAACTCCTGCGCCGGGGCGGTGAAGGGGTGGTGGTTGGGCACCCACCCCTCCGACGTAGCCGCCGTTGGGTCGTCGGACTCCTCCGCCGGGTCGAACATCGGCGGCTCGGTGATCCAGACGAACTCCCAGCGGCCCTCCTCGACGGCGTCGGGGATCAGGCCGCGATCGTCCGCCAGCGCGACGCGCAGGGCCCCCATCAAGCCGCGGGCGAACCGGGTCGGCCCCGCGCCGAAGAAGATCGCGTCGCCGACCTTCGCGTCGGTCGCCGCGATGACCCCGGCTACCTCGGCGTCGCTCATGAACTTGGTGAGCGGGCTGCGCAGGGTCGGGGCGTCGCCCTCGCCAGCCTCCACGACGCCCCAGGCGAGCCCCTTGGCGCCGCGGCGTTTGGCCCACTCGATCCACTCGTCGAACTCGCGGCGGGTGAGCTCGCCGCCGTCGGGCAGGGCGACCGCGATCACCGATCCGCCGGCCTCCAGGACGCCCTTGAAGACCCCGACCTCCGTGTCGGCGAACACCGCGCCGAGGTCCGCGAGCTCCATGCCGAACCGCAGGTCGGGCTTGTCGGTGCCGAAGCGGCGCATCGCCTCGGCGTAGGCCATCCGCGGGAAGGGGGTCGGCAGGTCGTGGTCCAGGACGTCGCGCCAGATCTCGGCGAAGAGCTCCTCCATGATCCCGTAGATGTCCTCCTCGTCGCCGAAGGACAGCTCGAGGTCGAGCTGGGTGAACTCGGGCTGGCGGTCGGCGCGGAGGTTCTCGTCGCGGAAGCAGCGGGCGATCTGGTAGTAGCGCTCGATGCCGGCGACCATCAGCAGCTGCTTGAAGATCTGCGGGGACTGTGGCAGCGCGTAGCTCTCCCCCGGCTGCAGGCGCGACGGTACGAGGAAGTCGCGGGCCCCCTCCGGGGTCGGACGGGTCAGCTGCGGGGTCTCCACGTCGACGAAGCCGTTGCGGTCCATCACGCGACGGATCGTGGACACCACCTGCGAGCGCATCCGCAGGTTGCGCGCCATCCGCGGGCGGCGCAGGTCCACGTAGCGGTGGTGCAGGCGCAGCTCCTCGGAGACCTCGATGCCGTCCTCGACCGGGAAGGGCGGGGTCTGCGCCTCCGAGAGCACCTCGACCGAGCTCGCCGCCACCTCGATCTCACCGGTCTCGAGCTTGTCGTTGACCATGCCCTCCGGCCGGGCCCGGACGGTGCCGGTGATCCGGAGCACCCACTCGGGGCGGACGCGGTGCGCCGCCTCCAAGGCGTCACTGGCCTCCGGATCTGCGACCACCTGGACGATGCCGGTGCGGTCGCGCAGGTCGAGGAAGGCGACGCCGCCGTGGTCCCGGCGGGTGTCGACCCAGCCGGCGACGCTGACGGTCTCACCGACGTGGTCGCGGCGCAAGGTGGCGGCGCCGTGGGTCCTGAGGGCGCCGAAGGGTGTGATGCTCACGGTCGTGTCCGTCTGGGGTCGGCAACGTTGGGGATCGGGCGAGGTCACCCCACCCCTGACGGCCCCCAC
>CAYVJT010000444.1:0-1905 GCA_964451855.1 uncultured Actinomycetota bacterium
ACACGCCGCTGGTCGGATCGTGCGCCGGCTGGCGAAACGCGCCGGGCTCGACAAGCCCATCTCACCCCACTCCCTGCGGCACGCCGCGATCACTGCCGCGCTCGATGCTGGGTGCAGCCTGCGTGATGTGCAGGACTTCGCACGGCACGCCGATCCACGACAGACACGCCGCTACGACCGCGCACGCGGCGCCCTCGATCGCAACCCGACCTACATCGTCGCGACCTACCTCGCCGGAGCAACCGGTGCCCGATGATCTCTACAAACCAACACGGCTGCCAGGGCGAGCGCTCGGCAGCCGTGACGATGTGCGGTCGAACGAGTGGTCAGCACAGCCCATGATGCTCGCGTCGAGCCGACTCGAAGCTGCCGTCGGGCCCCCGAGCCCGTCGACAGAAGCTGCGCCGGCTGACGATGCGGACGATGCGACGGCTGTCATAGTCTTGGTCTGCCGAGTTCTCAACCCATCAACCGAGATGGCCGATCATGCACCTGGACCAGATCCGCCGTTACCCGGTCAAGGCGATGGGCGGCGAGAACCTCGAACACGTGGTGCTCGATGATCGTGGACTTGCTGGCGACCGCTGGTTCGCGGTCCGCGACGAGGACGGACAGCTCGCGTCGTGCAAGAACACCGGCCGGTTCCGGCGCCGCGATGCCGTAACGCAGTTCGACGCTCGCACCGAGGCGAACGGAGAGATCCAGGTCACGGATGGATCGCGTGCCCACCGTGTTGGTGATCTGGCGCTCGATGGACTCCTCAGCCAGGCGATGGGCGCACCAGTCTCCGTAGTGCCGGAGGGCGAGGTCCCGCACCAAGATGCTGGGCAGGTCTCTCTCATCGGAACCGCAACGATCGCGTGGTGCACGCAGGCCTGGGGGATCGACCTCGATGTGCAGCGGCTACGACCGAACCTGGTGATCGCCACCGACGAACCGTTCATCGAGGAGACCTGGGTGGACCGTCACATCACGATCGGCCAGGCGGTGGTGCTCCGCGTGATCAAGCGCGTGTCCCGGTGTCGAACCGTTGACGTGGTCCAGGACGGCGTGCATCCGCGACGCCGACTCCTGCCACGGCTCACTCAGGAACGCGACGGCCTGCTCGCCGTCTACGCCGATGTAGCAGCGGCGGGCACTGTCGCCGTCGGAGATCGTGTCGATGTGGCCGTCGATGCGAACGAAACGAAGTGATGGAGGAGCGCATTCGTACTCGGTGAATCACCGGTAGGAGCCCAAGCGCCCGACTCGATAGGGTTCCCACGTGTTCCGCTGCAGCGCGACCCACGACGCCATCACCGTGACGATGTACGGGGTGCCCAGGCCGACGCTCGCGCACATAGCCACTGCCGACCTGTGCGTGCGGGAACACGGTGCGCCGATGTTGTTCATGTCGATCCGGGCCCGGCGTAAGCTCACTCGGTGGAGGTGGCAGGTGTTCGGTCGGAGCTCGTGCGGTTCCAAGCGGTGGAACTCAGGGGGCTTTGGCTCGGGGCTGGGCGGTGGCGATCGCGGTCTGCATGGCCTTGCGGCCTCGGTCGACGATGCCGGGGTCTCGGTGCAGGGTCGAGAGGTAGTTGGCCAGCTCGAGGGCGGCGTAGAGTTCGAAGGCCAGTTGCCCCGGCTCGACGCTGGGGTCGAGTTCGTCGTGCTGTTGGGCGGTGGCGATCAGGTCCTCGAGCAGGGCGACTGCGCCTTGTTGGATGGTGACGACCTCGTCGTGGATCGCACCGTCGGGTGCGTCGAACTCGGCCAGTAGCTGGGCGAAGAAGCAGCCGCCGGGGAACACTTCCCGCTCGACGTACGACAGGTAGGCCTCGCAGAAGCCCTCCAGCTGGGCGAGCCCTTCGGGGGCGTCGAGCCCTGGCTGGAGAACCTCGAGCTCGAAGACCTCTTGTGCGGCGG
>CAYVJT010000445.1:0-1904 GCA_964451855.1 uncultured Actinomycetota bacterium
TCCTGCTGGTGGGGCGGGAACACGTCGATGATGCGGTCGATGGTCTGTGGCGCGTCCTGCGTGTGCAGGGTCGCGAAGACGAGGTGGCCGGTCTCCGCCGCGGTCAGCGCGATCTGGATCGTCTCCAGGTCACGCAGCTCCCCGACGAGGATCACGTCCGGGTCCTGGCGCAGCACGTGCTTGAGCGCCGGCGTGAACCCGTGGGTGTCGGTACCGACCTCACGTTGGTTGACCACCGCCCGCTTGTGCTTGTGGAGGAACTCGATCGGGTCCTCCACCGTCATGATGTGCACCGGGCGGTTGCGGTTGATCAGGTCGAGCAGCGACGCGAGGGTCGTCGACTTCCCGGAACCCGTCGGGCCGGTGACCAGCACGAACCCGCGCGGCAGGTAGGCGAAGTTACTCACCTGCTCCGGGATGCCCAGCTTGTCCAGCGGCAGCAGCTCGTAGGGGATCATCCGCATCACGGCTCCCAGCGCGTCGCGCTGTTGGAAGACGTTGACACGGAAGCGGGCGAGCCCCGGCACGGAGTACGAGATGTCCAGCTCGAGCTCGTTCTCGAACTTCTCCCGCTGCTTCTGCGTCATGATCGAGTAGAGCATCTTCTGGAGCTCTTCGGGCACCAGACGCGGGTAGTCGTCGAGGTGCATCAGATCGCCGTTGATGCGCAGCGCCGGCGGGATGCCCGTCGTCAGGTGCAGGTCGGAGCCACCGCGTTCGTGCAGTTCCTTGAGCAGCACGTCCAGGTCGACCGTGGCGTCCTGCTCGGACATCACGGTCACGGCCGGCTTGGACGACTCCTCCGGGGGGATGATCTGGTCCTGGCCTGCGCGCGCCGCAGCCTCAGCGTCATCGAGCATCGTCGCGTGGCGGTGGATCGCGTCCGAGAGCGCACGGCGCGGCGCGAGGCCGAGGCGCACCTTGGCGTGGGTCACCCGCTCGATCTTCTCCTGCGCCTCCGAGTTGTTGGGGTCCGACACGGCGACCAGCAGCGCGTCGTCGACGTCGAAGCCGACCGGCAGCGCGTTGAGGTCGCGCAGCATCGGGCCCGTGAGCAGCCCGACGGCGTTGTCGTCGACGCTGGCGCCATCGACCTCGAGGTAGGGCATGCCCATCGACTTGGCGAGCGCGCCGACGAGGTCGTTCTCGCCCGCGAGCTGCAGCGAGACGAGCGCCTTGGCCAGGCTGCCGCCGAACTCCGGGCGGCGCTCCTCGGCCTCCGCCAGTTGCTCCTTGGTCAGCACGCCCTGGTCGACCAGGATGTCACCGAGTCCAGCCATGGCCCCACCCTCCCTGCGTCACGTTCGGAGTCACACGAGCGACTCTACCCACGGATCCACTCATACGATCACACGCCCCACTTCCTCGATCGTGGTCCGGCCCAACAGCACCTTGCTGAGGCCGTCCTCGCGCAGTGTGCGCATCCCCTGGTCGATGGCGACGCGCTCGATCTCGTCGGAGGAGGCGCGCGCCACCGTCAGTCGTTCGATCTCTTCGGTCACCGTCATCACCTCGTGCACCGCGAGCCGCCCCCGGTAGCCCGTGTTGCTGCACGAGGAACATCCCACAGCATGCGGGATCTCAGGGCGCTCTGCAATGATGTCGTCGTCGAAGCCGGCTTCCTTGAGCACGACCTCGTCCGGCTGGCGCATGTCGACGCACTTGTGGCACACCCTGCGGGCCAGCCGCTGGGCCAGCACGCAGTCGACCGCGGAGCCGACGAGGAAGGGCTCGATGCCCATCTCCGTGAGCCGGGTGACCGCGGACGGGGCGTCGTTGGTGTGCAGGGTGGAGAGCACGAGGTGGCCCGTGAGGGCGGCCTCCATGCCGATGTGGGCGGTCTCGCGGTCACGCATCTCACCGACGAGCACGATGTCGGGGTCCTGGCGCAGGATCGAGCGCAG
>CAYVJT010000446.1:0-1884 GCA_964451855.1 uncultured Actinomycetota bacterium
CCGGAGTTCGACAGTTGAGGTTGGCGGCAAGGCATGCGGATGTGCCGTTGAAGGTGACGGAGAGGGGTGTGGCGGCCAGATCGGGCCGTCGGGAGCGCTGGCACGTGTAGTGCCTAGGCGAGGGCCGCCCTCTGAGTCAGCCTCGGGACCGCTTCAGGCGGGGGTGATGTCGAGGAACCGTGGCGGGGCTTTGATGCCCACGGCGTCGAAGATCTGCTCGTGACGGCCGGTGGGCTGGGTGGTCTCGACGAGGTGGCCGACGTTGCCGGCGTGTTCGATCGCGGCGAGCTGGTTGAGCTCGTGACGTAGGTTGCGCCAGGTGTCACCGGTCGCGGTCTCGGCGATGCGGGTGACAAGCAGCGCGAGCCAGCACAGCAGCACATGGGCTCGGATGCGCTCCTCGAGCTGATGGTAAATGGGTCGAAGATCCAGGTAGAGCTTGAGGTCGCGCCACCCTCGCTCGACTTCGAGGAGTTGCTTGTAGCCCAGTGCGACGTCCTCGACCGACAGGGTCGGATCGGAGGTGCGTAGCAGGAACTTGCCGTCGAGCTTCGCGTCGGCGGCGATCGCACCACGGTCGATGCGCAGCAGCCCCGTCTTGGTGGTGCGCAGGAACCGGTTGTAGGCGGGTCGGGTGCGCAGAGCGCCGGCGAGCTCGGCACGTTTGGTCGCGGTCAGCTGGTCGGAGCCGTCGATGGCGGCTTCGAGCTGTTCGACGATCTGGCCCCGGATGGTCGCGTCGCGTTCGGCTTCGTCGGGGTTGCGGCAGATGACGAACCGGTCCCGCATCGTGGCGTCGTCGAGGATCACTTCCTTGACCTGCAGGTTGCCGGCAACGCCTCTGTAGCGGCCCTGACGCTTGAGCGCCTCCTGGGCGTCTTTGGAGCCGTGGCGTAGCTTCTCGCCCATGATGTAGTGGCCGCCACCACGCTGCAGGTAGCGCCGGTTGGTCGCGGAGGTGAACCCGCGGTCAGCGACCCACACCACCCGGCCAAGCTTCCACGCCTTCAAGTCCTTCTTGACCTGGCGGATCAGCGGCTGGTCGCCGGTGTTGCCCGGCCAGCACCACACCCGGATCGGGATCCCGGTGCGGGTCACGGCCATGCCGACCACGATCTGGGGCAGATCGGGCCTGTGGTCCTTCGACGCGCCACGAGAGCGGAACCCTGCCGTACGTTCGGGCTCGTCGTCGACCGGTGTATCCGGCTGCAGTTCAGGGCGCTGGTCGTCGTCGGGTGCGGGGTCTTCACCTTCGATCTGCCAGTAGGTCGAGGTGGTGTCGAACAGCAGCAGATCGACCTCGAGATCGAGCAGGTCCGCAGTCGCCCAGTAGACCGACTCGGCCAGTGTGTCTTCGACCTCGAGGAGGAAGTCCATCGCCCGATAGCACACGTTGGGATCCTCACCCAGTTCACCGACCCCGGGCAGCTGCACGCTCTTCGCCCAGGTCAACGACGCGAGCTTGGACTTGTGATGCTCCGAAGCCAGCGCCCGGTTGGCGACCAGCATGAACAGCACCCGCTCCACACCCGGATCGAGCCGCCGCCCGGTGAGCAGCTTCTTGACCGTCTTGTCGATCTGAAGCTGCCGCCAGATCCCGTCCAGCAGCCAGCCCCCGCCCACGGGACGCGACGCCACCGGCCGCAACCCCATCGGCCCGTCGCCATCGCGGCCGGGATCGCCAACAGCAACCGGCTGCTCGATGCCCAGGTAGCGGTTGATCGAGCCCGCCAGCCGTTCAAGCGAGGCACGGTCAAGCTGGTCCTCGCGCCCGAACGAATGCACGACCTGGGCAGTCGACTGCTGCTTGACCGGATCCCACACGTTGTGGGCCAGCTGGACGTAGCGCACGACGCTGCCGTCCTTGTTCTTCCGTTGGATCGT
>CAYVJT010000447.1:0-1877 GCA_964451855.1 uncultured Actinomycetota bacterium
TCACCGCGACCATCCGTCGGCTGCGTGCCAGGGCCAGAACCGGCGCCGCTGGCGGTACAGCCCCCATGACTGGAGACATGCCGCGGCCGTCTGGCAGCTGTTCGAGCTGCGGCTCGACCCCGAGGACGTGGCAGCACACCTGGGCCACAGTGACGGCTACACCCTCTACCAGCTCTACGTTGGAGCTCGTCCGGGAAGGGCATCGCGGGCCGCCCGCGCGGCTGACGAGACCGGAGACCCCCGCCGCTGATCGCGTGCGCCCCTACGAGGCGCGGCGAGGCCTGCGAGCCGCTCGACGCAGCCGCTCGACACGCTCGTCGAGGTGGGAACCGTCCCGCCCGTCTGCACCTGCCAGGACCCCATCACCGGCGGCTTCCCGAGCCAGCCAGTAGGGGCGCCCGGACGGGTCGCGATGGACCGGGATCCCCTGACCGGTCGACTCGTACAGACGGATCCACCGCTCCACCGTCGTGCGGCTGACACCCCAGTGGCGGCACATGTCGGCGTACCGCCAGACCTCGGACGTGCTCATGGCCGCCTCACCACCGCTGCTTCATGCTCTCGGCTCGGCGATCGCTGCGTCGCCACACCGCGACGGGCCTCGACGTGCGCCGGCTGCTCGCTGGCACAGTGGTCGTCGAGCCGCCGGCTGGAGTGGCGGTCGCGCTCGCCGTCGTCGAGGTGGGTGAAGCGGCGGGTCGCCTCACCGAACGGGGCAGGTGTGGCATCGAGCATCGGACGCGGCCTCCTCGTAGGACTGCGTCCACCGTCCCCGTGGGGCTATGCGGAACTGATGCCAACGCCTATGCCAACCCCTATGCGGCGTGGTCGATCTTGTGTCACATGTCGTGATACGGCTATGCCGGGCTGCGCCGGGCTATGCCAACCCCTATGCCAAGGCGATGACGTGCCGCGAACACACCGATCCGTCCGAGTAGACGAGCAGCTCCTCGCGGAGCTCGAAGCTGTTACACTTGTTTCAGATATCTGGAGGAGATGCCGGATGGGCCACTCGCGAGCAGAGCGCTTCGCCGCGCTCGACGATCAGCTCGAAGCCGCCGTCAGGGACTCGGGCGATCGTGGAACCACCGTGACCGTCGGCGCATCCGACCCGGTCGATCTGCCGCCGGAGTCGTTGAAGGCGTTGCACAAGGTCGTGCATGCCCTGGCGGCGGGTAACGACCCGATGCTGACCACCACCGAGGCAGCCGAGTTCCTCGGCGTGTCCCGGCCGCACCTGACCAAACTTCTGAAGACCGGCAAGCTTGCCTACCGCAAGAAGGGCAACCGCCACCTCGTGCCCATCTCCGCGATCCAGCGGTTCAAGGCGGAGCGGGACCGCAAGCTGCGAGCGCTGGACGCCATCGCCGAGGCCGAGGCTGACCTGGGCATCCGGTGACCGGCGCCACGGCGCCTCTGATCGCGGTGCTCGACGCGAACGTGCTCTACCCGCAGTGGCTGCGTGACGTGCTGCTCACCCTGGCGGCGATGGGCTCCTACGACCCGGTCTGGTCCGAGCAGATCATCGACGAGATGCGCCGCAACGTGCTGCACGATCACCCGGAGATCGACCCTGAGCACTTCGACGCCGCCACCATCGCCGAGCTGCGACGAGCTTTTCCGGACGCGTGGATCGAGGTGCCCGCCGACCTGATCACCCAGATGGACAACGACCCCGCGGACCGTCACGTCCTGGCGACCGCCGTCAGGGCGGACGCCCAGGTCATCGTGACGGCGAACACTCGCGACTTCATCTCCTCCCGGTTCGTCGAGCACGGCCAGATCAGGATCGAGACACCCGGAGAGTTCCTCATCGCCTCCCTGGATGAGGACGAGAGCGAGCTGGCAACGGTGCTTGCCCACCTCGCGACCAACCG
>CAYVJT010000448.1:0-1843 GCA_964451855.1 uncultured Actinomycetota bacterium
CGGGCGTTGCGCATAGGTCGGCGGCGGCCTGCGACACCCGGCCGTCAGCGCGACGCGACCACCACTGTCGCTGCCGACGTCAGCCACGAAGGACGTGCCACACCACTGGCGTGCGCAACCGCGAAATTCGGTGTGACCATCTTCCCCTGTACCGGCTCGTGCGCGAGTCGGCGGACCACATGCGATCCTTCCGAAGGCCCGGGCCCGGCTGGTCACGATCTCGGTCTGGATCGGGAGCGATCCGGGCGCGTGGTGAGGGCTTCGTGCTGTGTGCTTCAGCGTCCTGACGACGCGGACCCTTCCCTTCGGCCGGCCCGGCTGGTGCTGCTTGCCCGGACTTGCGTTGTGGAGAACCCCCAGAGGACTCGGGGGCTCGCACCCTGTCGGCCAGCCGCGACGTCGGACATCGTGCTCCAGACGGCGTGATCTCGCCGCTGCCCGGGTCCGGAGCTCGTGGGGCCCAGCTTCGGTAGCCGGGGTGTTCAGCCACGACCCGGAAGGATCCTTGATGCTGCACGTCTCCAGCTCCATCGAGATCTCCGCCCCCGAAGAGCGGGTGTGGGACCTGGAGTCCGATCCTCGTCGCTATCCGGAGTGGGTCGTAGCCGTCGATCGCATGCTCGCAGTGCCCGACGATGGGCTCCAACAGGGGGCCACGTACCGTGAGTACGGCGGGATCGCACCGTTCAAGAGCGAGAGTGGATGGCTCGTAACGGTCTTCGAGCCCCATCGCCGCCAGGTGCACCTCGGAGACGACGGAACGGTCGAGATCGAGTTGACCATCGAGATCGAGCCGATCGTCGGTGGTAGCCGGCTCACGCACACGTTCGAGGCACGCCCCCGCGGCGTGCAGGGTGCACTGGTACGCCTGATGTGGCCGTTGGTCATCAAGCGCCGACTCCAACGCGACACCGACCGGACCCTGGCGAACGCCAAACGCCTGGTGGAATCAAGCTCTCCGTGATCCGACACCACCGTGCGGATGCTGCGTAGCGGAGGGCCCCGCTGGTGGGGAGCCAAGCAACGTTCGAGCGCCTCGACGTCGTCGACGCTGCCAGCGTGAGCCGCAGGCCGGCCTTGCTACCGGGAGGAGCACATGCAAGGGCACGAGCTGGTGGGCCTCGTCCTCGTCGCGGGTCTGGTCATCTTCCTCATCGGCGCCGGAGGCTGGAAGCGCGCCTACGATCAGCCGCTGATCGAGGCGCTGCCGGTCATCCACGTTGATCGGCGCCGTCGAGCGTGGGTCCACCTCTGGATGATCCCGGCGATGTTCCTCACTTCCGCGGGGGTGTTCGGCCTGGCAGCTGTCGCCGATGAGAGCGTCGCCGTCGTCCTGAGCCTGATGGCCGGCGCCGTCTACGCGATGGGGGCGGTGTGCTGGGTCGCCTCGTTGGCGTTCCGGCTGACGGTGCTCCCCTGGGCTGCCGAGCAGACCGCGGAGGCTGGCGTCCTGCCGGAGGGCTTCGCGGCGCTCGACAGCTGGGCCGGGTCCCTGTACTCGGTGCACATGATCTCGGCCTACGTCACCTTCGTGATCCTCGGCACCGCCGCGCTCGCGGATGGAGAACTCCCCCGTTGGGCGGGCTGGATCGGGATCGTTGGCGGGCTGGTCTTCGCCGGCGGCTTCCTGGCGACCCGACGTGAGGGACCCTTCAACCCGCCCGCCTGGGCGCACCTCTACACAGCCATGCTCGGGGTGTTGCTGCTCTCGTGAGCAGGTCCTTGGTCGTCGGCTCACCCTCTAGAGGTGCCCCACGCTCGATTCGTCGTGCAGATCGAACCGCCCACGGTCATCTGGTCAACAGGCGTCCAACCGCCGCACCCGGCTGGAACACACGGGCGT
>CAYVJT010000449.1:0-1843 GCA_964451855.1 uncultured Actinomycetota bacterium
GCCAGCGCCACCGCCACCTCGTAGGGACACCCGACCTCCTCCCACGCCGCAGCCGCGCCCTCCCAATCGCCGGCGATCTGCAACGCGAACGGTTCCGCCGCACCCTCAGGAGGCTCCTGCAACTCACCCGCCCGCCACAACCAGAACCCCAACTCCCCGATCGCCCACGGCTGATCCCGACCGCTCGCCTGCTCGAACACCGGCTCCACGAGGGCCGGGATCTCGTCGATACGGCCCTCGAGCCACGCCGCCTCGGCCCGGCTCGAGGAGACCGGCCATTGCCACTGCATCATCCCCTGGTCGGCGATGTACCGCCACGCGTCGGCGAGCCGCTCCTTGCCGCCGGGTTCCCCTCGACGGACGCGCCACCGACCCAGCACGTTGCTCGCGGTGACCCATGCCATCGGCACCGTGCCGTCGACGACCTGGGGGAGGAGTTCGGCCAACTCCACCCAACGTCCCTGCTCGAACAGGATGCGGGCCAGCCAAGCGACGAGGTAGTCCCGACCGAGGTCCTGGTCGCGGCCGTCGTACCAGGTGATGCCTTCGCGCAGCCAGCGTTCCGCAGCCGCGTAGTGACGAACCTCGCCGCCACCCGACCCGAGGTTCATGTAGACCTGCCCGATCAGACCGTCGTGGCCGAGTTCGCGGCCAAGTTCCAGCGCCCGGACCATCGGCTCCTCCGCCTGCTCCGGAGCGATGAACAAGCGGGCGACCCCCAACGCGTTCAGCGCGAACGCTAGAGACTCCCGATCGTCGATCCGTTCACTCACTTCGAGGGCGCGCGTCGCGAGTTCCACCGCCTTGCTGCACTCCCGTCGTGACATGGCCTGGTGCGAGGCACGCCAGAGCACCGCAGCCGTGTTCTCGCTCGGCGGGCTCGACCGGACGAGCTCGAGGGCACGGTTCGTGCACCGCCACGCGTCGTCGGACCGGCTGAGGTTGTTGTAGAGGGCGGCCCGACGCGACTCGAGCAGCGCGACATGGTCCACGTCGTCGAGGTCCTCACGGATCGCGAGTGCCTGCTCGATCGCGGCCAGACTGGCCTCCTGATCCCCGATGGGCATCGCCTCTGTGGCGTAGCGTTCGAGCAGGTCGGCGTGGACGCAGGGGTCGACGTCGAGGTGGTCGGCGTGCTGCAGCGCCCGCTCGTAGTGGGCGGCTGCCTCACGGTGGGCACCCAGCCGGGACGCCTGCTCCGCAGCCACCGGCGCGAACTCCAGCACCGCCTCCGCATCCCCCGCCTCGTCGGCGTGGAACGCCAACCGGGCCGTATCCACCCCCGTCTGCTCCCGCAACCAACCCAACACCTCGGCGTGCAACCCGACCCGACGCAGCTCCGGAAGCGACGCCTCCACCGCCAACCGCGCCAACTCGTGCCGGAACCGCACGTGACGCCCCACCGAGTACAGCAGCCCCGCCTGCAGACACTCGTCGACCACCTCCGCACCCGCCCCCGTCACCGCCCGCACCAGTGCGACCTCGACCTCGTCGGGCACCACCGACGCCGCCTCCACCACCCGCCGTGCACCCGCCGACAGACGACCCAGACGGGCCAACACCGCATCGGCGACCGTCGCCGGCACGTCATCGTCCCCCGCCGCCAACACCTCGGTCACGAAGAACGGGTTGCCCCCGGTCACCCGGTACACCTGGCGGCCATCGACGGCCTGAGCCGCAGCAAGCTCGCCGACCGCCGCTTCGGACAACGGGTCCAGTTGCAGCCGTTGCACCGCCGGCAACGTCGCAACGTTGCCCAACACCTGACGCAACGGGTGGTCGCCACCGACCTCGTCGTCCCGGTAGGTCACCACCACCAACGCGTTGACGTCCGCGACCCGCC
>CAYVJT010000450.1:0-1839 GCA_964451855.1 uncultured Actinomycetota bacterium
GACCGAACGGATCGTGCTGTCGACGGCGACGACGCTGATCACGACCAACGACCCGGTCAAGATCGCCGAGGACTACGCGATGCTGCAGCATCTCGCCGATGGTCGGGTCGACCTGATGCTCGGGCGCGGCAACATGGCCCCGGTCTACCCGTGGTTCGGCTACGACCTCCGTCAGGCCATCCCCCTGACGGTGGAGCACTACGGGCTGCTCCATCGGTTGTGGCGCGAGGACGTCGTCGACTGGGAGGGCCGGTTCCGGACACCGCTACAGGGCTTCACCGCGACCCCGCGGCCCCTGGACGGGGTACCGCCGTTCGTCTGGCACGGCTCGATCCGCAGCCCCGAGATCCCGGAGTTGGCGGCCTACTACGGCGACGGGTTCTTCCACAACAACATCTTCTGGCCGATGCGCCACACCAAGCAGATGGTGGAGCTGTACCGCCGCCGCTACGAGCAGCACGGGCACGGCGCCGCCGACCAGGCGATCGTGGGCCTCGGTGGCCAGGCGTTCATGCGGCCCAACTCCCAGGACGCCGTGCGCGAGTTCCGCCCCTACTTCGACGTCGCGCCGGTCTACGGGCATGGCCCGTCGCTGGAGGAGTTCAGCGCGCAGACCCCGTTGACCGTCGGCAGCCCGCAGCAGGTCATCGAGCGGTACGCCGGGATGCGCGAGCACGTCGGTGACTACCAGCGGCAGCTGTTCCTGATGGACCACGCTGGACTGCCCCTCGAGACGGTCCTCGAGCAGCTCGAGTTCCTCGGTGGCGAGGTGGTGCCGGTGCTGCGTAAGGAGATGGCGAAGGGCCGCCCTGCCCACGTCCCCGACGCCCCCACCCACGAGCGCCTGCGGGCGGAGCGCGAGTTTGCCGGCACCGACGTGGTCGCAACCGGGCAGGAGGTCGCCGACCGATCTCGCCCGGCTGCTCAGCGCAGGGTCGATCCTCCTCGCTGATCCCGGCGCGGGGGCCGGCTCACGTCGGCCTGAACGGCGGCGTTGGAGCGGGATCGCGGGTCGGGACGAGGTTCCGACGGCCAGGCTACGCCCTCCGCCATAGCGGGGCGATGCCTCGAGCCGGGGCCGCGGCGAGGGCCGCGACCCCGCGGTCGACTAGCCCATGGACTGCAGCTAGTCGATCGAGGTGACGTTGCTCGGTGCGGGGTCGGCGGGTAGCGCTGCTGCATCCCCCGCGGGGTCGTCGGCCAGGAGTTGCCGGCGGACCGAGCTGACGCGGTCCTTCCCGCTCCTGGCGTCGCGGAGAGCTTCCTCGACGGCGTCCGTGACCTCGGGGCCGAGGTCCTCGGTGGCGACCAGCCGTTCCAGTCGCCGCGCGGCGTCGGTGAGCAGGTCCTCGACCTTCGCCGTTGTGAGGCGCGCCTCCATGACCGACCACGAGCTCGGCTGTGCGCGGTGCAGAGACGTTCCTGGCCGCCGGTGGATGGTGTTCATGACGTGCGCTTCCTGGCCGGTGCTCGATGGGACCGGTCACGCGTCAGCATCCCCCTCCACGCGGCACCTCTCCAGGGTCGAAGGGCTCATCATCCCCGCTGCGGCCTCGACGAGCCGGGGCGACGCCCCGTTAGGTGTTCGACCCCCACCCGTGTACCGTGATCGGCATCACGCGTTCGCACGGGGCCTCTCGTTCCTCGTTCCTGTTGGGACAACCCGGGCAGCTACGCGTCAAGATAGGGATCAGCACATGCCAGAAGGCACCGTCAAGTGGTTCAACGCCGACAAGGGTTTCGGGTTCATCAGCCCGACCGAAGGTGGCGAGGACCTGTTCGTTCACTTCTCCGCGATCCAGGCCGAGGGCTACAAGTCCTTGGACGAGGGTCAGCGTG
>CAYVJT010000451.1:0-1827 GCA_964451855.1 uncultured Actinomycetota bacterium
CCCCATCACAGAAGGTGCGCACCAGCGAGGTCTTGCCGACCCCCGCCTCACCCGCAACCAGCACCACCCGACCGACCCCGGACCTCGCCTCCCCCAGCCAGGCACCCAGAGCCGCCAACGACTCACCACGCTCCACCAACTCCACGCTCAGAACCTATCGAGGCCACACCCGCACCGCCCGAGCGATCCCACGAGATGCCGCTCCGAGGCGCTCCGCCGTCAGCTGGCGATCAGTCAGCGACGATCCCCCGCTCGCGGGCGATGCGTGCGGCGTCGTGACGGTCGGCGGCACCCAGCTTGTCCAGGATCGCCGACACGTGGTGCCCCACCGTCTTCGGCGAGACGTGCAGCGCCGCCGCGATCTGCGGGTTCGTCCGACCCTCGATCAGCAGCGCCAGCACCTCCAGCTGCCGCCCCGTCAGACCCCCAGGGTTGTCCACCGTCGCCCGCGACGGACGCCGAGGCAGATCGTGCACCCCCAGCGCACGCAACCGGGCCGCCACCCGATCGGCCATCGGCGCCGCACCCAGATCCCCCAAGATGCCCAACGCACGCCGCAGCTCCTCAGGATCGTCCCCGTCGGCCAACGCCACCGCCACCTCGTAGGGGCAGCCGATCTCCTCCCACGCCGCAGCCGCCGCCCGCCAATCCCCCGCGATCTGCAACGCGAACGGCTCCGCTGCCCCCTCCGGCGGCCCCCGCAGCTCCCCCGCCCGCCACAACCAGAACCCCAGCTCCCCGATCGGCCACGCCTGATCGAGCCGCACCGCGAGCTCGAAGGTGCCGCTGACCAGGCCAGGGATCTCCTCGGTCCGCCCGCCCAGCCACGCCGCCTCCGCACGACCCGCCGCAGCCGGCCACAACCGCTGCAGATCCCCGGTGGCCTCGGCCAGCTCCCAGGCCTCACCCAACGAGCTATCCGCGCCTGGGTCGCCACGACGGGTCCGCAGTCGGCCCCGAACGGCCAGTAACACGATCCGGGTGGGACGGTCCTCGATCGTTGCCCGCGCGGACCGGTGGAGCAGCTCGGTGGCTTCCACCCAACGGCCCTGCTCGAACGCCGAACGCGCCGACCAGGCGAGGGCGTAACCGGCGTGGTAGTCGAGGTCACGGGCGTCACACCACGAGCGACACTCAGCGAGCCACCGATCCGCCGTCGCGTACCGACGTACCTCACCAGCACCAGAACCCAGGTTGCTCAGGATGCCGGCCACCTTGCGATCATCACCTACCCGCTGGGCGTTCTCCAACGCGCGCAACAACGTGGACTCAGCCTCGTCCGGCACGACGAACCACTGCGCCGCACCGACCGCAACGAGAGCGGTGACCATGGCGCTCGGGTCATCCGAACGCTCGGCGATCTCGAAGGCCCGCGTGCCGAGGTCGATCGCCCCTGGGATGTCGCGAGCGAGCATCCGGTGGACCGCAGCGACAGCGTACACATAGGCATGCGTGGAGCCGGGTCTGCGCGGCTCGAGCATCGCCAGCGCGGACGAGGTGAGACGGTGCACCTCCTCCTGGCGTGCCAGGTTCCAGGCGAGCGACGCCCGCGTGACGGTCATCCGCGCCGCCGCCTCCACGTCTCCCAGCTCATCGAGTAGATCCAGGGCGCGACCGGCCGCGGAGTAGGCTTCCTCGACCCGGCCCACCGACTGGCACTCCATCACGTAGCGTTCCAGCATCTCCGCGTGGTCGTGGGGGTCGAGCAGGTCGGCGTGCTGCAGCGCCCGCTCGTAGTGCGCGGCTGCTTCACGGTGGGCACCCAGCCGGGCCGCCTGCTCCGCAGCCACCGGCGCGAACTCCAGCACCGCCTCCGCATCCCCCGCC
>CAYVJT010000452.1:0-1813 GCA_964451855.1 uncultured Actinomycetota bacterium
TCCTGGGCTCGTCGCCCACGGTCGTGGTCCAGTTCGTCCTTGTCGATCCAGTCGTCGATCTCCTCGATGATGTCGGCGGCGTCTTCGGCCCGGCCCTCGGGCTCGGGGTCCTCGCCGAGCAGGTCATCGAGATCGTCCAGCAGGTCCTTGGCCTTCTTGCCCCAGGCTTCCTTGTCGAGCGCGATCTCGGCGAACAGCGAACTCACGTCAGCGAGGTCGGGGGCATCCGGGCGCCCGATCTCCTCGAGCACGGTCACCGCCGCCTCCGCGGTGGCAGGATCGATGTGGTCGCGGGTGAGCCAGGAAGCGATCTCCTTGATCAGGTCTCGGGCATCCTCCGCCCGGTCGTCCTCGTCCTGCTCCTCGCGGAGCTCCATCAGCTCGCGGAGCAGGCGCTCCCCATGGCGGCCAGCAGCGTCGGGGTCGCGAGCCAGGTCGGCGATGAGGTCGTCGAGTGAGCCCGGGGCCGTGTCCGGTGCCGGCTCCGGCTCAGCCTGCTCGGGAGCCCGACCGTCCGGGTCGTCACCGGCCCCCTCCGGTTCGACCGCCTGCTCGCCTGGCTGCTCCGAGGTCCCCTCGGGCGGACCGTCGTCGGGACCGCCCAGCCGGGGCAGCGCGACAGCGGCCAGCAGCACCACCACCCCGAGCGCAGCAGCCAGCCACCACCAACGTGGTCGACGGGTTCCTTCGCTCTCGCTCGGCGGGTGGCCGGCATCGGCGCCCGAGCCGCGCTGCGTTGGCCCGGCATCGAACTGGCGTGTCGATGCTCCGGCACCGTCCTCCCCCGGCAGCTGCTGTGTCGCCGCAGCCACCTCGTCGTCCAGGGGGACGGTCGCCTCCCCTGGACCGCTGGCGGCGGGCACGGTTGCGGCTGCAGAAGCTCCTGCGCGCACGCCAGGGACGGTGGCCGGCGCCGTCATCGGTAGGTCGCGGGGCTGGTCCGCGTGGAGGCTCCTGCGCATCTCGGCCGCGTCGGCGAAGCGCTGGTGCGGGTCCTTGCGCAACGCACGCTCGATCGTGGCGGCGACCGTCACCGGCACGTGCGGTGCCACCTCCCGCAAGGGCGGCACGGGGCTGCGTTGGTGGGCCAGCGCGACCGCGATCGCCGAGGGACCTTCGAAGGGCGGTCTGCCGGCCACGCACTCGTAGAGCACCGCGCCGAGGGAGTACAGGTCGCTGGCCGGGGTCGCCGGCTCCCCGGCGGCCTGTTCGGGTGAGAGATACCGAGGTGTCCCCAGCATCTGGCCGGTGATGGTCAACCCCGGATCGGTGCTGTCGGTGGCCTTCGCGATCCCGAAGTCGGCGAGCTTGACGGCACCGGCCGTGGACAGCAGCACGTTGGAGGGCTTGATGTCACGGTGCACGAGCCCCCGGCCGTGCGCGGCCTCGAGCGCGTCGAGCAACGCAGATCCGATCCTCACCGTCTCATCGACGGACAGCGGGGTGCGCTGGCGCAGCCGCGCCTCGAGCGTCTCGCCCTCGACGAGCTCCATCACGATGAAGGGCTCGTCGTCCTCCCCGACGTCGTACACGGCGACGGTGTTCGGATGGTGCAGCGCAGCGGCCGCTCTCGCCTCACGCAGTAGCCGCTCGCGGCTGATCGGCTCCGCGAGCTGCTCGGAGCGGATCAGCTTGATGGCGACGTCGCGACCGAGGCGCGTGTCGTGCGCCGCCACGACGTCTGCCATGCCGCCCGAGCCCAGAGGACGCAGGATCTCGTAGCGGTTGGCGACGACAGGCATGACCGGGAACCACCACGGGGACGACGTTGGCCCCACCGAGGGTACGCGCCCCCAGCAGGGCCCCGGACCGA
>CAYVJT010000453.1:0-1811 GCA_964451855.1 uncultured Actinomycetota bacterium
CCTTGCCAAGGTGGAGGTCGCGGGTTCGAATCCCGTCATCCGCTCCACCCGGAACCGGTCCTTGTGGCCGGTTCTTCGTGTTCTGGCTTCGTTCCTCGCATCCGCGTGCTGAGGTGTCCGGGGTGCTCGTGCCCATGAGTTGCCCATGGTTCGTCCAGGAGCCGCACAACGAGGAGCTGGTTCGTCGACGCCGCCGCCGTGTTCGACGCCGCCGACCAGCCGGGCTACCTCGGCGACCACCTCCGCAAGCTCCGCCACCAGATGCTCGGAGGTGGCCGTTCGAACGGGCGCCACCTGCGGGGCGTGGCTTCGGACGATCCGTAGCCTCCCGATCGCCGACGGTGCCGCGGGCGTCGTCAGACCACCTCGATCGAGAAGCCGAGCCGCTGGCCGACCTCGCCGACGAGCGGGAGCAGCTGCGGGTGGTGGAGTAGGCGGGACAGCTCGATCCGCCCGCCCAGGTGCGGGCTGCTCGTCTCGTTGAGCGCGGCCGCGACCGCGCGACCTCCGGTGGCCGGCGTGTAGAGCAGCCCGTGCAGCTGTGGGTACTGCTGGCGGATGGCCCGAGCCCACGGTTGGGTGCGCTCGTGTGGTGCGGTCGACAGGTGGGCGCCGGTCCGGGTTCGTTGCGCCCACGGCCCGCGAAGGTCCAGCAGGCGGAGGTCGCCCGAGGTGCGCCAGACGGTGAGGGTGAGCCCGTTGGTGATGGCGAGGACGTCGCCGTCCTGGACGGCCTCGCTCAGCACGACGTCGAGCACCGTACCCCCGTCACCACCGGCGGGCGGCGGTGACGTCGTGGGGTCGTCCAGGGCGGCGTACAGCACGCCGTGTTCGGGAGCGTGGTCGGCGGGTGGTCCGGGTGGGTGGTGGTCGAAGCGGCCTTGGCCGGGTAGGGGCCCGAACCAGCGAAGCTGATCGTGCGCTTTCGGGTGGCGGCCACCGACGTCGTGGAGGCGTACGAGCGCGGTGCCGGCAGGTACCACCACGAGGTGCTCGTCCTGCGGTGGCGGCAACGACGCGGGGACGTCGGGGAGCTGCTGGGTCACGGAAGCACGCCGAAGGCGGCTGCCTCGTCGAGGAGCGGACGGACGTCGGCCCCGTCGGCGAGGACGGTCGCCCTCGAGCGTCCCCCGAGGCTCGCCTGGGGTTCGGTCAGCCAGGCCACGAGTGCGACGGGGCTGGTCGTGTCGGCGGGGGGCAGCGCCTGGAGGAGCCGCGCCCAGCCATCGAGCTCGTGCAGGCCGAGCTCGAACTGGAAGCTCGGGAGCAGCCACTCGCGGCGGCCTGCCTGGCGGTGGAACCCGAGCAGCGAGCGCCGTTCGCCGGCCAGGCGCTGGCGGATACGGGACGGTTCCCGGCCAAGCAGCTGGGCGACCTGCTCGGTCGTCAACGACGCGTGCTCAAGCTGGCGCCGGCGCAGCACGCCGGCGACCAGCGGCGAGCGTGCGGTGCCGTCGGGGTCGATGCCGAGGTCGGCGAGCACGTCGCGTTCGTGCTCGGAGAGGCTGCCGCCACCGGGGCGCGGCAAGCTGCGCAGTGCCTGCTCGATGTCCTCGATCGTCAGCCCCCGCTCGTCCGCGAGCTCCGCGAGGGTCGTCGTCGCCATCACCGTTCCTAACGTGGGCTAACGCATGGTACCACGATAGTCCCGAGTAGGAAGCGTGCTCGCGCCAGCAGGTGCCGAACCCGCCCGATCTGGAGCGGCGAGGGGCCCCGGGCGGGCTCTCCACGGTGGGGTGCCGACACGGGCCATGAGTAACGTATGAGCAACGAGCGACGCGACGACGTCGGTGGACGCCACTGGGCGGCGT
>CAYVJT010000454.1:0-1806 GCA_964451855.1 uncultured Actinomycetota bacterium
GTCCACGTCAGTGATGGGACGTGCACGTCAGTGATGGCACGCCGCGAACGCTACGAGAAGGGCGCGACGATGGCTCCTCCCACCTGCGAGGTCCACCCGCTGACGCTGTGGGCGTTGATGGCGGGCGAGCTCGCGCCCGAGCAGCGTCGTCGCATCCAGCTCCACCTCGCGTGGTGCACCGACTGCTGCGCCGAGTTGGCTCGCGTCCGCGACACGGAGCGGTTGCTGGCGGCAGGTGCGACGCCGGCGATCCCCGAGCCGGTGCAGCGACGGTTGGAGCAGGTCGTCGACCGGTTGGAGGCGGGCGAGGGCGGGTCCGCGCTGGCTGCCAACGGCAGGGCCGTCCGCGGCTGCGCCAGCGGTTGGCCGCGCCGCTGACGCCGCGCAGGGAGCTGAGCACGGTCCCAGGTCGCAGCCGAGGGAGAGGGGTCCAGGTCGCGACCGAGGGGGTCGACGCCGACCTCGTGGGCTGAGCATCCCGCCGCCTGCGGCTGCGCGCGCCTGAGGAAGTGGAACAGGTGTGACAGAACGCCGCCTGCTCGCTAGGGTCCGCGGCCCCGACGCACCGTGTGAGCGTCATGGGAGGGTGGGAGCCCGCGCCGGGTCGCACGACGCCACCTCGTGGTGGGCCGCCAGCGCGTGCCGTCGACGAGGTGGGTCGAGGACGCTCCCGCAGCGCTCGCGGACGGGGCCGGCGACCCCGCGTGAACCGACAGGAGCGTCATGGCTTCCGCAACCTCGACGTCCCGCCGCCTCTGGGTGCTCGTACCCCTGGGTCTCGCGGCTGTGGCGACCCTGCTCGTCGTCGTGCTCGCCGGCGACGGCACGCCCGACGGCCAGGTGACGGTCAGCATCGGCGACAACTGGTACGAGCCCGAGCAGCTGACCGTGGCGCCAGGGACCGAGATCGTGTTCGAGAACACCGGTCGAGACGTCCACAACGCGATCCACGTCGATGGCGCCTGGCGGACGCGGGACGTGATCGAGCCCGGGGGAACCGACACGATCACGATCGACGAACCGGGCGAGTACGTCTTCTACTGCAGCTTCCACGCGCCGCCGGATGCCTCCGGCGGTCAGGTCGGGACCATCGTGGTCAGCGAGGACGCGGCGGACGCGGGGGAACGTGTGGACGTCGCCCAGCCGACCCCCGGCGACGTCGAGCCGGTCGAGCCCACGGGTGTCGTGCGTCGGGTCCCGCAGGACCATCCGACGATCCAGAACGGGGTCGACGCGGCCGAGCCCGGCGACCTCGTGCTGGTCGACGAGGGCGTCTACCGCGAGCAGGTCGCCGTCGCGACCGAGCAGATCGTGCTCCGTGGGGTCGACCGCAACACCGTGATCATCGACGGGGAGTTCCAGCGCGACATGGGGGTGATCGTCACCGCCGACGGTGTGGCGATCGAGAACATGACGGCGCGGAACACCAACGCCAACGGCTTCTACTGGACCGGGGTGAACGGCTACCGGGGCAGCTACCTCACGGCCGTCAACAACGCGGTGTACGGCATCTACGCCTTCGATTCGGTGGACGGGGTCTTCGAGCACTCCTACGCGTCGGGGTCGGCGGACGCCGGCTTCTACAAGGGGCAGTGCTACGACTGTCACGGCATCATCAACGAGGTGACCGCCGAGCAGAACGGCGTCGGCTACTCCGGCACGAACTCGAGCAACGTCCACATCCTGAACTCGGTCTGGCGCGGCAACGGTGCCGGCATCGTGCCCAACACCCTCGACAGCCAGCGCTACCCACCCTCCCGCGACAACGTGATCGCCGGCAACCTCGTCGAGGACAGCGGTCACCGG
>CAYVJT010000455.1:0-1802 GCA_964451855.1 uncultured Actinomycetota bacterium
ACACCATGAGGCGGGTCCACGACGAGCGGTCTGCTGTTGGGACGCCGTGCTTCGAGGGGCGCCTCTGGACCACGACGCAACTGGTGCTTCCTGAGCTCATGCGGACGCCAGCGCGGTCGCGCGATCAGCCCGTGCCGGGGATCGGCCCGGGAACGGCAGGACTCGCCGGCGCGGTCGCGGCATCGGCGGGGCAGCCGCCGCAGACCGGTGGCGCATCCTCCTCCAGGCTGCGCGGCCGTGCTGCCAGTGGCTCGGGACGCAAGCGCCACCGTGCGAGCTCCGTGTCGAGCCACGCCACGGTGGCACGAGCCAGCTCGCGGTAGTAGGCGGTGGCTGCGGCGTGCTCGAGCTGGTGCGCCACCGCGGCGTACCAGCGACCCAGGTGGTCCTGGAGGAACCCGACGAGCGCCTCCTCGCACACCCGTGCGGGGTCGTCCCAGCCCTGCTCAACCGCGACGAGCTGGCGTTGCAGGAGCACGGCGCAGAACTCGAGCTCGACGCCGAGATGGTCGACCTGCCAGCGGCTGTCGTCGGGGAGCTCGAAGCCGAAGGCGGCGTGGAAACCGGCGATGTCCGCGAGGGCACGCTGCCGGCGGAAGATGTCCGGCTCGTAGGCGGTCTCGTGTGGCGGGCAGGCCACCTCGCCGGAGAACAGGCGGTTGAAGTCCGCCTCCACCTCGGTGCGTGCGCTCGCGGTGACGGCGCGCGCCAGCGGGTCGAGGTCGACGCGGTGTGGCGCTCCGGTGAGCTCGGCGGCACGCTCGGTGTCGGTCACGACAGCGCGGAGGCGGTCACGCTGCGCCCTGTCGGGGTACGCGTACCCGACCGCCAGCGTCTGGTAGCTGAGCGCACGGAGGACGAGGTCGTCGGTGGTCACCGTGGCAGTCACGCGTGCCTCCTGGTCGGTGTCGGGATGGTGGGCATCGAGGTGATGCCGAGGTGACGTCGAGGTCGTGGGATCGTCACGGCAGCGCCAACTCCGCCCACTGCGAGTGGTGCTTGCGTCCGCCGACCTCGCCCCGTTCGCCTCGCCACACGGCGAAGGCGACCGGCAGCGTGGTGCCCTCGGACAGCTCCGGAGCGGGGCCGCCGGAGGGGACCCCGATCGTCACCGACCAGCGGCCGTCACGGTGCACGCCGCGACCCTGCGACCGCTGCTCGCTGGCGTGGGTGAGGGTGCCGTAGCCCTGGGCCGTCAGCTCCTCGATCGGCGAGGTCCGCTCCCGCTGCGCGAGCGGGTTGCCGACATCGCGGGCGGGAGCGAACACGGACGCCGTCTCGGCGTCGAGGCCGAGCCCGACCAGGGTCTCGTGCTCGTGGTGGATGTCGCTGTACCAGCCCGGGAACAGGTGCTCGACGTCCTGGTAGCCCTCGTCGAGGTCCTTCTGCCAGCTGGCACGCCACTGGGCGATGTAGACCCCGTCGTCCTCCCAACCCATGAAGATGGGAGGGGGGCTCTCGCCGCCGGGCACCGCCGGCAGCATCACCGCCGCCGCGTCCTGGAACAGCGCGATGCCCTCGTGGACGTCAGCGGCGTCATCGTCCCAGGTGAGCCGCACGCCGAGGTCGCGTCCGTCGAACAGCGCCCGTGCCTCGAGCTCGGTCAGGGCCCCCTCGGCGAGGTGCGGCGGGACCATCTGCTGGGGTTCGAGGGGGATGCGGGCCGCCCGGGCCCGATCCCACGCGGCGTCGTCCGGGTCGGTGAGCGGGAGCGCATCGACCCGGTGGGCCACGAGGTCCTCGGCTGGAGCTCGCAACCGCAGGCCGCCCCAGACGGCGAGCCCTCCCGCGGCGGCGACGGT
>CAYVJT010000456.1:0-1793 GCA_964451855.1 uncultured Actinomycetota bacterium
GCACATCGAGTAGGGGGCGGGGTCACCCCCGCCGCCCTCTCACACCACCGTACGTGCGGTTCCGCATACGGCGGTTCATGAAAGACACTGGAGTCGTCGCGTCGTATCGAGCAGCGACACCAGCCCCAGACGATCGAAGAACGCCTTCCGGAAAGCCGCGTTCATGTGGCTGGCGCCACTGTTCCACCACGGCCCACGTTGATTGAAGGCCGAGCGAAACGCCCGCTCTTCCGGTAGGCCCGCCTGCATCAGGTTCCGGGCACGCGTATAGGGACGCTTCCACTGTCGCCACAGGATGCAGCGCAGCTTGCGTCTGAGCCAGCCATCGCACGCCTCCAACACCCGCTTGGTCTCGGTCAGCCGGAAGTAGGCCGCCCACCCCCGCAGGAGCGGATTGAGCTCGGCGATGGTGTGGTTCAGGCTTCGCCCCTGCGCCCCCTGGAGCACTGCACGGATCTTGTCTCTCAGCCGCTTGAGGCTGGGCGACGCAATCCGTAGCTTCGGGGCCTTGTGCCATGTCAGGCTGTAACCCAGAAACACCCTCTTCCATGGCGACGCGACCACACTCTTGGCCTCGTTGACCGTGAGCCTGAGCCGCTCCGACAGGAACCGGGTGATGCTCGCCAGGACCCGCTCACCCGCCGCTTGGCTTCTGACATAGATCGTGCAGTCGTCCGCGTAGCGGCAGAAAGCATGTCCTCGCCGCTCCAGCTCCCTGTCCAGCTCCGTGAGCAGGATGTTCGACAGCAGCGGACTCAGGGGACCACCTTGCGGCGCACCCTGGGTCCTCGGCGACACCACGCCGTGCGCCATCATCCCCGCTGTCAGATACCGGCGGATGAGCGTCAGTACCCGTCCATCTCCAACCTTCTCGGCGATCTTGCCCATCAGGATGTCGTGATGGACCCGGTCGAAGAACTTCTCCAGGTCCAGGTCCACCACCACGCGCCGGCCATCGGCGACATACTGCCGGGCCGCCTTGACCGCCTGATGGGCGCTCCTGCCGGGCCGGAAGCCGTAGCTCGACTCGGAGAAGTCCGCCTCGAACAGCGGTGAGAGCACCTGATGCAACGCCTGCTGGATCAACCGATCCGTCAGCGTCGGAATGCCGAGTGTCCTTACCCCGCCTTGCGGCTTGGGGATGTCCACCCGGCGCACCGCTTGCGGGATATAGCCCCCCGCCAGCAGCGTGGCCTTGATCGTTGGCCAGTGTTGCTTCAGGTGGCCGTTGAACTCGTTCACGCCAATGCCATCGACACCGGCCGCTCCCTTGTTCCTAACCACCCGCTGGTACGCACGCTTCAGGTTGCCGCGCTCGCACACGGCCTCCATCAGCCCGCTCGACTCCGCTTTCGTCCACGCTTCAGTCGCCGATCCCACCTCAGCACGCACAGCGGCCCTGTCCGGATACCGTCCAGACCCCTCCGCTTGCGCCCCGCCTTGACGACGGGCTTCTGCCTTCACCGGTTTCATCGAGAGCTGATCGCCTACTCGCGTTCTTCCACGTTCGGCCCTTCGCCCCACACCGGCAGCTACTATGGCCTCTGCTGACTTCCTCACCCGCATCCCGACATCTCGCAACGCCGGTAGCACCAGGGCACGGGTGAGGATCTCCCCGGGTATGACGCACCCACCTTCACGCTTATACCTGTCGGATATACGTCACAGCGTCCCGTGCAAGTTTCGGGCTTCGACGATAATGGCCGCCTTACCCCGCTATGACGCCTCGTATCCGCTTCCTGTTCGTCAGGCCAGCGCTTTGCCTTCGGCTTCCTCCAGATTCGCAGTTACCC
>CAYVJT010000457.1:0-1766 GCA_964451855.1 uncultured Actinomycetota bacterium
GGTGGAGCGATGGCCTCCGGGACGATGAGGTCGACGGGGATGTCGATGGAGGTGCCGTCGATGTCGACAGTCCGGAGCCAGACGCCTGGGTCGAGCGATCCGTCCGCGACGAGCTTGGGGCGGAACCGGTGGCCCATGGCGGTCTCGAGGCGGGGCTCATCGGTGAGCCTGGCCGTGTCGAGCGCGAGATCGCCGTCGGTGGTGTAGGGCGCGACACCGGGGATCGTGTCACCGGTTCGTAGGTAGACCGCTTGTGCGCCTGCGACGATGACGGCATCGAGCTGGTCTGCGAGCGCGTCGAGCGCGTCGAGGAGCACCCGTCGGGCGGCGATGTAGTTGGGGTCGACGGTCACGTGTCACGCCGCGTTGTGAGGTAGGCGTCGAGCGATGGGGAGCGCCAGGCGGGTTCGTTGGCGCGCATCCACTCGATGAGCGCTTCGCCCTCGGCTGGCATGCGGCCTGTCCCGCTGAGGCAGTCGATCACGAGCTGTGGGATGTTGACCATCTGCAGCCCCTCCTGCGTCCGAGGATCCTCGATCGGGCGTTCGCTATCGGGGCGCAGCAGCGCGACGTTGGCGCCTTCGTCGGTAGGCAGGAGCCCGAAACGGTCCGCGACCTCACCGAAGGAAGCTCGGCGCGGTGCGGGATCGAGGTAGAGGACCAACAGCGCTGGCGCGGCCACGGGCGCGAGACGCACCGCGGCGAAGGAGCCGGTGAGATAGAGGTCGTCGGCGATGCCGCTGGTGGGGATGGCCTCGAGCAAGGCTGGCGCGCCGTCGGGGGCAACGTAGGTGCGGGTTGCGTTGGCGAACAGGTCGACCGACTGGCCGCGGCGTCGTAGCAGGGCGGGCCAGTCGACCTGCTCGATCGGTCCACGTGGCTCGCGCCGGATCAGCGCTTCGTCGACGAGGGCGTCGAGGGTTCGACTGATCCATCCTCGGCTAACCCCGGTCGCAGCCTCGATATCGAGCACTCTGTATGGCGGTGCTACCTCAGCCAGGAAGCGGATGATCCGCCCGGCGTTGGCGCCCTTGAGGCCGGCCGTCCGGCGCTCGTCGCCCTTGGATGACTGGCGTTGGGCGCCCGTGGTCTCAACGAAGAGGCCGGGGTGGGACATCACGAGTCGGACGTTGCCGGTCAGGTCGAGGTAGCTGATGTCTTCCTCCGCGAGCAGCTCGCGGCTCCGCGGACTGAGGAACGGGCTGACCAACAAGATCGGAGGCATTCCCCGCACATCCCCGAGACGTCGGGCCAACCCGCCTAGCAGTCGGTCGACACCAGCTGGAGAGAACCGTGGCTTGGCAACCACCAAGACCGTGCCGGTCGCGGCCTGCGACGCTGACCGGATCGCGAACCGCGCGTCACCTTCGCCATCGCCCGCACCCTGACCGTCGATCTGCTCGACCAGCCAGCCGTCCGGCAGACGGCGTTGAAGGTGGTCGAGCGCCTCTGCAACGAGCACAGCTTCGCTGACCGGCATCGACCTATCCGTGTTCGACATCAAGGGCCAGATCCGAGGAGTTTCGTGATTACGCTAGTTTCGCATACTGGGAAACTCGCTTCAACACCAAACTCCTGTGCTCCCTTCACGCCTGGACCGAAACAGTGCGGGCACCTATACCAGGCTTGGTCCACATGGGGTGACCGAATCACGAGCCCGTAGGACCAGGGGCCCTCACGGGGTCCAGTGGGTCCCGGCCGAGCTCGTCTGGTGACAGATGCTGGCGATCACCCGTGAGTCGTGTGGTCCTGGTCGAATCTGGCGA
>CAYVJT010000458.1:0-1759 GCA_964451855.1 uncultured Actinomycetota bacterium
CGTCGACGGCGAGGTGGTCCGCCAACCCGGAGACCTTGGCGTGCATCTCCGCCCCGCCGAGCTGCTCGTCGGTGGACTCCTCGCCCGTGGCCATCTTGACCAAGGGCGGCCCGCCGAGGAACACCTTGGAACGGCCCTCGATCATCACCGCGTAGTCGCTCATGCCGGGCACGTACGCCCCACCGGCGGTGGAGGAGCCGAACACCAGGCTGATCGTGGGGATGCCGGCCTTCGACAGAGCGGTGAGCTCCCGGAAGGTGCGCCCACCACGGACGAAGATGTCCTTCTGGGTGGTCAGATCGGCGCCGGCGGACTCGGTGAGGTTGATCACCGGCAGACGGTTCTCCCGGGCGATCTCCAGGCCGCGCAGCGCCTTGGTGACGCTGAAGGGGTTGGACGCGCCCCCCTTGACGGTCGGATCCGCGCCGCTGATCAGGCACTCGACCCCGGCGACCACCCCGATGCCCTGCACGACCGACCCGCCGACGAGGAAGTCGCTGTCGAAGCCGATCAACGGCTGCAGCTCCAGGAACGGGCTGTCGGGATCGCACAGCAGCGCGATCCGTTCCCGGATCGTGAGCTTCTCACGGCTGCGGTGCCGAGCGAGCTTGTCCGGCCCTCCCCCAGCCTGGGCAAGCGCCAGCTGCTCGTGGATCTGCGCCACCAGCTCAAGGTTGGCCTCCCGGTTGCGGAGGAAGATGGCCGCTGCCGTGTCGACGCGCGAGCCCAGCACCTCGGCCTCAACGATGCTGCTGGACATCACGCACCATCCACGCTGCTGATCGACCCGCCACGGACCGCAGCGGAACGATACCGCACGGAACGTTCCACCACCCGTCCGCTGCCACCGGTCCGGCCACACCACCGAGGCACGTGGACCCTGTCAACCGAAGGGCCAGCCCGCATCAGCAGGGTCGCGTTCGTTGATGCTCCCTTCGAAGGGCACCGTGGGGTCACGTCCCTGCAGGGTCACCGCTACTTGCGCACCATGACCTCGTGCCGGCCGGGACGTCGGTGACCGAAGATCCATCGAGCGCCCGGATCACATCACGGATCTGTTGGCTGATCGGGAACCCGACCACGAACCGTCACTTCGCACCGGTGGCACGCGGGCCTCGTCCTGAGTTTCGGGGTACACCTGGGGGTACTCCAAGCCGCGGACGCATCGGAGGCGAGGTGCCGAAGATCAGCGTCTATCTCCCTGACGACCTCTACCAGCGAGCCAGGGAGCAGGGACGCAAGCTCTCGGCCCTGACACAGCGCGCCATCGAGCGCGAACTCGACCGAGATCCCAACCGCGAGTGGATCCGACAGGTGAGGAGCCGATCGCCTCGCACCGAGGAGGTCATCGACACGGCTGCGCTGCTCGGCGACGTCCGTGACGAGTTCGGCGCATGATCGTGCTCGACGCGTCCGAGCTCGTCGACGTGGTCATCGACCAGCCAACCAAGACCTGGGTCCTCCAGCAGCTCGAGGCCACCCCCGTCTGTTCGCCGGCGCATCAGCTGGCGGAGGTGCTCTCGCCGCTCGGGCGCCTCGTGCGCGCGGGAGAGCTCGACCTGCGTCTCGCCAGTGAGGCCGCCACCGAGGCAAGCGCACTCCAGCAGGAGCTTGTGCCGCCCGAGGCGGACCACCTCGTCCAGGCTCTTGAGATGCAGACGTCGCAGCTGGCCGCGGGCCGAAGCTGCGGAGACGTGAAGGCGATCAGAAGGCCGTCTTGAAGCCTTCGAAGCGGCTGCCGTCGTACTCGTCGACCGCG
>CAYVJT010000459.1:0-1751 GCA_964451855.1 uncultured Actinomycetota bacterium
GTCGGTGCGCTCGGTCTGCTCGTCGGGATCATCTCGGCCACGGTCAGGATCGGCGGTGCGATGATCCGCCGTGGCGCGGGCACCCGTGTCACGGGCTGGCTGGTCGTACTGGTCGGGGTGCTGTTCCTGAGTCCCGTGCCGGCACTGCTCGCCGTCGATGTGCCCGAGGCCATCCCGCTGGCCGGTGTGGCCGCCCTCGCCGTCGTCCTGGTGGTCCTCGGCACCCGAACGGGGCACGTCGTCCGGGGAGGTGCAGGTGGCGGATGAACCGGAACCCGGCTCGTGGCGCCTCGCCCGCCGAAGCCTGCGGCCCTCGGGGTCTGCCTCCCGCTGTCCGCCCTGCCGCGAGTGCTGGCCGCGCTGCTCGTGTTGATCGACGAGGTGACCGGTGTGGCCGGCATGTCGTCCGCCTTCGTCACGTTCCTGATGGTGGCCACGGCCCTGGCGATGCTCGACCGGTGGGCGCTCACCCGCCGTGATCTGCCACGCTCCTTGGGTGGCTTGGCGGGGTGATCGCCTCTCCGACGTCGTCGGTCAGGTCGGGATCGCGGGCGGCCAGGTGGGCGTCGCGATGCTTGCTCGGGTCCTGGTCATGGGTCTGTTGACCCCGATCTGGGCGTTGTGGTTCGCCCATCACCTGCACGCGGGCCGCTGAGCCGACCGACGTGCGTTGAGCGCATCGACGTGCACTCGGCGCGCGGATGGAGCATCGGTGTCGCCGGTCGCGCGGGCTCGGCCGTCGGTAGGGCAGGACCGGCGACCGAGGAGGCGACCCGTGAGCACGACCCGACCAGGCATGACCCCGCTACGTGGGGTGGCTCCCGCGCACGATCCACCGGACGAGCAGCGGCCCGCCAGGCTGGTGTCCATCTCTCCGGTGGCGTTGATGAGCGCGGCGGGGCTCCTCGCGCTGATGGGCACCCTGCTGGTCACCGAGGACCGCACCGGGGTGACCCTGTTCCCGGCGGCGCTGATCGCGCTGGCGCTCGCGGGGATCTGCCTCGCCTGCGGGCTGGCCGGTCTCACGGTCCGGATCCGCCGCCACCATCTGCGCGGCGGGTGGGCCGCCCTGATCTCCAGCGGGCTCGCCGCAGCCGGCGGCGTCCTGCTGGTCGTGATGGTCCCGGTGGGTCTTGCGACCGGAGGCCTCAGCATCGGCCGGCCCGCGGCGGTCGACCAGCTGGCGGCGATCGCGATGTTCGCGCTCGTGCTCGGGACCTTCGTTGCGGCGGTCTCCACGGGCATCGGGGTGTGGAGGACCGCGATCCCATCACGCGCCATCGGCAGCACGCTGACCGTCGCAGGGCTGCTGTTCCTCGTCCCGTTCAGCTTCCTTGTCACCAGCGTCGACCAGCCGCCCGAAGGGGTGATCATCGCGCTGTTCGCCACCTGGATGGTGCTGTTCGGCGGCGCCGGTATCGCGCTCCGCCGGCGATGACCCCTCCCGGGCCAAGACGACCGGTCGATGGCCGGCCCATCCGAGCAGACTCCAACTGCTGTTCGGGGACGGCGCACGGGACGCCGCGCGGTCGCTGACGGGCACCGTCGTTGACTCGACCTTCACGACGACACGAACCGGACGGGAGGTGAACGGCACCCACGAGATGACGATCGCGCCACCAGTTGACCGAAGAGACCCGGACCACATCGGGAACCGGGCGAGACCAAGGAGAACCACGATGCGACGCGTCACGATCCTGTTCACCGCGCTGCTGTTCGCCATGAGCATGTTGGCGACGCCAGCGGTAGCC
>CAYVJT010000460.1:0-1745 GCA_964451855.1 uncultured Actinomycetota bacterium
TCGTTGAGCAGGTGGTAGCGGGGGTTGGCCGACAGGTTCTGGATCGTGACGTGCAGGTCCTTGAGCGTCGGGATGATCCCGACCATCGCGACCCGGGCGTCGAGCTCCTCCGCCCTGCGGTAGGCGTGGTCGAAGGAGGTGTCGAGCTCCTCCTCGATCTCACGGAACACGGTCCCGTTGAGCTTGTGCGGGGCGAGGTTGAACTCGATGTTGAACTGGGCGAGCTCGGTCTGGAAGTCCTCCGACTCGATGCGCGACAACAGCTCGGCGTTGATCATGGTGGGTTCGCCGTCGCCGTCGACGACGTAGAACTCCACCTCGACGCCGATCAGCTTGCGCTCGACCTCGAACATGTCGGCGTCGCGCATCCGGCGCAGGACCTCGAGGCAGCGCTTGACCTTGTCGCGGTAGAGCTGCCGGTCCTCCCGCGTGAACCGGATGGCATCGATCTCGCGGCCCATCGGTTCGCTCCCCCTTCGCTCCCTCGGGGTTCGCTCCCCGCTCCCGTCTCGCGGTGAGCGTACGTCCTGCGGTCCCCGCACGCCCCAGGATCGGGTCCCCGGTCCCGTCGTCGTGCTGGAGCGCGGGCTGCGCCCCGGTACGGGTGCCCCTGCGGGGAGCCAGGTGCGCTTCTCCAGGGGCGCTGTGGGGTGATGTGCAGCGTGCGGTGCTCGGGTGCACCGCACGCTTCACGTTCCGGATGGCCCGCGCGGCGATCGGCCGAGGCGTGAAGCTGTGGGTGCAGGTGTGCACCGCACGCTTCACATCACGGGGGTATGCCGAGGTACAGGACGTCGATCAGCCCGGCACGCTCCCGCGAGGCGGTGCGCTGCCCAGCGTCCTCGGTCAGGCGGGGTCCCACACGGGGCCGAACGACGGGTCGATCAGCCGACGCCCCTCGTTCAGCGCTTCGATGCGGGCCACCTCGTCGTCGGAGAGGTCGAAGCCCGTGACCTCGAGGTTGCTGGCGATGCGGTCGGCGTTGCTCGAGCGGGGGAGCGCGACGGTGTCGCCGCGCTGGATCATCCACCGCAGGGCCACCTGGACGGCGGTCACGTGGTGGCGCTCGCCGATCTCGGTGAGCACCGGGTCATCCGCGAGCTGTCCGCGGGCGATGGGTGAGTAGGCCGTGAGGAACCCGCCGTGCTCGGCGAGGACCTTGCGGATCGCGTCGACGGCGAGGTAGGGGTGGTGCTCGACCTGGTCGGTGACGATCGGCGCCACCTCGTAGGCGCGCGCGAGCATCTCGGAGGGGTAGTTCGATACCCCGATGTGGCGGGTCAGGCCCGCCTCGCGGACCTCGGTGAGCGCCTCCAGGGTCTCCTCCATCGGGGCGATCTCGTCGGCGGGCCAGTGGATCAGCAGCAGGTCGACGTGATCGAGCTGCAGGCGGTCCAGGCTCTCCCGGGTCGAGCGGTGGACGTCGTCGCGGGCCGCTTCGCCACGCCAGACCTTGGTGGTGACGAACAGCTCGTCCCGGTCGACGTCGCTCGCCGCGATGGCGCGGCCCACCCCCTCCTCGTTGCGGTAGGCCTGCGCGGTGTCGATGTGGCGGTAGCCCACGTCCAACGCGATCCTGACGCAGCGTTCGGTCTCGGCGTCGTCGAGCTCGAAGGTGCCGAACCCGATCACGGGAACGGTGCCTCCGTCGAAGGCGAGCGTGGTCATGATGTCGCTCCTCGGTTGTGGCGCTGGTGCTGGGGCTGTGGTGCTGGGGCTGTGGTGCTGGGGCTGTGGTGCTGGGG
>CAYVJT010000461.1:0-1729 GCA_964451855.1 uncultured Actinomycetota bacterium
GGGCGTGGCAGGAGGGCTGGCTCGACCGCGCGCTGGAGGAACGCGGCACCCCCGCCCCGCATGAACGCACCGACACCGGCCGGCCTGCCGGGCTGTCCGCCAGCGAGTTCGGCCGCGGCTCGCGCTGACCCCCGCCGCCGCTCTCGCGGTTCAGTTCAACCCGAAGGCCAGCCCGGCGATCGCGACCAACGCGACGAACAGCGAGACCATCATGATGCGGGTCTGCGTCGTGATCGCATCGCCGACACGTCGATCGATGGCACCGGTCAACTCCGCCCGCAGCGTCCTCCCCTCGGCCTGCCACCGTTCGTCCATGGCGCTGAACCGCTCCTCCCAGCGCTGCTCGAGGGCGGTGATGCGTTCATCCCACCGACGGTCCATCGCGGTGAGGCGTTCGTCCCACCGTTCGTCCATGGCGCCCATCGCGGTGAGGACCGCCTGGATGTCCTGGCGGGTGGCGAGTTCGTGGCCGGCCGGGGCGATGGAATCCATCAAGGTGTCTGCGTTCTCCTCGCCCCAGCTCTCCGCGGCAGCGCGGCGCAGGGCGGTCCGACGGTGCTCCTCGACAGCCATGGTGGCAGCTCCCCCGTGACTCGGCAACGATCTGTCATGCCCGCAGGACGGTACTGCGGGACGGCGGGGGAGAGGCGTACCGAACATCCGGGTTGTGGACCGTGGGCGTTGGCTGATCTGACGGCCCGTCCGCCGGTCTGCTCGGTCGCGGCTCGCATCGCCCCTCCCGCCCCGGAGGGCGGGGTGATGGTGTCGGTCACCGGCGAGCGGCTGAGGTCTACGGCCGGAGTGTCCGTCCTACCTCTGGAGGTAGACGATCAGGAGCGCTAGAGCGACCCCGAGGAAGGGGGTCGAGAGGATGATGATCTGCTGACGGCGCATGACCCTCTGGAACTCCATCCCTCGCAACACGTCCTGCACCTGCTTGCACGCCTCGCAGCACGGGACCGCATCGAGTTCCGGCCTGGTGGACGTCCACATGATGATCCCCCGATCGAAGATGGATCGACGAGCGTGCTGCGGTCCCCTCAGCCATCGTCGATGTCCTCGTACGTTCTCTCCGGAGGCCAGAGTTCGTCGCAGTCCGTTCCCTCGCGTACGACGGATCACCGTGCCGATCGTGGAGGCGTCCACCCTCGGTCGAAGGAACACTCACAAGCCCGGGCTCTGCCCGTGCGGGAACGGCATCGAAGGTTGCCGGCTCGTCGCTGGCGTTGAGGTCGGACCGAGCGACCGGCAGCACCTTCGGTTCGACAATCCCGGGTGGCCCGGTGGAGGGCCCGCCCGGTGTCCCAGGGGTCTGTTGGTAGCAGGCCAGGTGAACGCCTGAGCTCTCGCCGGCCTCGAAGTCGCCGTGCCCCTCGTTGATGAGCACCTCCGATGTTGCTCCCACATCCTCACAACGGATGTCGGTGTAGCCCGGTCCCGCCGACGGGACGTGGTACTGGCCACCGACGGGGACCAGGAGCTCCGTCACGGTGCGTAGGCCGAGTTGCTCGTGGCCGGCCTGGTTGAAGAAGCGCTGCTCCACGCTGATCATCACCAGGGGGTCGGGACGTCGTGGACGACGAGGTAGGCCCGGATCCCGACCACAGGTTCGATCCTGACGTCGAATCCGCTCACGTCGAAGAAAGCAACCTCGCCCTCTGCCTCGGACCCAGAGGTTCCTCGGGCGGTACCTGACTGTCGTCGTCCATGAGCAGTTCGATACCCACGA
>CAYVJT010000462.1:0-1722 GCA_964451855.1 uncultured Actinomycetota bacterium
CATCGACGATCTCGCCGAGGAACGCTGGCACCACACCGTGACTGCCACGGCAAAGATGGTATGCGCAGGGACCTCCCCGCCGTAGGCACGTGTCAGACGTGCTAGAGGTCCAAGGACCGACGATCGAGGAGGTCCCGCATGTTCATTGTAGGCGGCCTGGATGTACACCGGGCACAGATCACGTTCGACTGGGTCGATCACGAGACGGGCGAGGCTCGGCGGGGTCGGATCGAGCCGGCGACCCGGCAGGTGTTCCGTTCTTGGCTGGAGCAGCTGCCGGCGCGCAAGGGCGCGTTCGCGGTCGAGGCCACGACCGGGTGGCGGTTCATCGTCGAGGAGTTGGCGCGGGCGGGGTTCGAGCCGCATCTGGCCGAACCGGCCGACACCGCGGCGGCGCGCGGAAGGAAGCGGCGCGCCAAGACCGACAAGACCGACTCAAGGCATCTGCGGGAGCTGCTCGAGCAGGGCCGGCTACCCGAGTCGTGGATCCCCCCGGCCCATCTGCTGGATCTGCGGGAGATCACGCGGCTGCGTCACACTCTGGCTGAGCAGCGCAGCGGCTGGCACCAGCGTATCCATGCGATCCTGTATCACCACGGGCTTCCCAGACCTGACGGTGGGCTGCTGACCGTGGCTACCCGCGGTTGGCTCGAGACAGTCGAGCTGCCGGCAGCCTCGCGGCACGCGATCGCGGTCGCGCTGACCCAGATCGACCAGCTGCAGGCCACCATCGATCCGCTCGACGCTTGGCTGAAGACCTTCGCGCGCCGCCAGGCCGGCTGCCGCGCCCTAATCGCCAACCACTACGGCATCGGGCCGATCACCGCGCCGACGATCCTGGCCGAGCTCGGTGATGCACGCCGATTCCGCAACGGCGACGCGATCGTGCGCTACACCGGCCTGGACGTCACCGTCCACTCCTCGGACGGCAGACGCTCGCCGGGACATCTGGCCAAGCAGGGCCCTCCGGCGTTGCGTTGGGCGCTGTTCGAGGCCGCCATGGCCGGCGCGCCACGGGCCGGCTCGCCCGACCACGACTACTACCACCAGGTCAAGCAGCGCACGGGCGGCAAACGGCCCGCGTTGTCGGTCGCCCGCAAGCTGGCCCGCCGCATCCGGTTCACCCTGACCGAGCTCGGTGACGACGCGCTCGCACCCGTCGACGCTGAGCAGCTCCCCGAGCTGGCAGCGAGCAGCCTGTTGCCCACCGCGGCGTGAACCTGGAGGCCTCGTGCCGTACGCGCCCCCATCCACCACAGATGTTGCGGCCAGCTCCCGCCAGCCGCCTGTCGCCACGGCCAGCGGTCGTGGACGACCCGCAAAGACAGAGCGGCCGCACACCGCGAGGGCACAGCCCCGATCCGCCATCTTGTCGACCGGACCCCGCGGGTCCGAGCACCGAGATAAGGCTGGGCGCCTCTGCCGGCACGATCTCCCCTCCGACCTCACGCCCCTCAAACCACAGGAGTGACCGATGAGCTGACCACTGAGCGCCGTGTCGTCTTCTGCGCCGGCAACGATCGCATCGACCTCGCCGACGTCAAGGTCGTTCGTCCCACGGGGCGCTCCACCCTGACCCGGCATCGATCGATGCTGCCCACACCAGGCCAGAACAACGACCACAAGAAGACAAACGGGCGGGGGTTGACACCGGCCCCTGCGCAGATAAGGCGACAAGGACGCCACCATCCCGCTCGCACCGAGGGCCCGTGCCGCGGTCGA
>CAYVJT010000463.1:0-1717 GCA_964451855.1 uncultured Actinomycetota bacterium
GCCGACGGTGTCCGATCGCCGTTGGCGGCCTCGGCTCACGGTGCACGACGGCCGGCCGAGCTGTGTCTTCCTCGGCTTCCCGAACGACAACTGGGAGCTGTTCGCGTCACGTCACGAGGACGACTGGAAGGTGCCGGTCCGCGTCGACGATGCGCACGACGATGCCGGCGTGCTGCGCGAGCGGCTCCACGACGCGCCGGTGCTCGACCGCATCGACGACGAACTGCTGGCGGTGTGGAGCGATGTGCGCTGGCCGTGGGTGTTCCCCCAGGTGCGGTACGCGTGGTCCGGCGATGGTGGAGCGACCTGGGGCGCCAGCGCGCGGATCGATGGCCGCACCACGGAGGGACAGCCGGACCCGCTCGCGCCGCGCAGCGCCGAGGAGAGCCGGGGTCAGACCACCCCGGCCGTCGCGGTGGCCGACGGGGCCGTGCTCGTGGCGTGGCAGGAGCGCGACGAACACGGTGCCCCTGCGATCCACCTCGCCCGCCTGACCGGGAGAGGGCTGTCACCGGCGCAGCGTCTCGCCGGGGACCCGGATCCTGCGCAACGGGTCGCGCGACCCGTGCTGGCCGCCGCCGGAGCGACCCTGTGGCTGGTGTGGGAACGGTGGGACACCACAGGTGGCGCGGCGCTGGTGGGACGCGTCTCCCAGGACAGCGGTGCCACCTGGTCCGAGCCGGGGCTCGTCGACCCCGACCGGCCGGTCGGCGTGACCCAGCGTCACGCGACCCTCGTGCCGACCGGCCCGACCGAGACGTGCCTGGTCTTCGAGGACGACCGCGCCGGTACCAGCGCGGTCGCCATCACGCGGATCCCCGACCGTGGGGACGCGCGTCCACCCGTGCGGGTCGACGACGCACCCGACGGAGCGCACGCCCGTGCGCCGACCGCGACGCTCGTCGACGACCACCTCGTCGTCGCCTGGCAGGACACCCGCGACGACGCCGAACGGATCCGGACGGTCCGGGTCGTGGCGAGCACCCTCGCCTGAGGCTCCGAGCCGGACCTCCCCGGCCCTACCGCGCAGCGAACAGCGTCACGAGAACAGCGTCACGAGGTCGTCGGCCGGCACGCCCTGCTCGGTGACGAACGCCTCGGCGTAGGCGACGCCGATGCGTTGGCCGTGCGCCCTGGCGCGGGTGGTCACCACCTCGAGGTAGTCGTCGATGCCGTACAGGGTGCGGTCGATGTCGCGGGTCGGCGTGGTGAACTGGCTGGCGAAGTGGCGCATCGCCTCCAGCCGCGCGTCCCACGCGTCGGTCACGTCCACGTACACGTCCCCGTCGATCACCCGGTCGGTCGGGAAGCCCAGCAGGCCGGCGGTGACGTGGTGCTCGACGCCGAGGTCGAGCGTGGTCAACGCCGCGGCGAACACCGCCCGGCGCACCAGTTCGTTGGCGGCGCGATGGTCGGGGTGCCGGTCCTCGGGCTGGTGGGTGACGACGACGCGTGGCCGGGCGGTGCGGATCACGGTGGCCAGCCGGTGCACGCTCGGCGGGTCGTGGGCCACCTCGTTGTCGCCCAGGTCGAGGCAGCTGCGGAAGCTCGCACCGTAGACCTGCGCGGCCTGGCGGGCCTCGTCGGCGCGCAGCTCGGGGGTGCCCTTGCTGCCGAGCTCGCCGCGGGTCAGGTCGACCACCCCGATGCGGTGGCCAGCGCGGTGGTGGCGGACCAGGGTGCCGCCCATCCCGTACTCGACGTCGTCGGGGTGGGC
>CAYVJT010000464.1:0-1708 GCA_964451855.1 uncultured Actinomycetota bacterium
CGCCGGTTCGTCCACAGGTGGCGGGTTCCCGGCCCACCTCTGCGCCTGCTGGCTACGTTGGGAGTCCCTTGGAAGCGGGGCGGTACGCTATGTACCGCACGGCAGCACGTCGCCAGCCGTGCGGAGCCGGCCGTGAGGAGCCGGCCGTGAAGGGGGGACTCGGTGGCCACCTTGGATGAGCTGTTCGAGGCGCTCTACCTCGCAGGACATGACGACGTGGGGACCAAGGCCACGTCGCTGCGGTTGCCGGAGTCGGTGCACCGCGCGACCACGCTCGCGACCGAGCTCGGCATGGCGCGATCCTTCACGGCGGCCACGACCGAGGCGCTCCTCGACCGGCTCCGAGCGTTCGCTCGGCAACAGGCCCTCGCGGGGCACCTCGCCGACTTCCCCGACGATCAGCCACCGCTCAGCGCCGTGGTGCGCCGCCGCGTAGCTGGTACGGACCATCCTGCCGCCCACGATCCGGAGACCGCCGACCGCGTGGCCGCATGGTTGGCACGTCGTCACCCGGACTGGGCCGTCTCGGGCGATGTCGACGCGACGGTGGACCGTGTGCTGGAGCACCTCGAGCTCCTCGCCGAGGACGCCGCCGGAGGCGGGAGCTCGACCGGTCCTGAGGTCTCGACCGAGGGTGCCGGGTCGGCTGCGACTGCGAGGTCCGCTCCGGGGGCTGGCCCGTCCGCGCAGCCACGCTGATGGGGCGCTGATGGCTGTTCCGGTTCGCCACCTCGTCCTCGACAACGAGGCCGCCTCGGCCCTGTTGTCGGACGCGCCCCACGATGCGAAGCGTCGCGAGGTGATCGCCGCGGTCATGGCCGCCAACGGTCGTTGCGCCGTCCCGACAGCGGTGCGATGCGAAGCCTGGTGGCGGCGCATCGACCCAGCGGCGGCCAACGCGAACCGGCTCGTGCCGATCGATGACCCGCTCGATCGTGCTGGCGCGGATCGCGACGTCGAACTGCGGCGGGCGGTCCCGTCGGCTTCGCTCGTGGATGCCGCGGTCGCCGTCGCGGCGGAGCGGCTGCCACCCGCCGATGTCGTCGAGGTGCTCACCTCGGACCCGGGGGAGGTGCGGCAACTCGCCACCTACCTCGACGTTGCTGTGGATGTGCAACGCCTCTGACGGAGCACGGATCGTTGGGCCCAGAGGGGTGTTCACCGCGCTCTGCGATCACCGCAGAGCGCGGATCGCCAGCCGGTCCGCTCGGGTCGTGGCCACAAGATAGACGTACAGACAAGCATGATACGGCCACGAATGTTCAGTTCACGGTGATCGAGCGGGTTCGGTGTTCCTCGCTGACGATGTCGCGACGGCGAGGCAGGCCTACCAGCGGCTGCTCGTCGTGCTGGGTGACGAGCACGACGAGGGTGGCTTCCCCGGGGCTGGGCTCCCCGACGAGCTCGTCGACAGCGACCTCGCCGAGGCCAAGCACCGCTACCTGCGGGCGGTGTGGGAGGACGAGCCGGCCGAGACGCGGGCTGCGGCCGTGATCGCCGCCGCGGAGGAGGTCGCCTGGGTCGGTGGTGAACCGAGCCTCGACGCGTTGGAGGCGACCCGGCCAGAGCCACTTCCCGACCTCGCGTCGGCGGTCCTGCTGCTCGACGACCGGCTGGGGTCCGCCGAGGACCTCCTCGAGACGGCCGGCCCGCTCGGATGGCGGTACGAGCAGCACCCCGGTCCGGTGGTCGTGCCCTTCCTGCTGGT
>CAYVJT010000465.1:0-1707 GCA_964451855.1 uncultured Actinomycetota bacterium
GAGCGCGGTTAGATGTCGTAGTACAGCTGGAACTCGTGGGGGTGGGGGCGAAGGCCGACCTGGGCGACCTCCTCGTCCATCTTGTAGGTGATCCACTTCTCGAGCAGGTCCTCGGTGAACACGTCCCCCTCGAGCAGGAAGTCGTGGTCCTCCTCGAGGCCGTAGAGCGCCTCCTCGAGGCTGCGTGGCACCGACGGCAGGCCCTTGAGCTCCTCCGGGGGCAGGTCGTAGATGTCCTTGTCGACCGGGTCCGGCGGCTCGATGCGGTTGCGGATCCCGTCGAGGCCGGCCATCAGCATCGCGGAGAAGGCGAGGTAGGGGTTGCAGGACGGGTCCGGGACGCGGAACTCGATCCGCTTGGCTGCGGGGGCGTCGCCGGCCACGGGGATCCGAACCGCGGCGGAGCGGTTACGGGCCGAGTACACGAGGTTGACCGGCGCCTCGTAGCCGGGCACCAGACGGCGGTAGCTGTTGGTCGTCGGGTTGGTGAACGCGAGCACCGACGGCGCGTGGTGGAGCAGACCACCGATGTAGTACCTCGCCAACTCGGAGAGCTGGCCGTAGCCGGACTCGTCGTAGAAGAGCGGCTCGCCGTCCTTCCAGAGCGACTGGTGGGTGTGCATCCCCGAACCGTTGTCCCCGAAGATCGGCTTGGGCATGAAGGTCACCGTCTTGCCGGCACGCCACGCCGTGTTCTTCACGATGTACTTGAAGGTCATCAGCTTGTCCGCGATCGCGGCCATCGAATCGAAGCGGATGTTGATCTCCGCCTGACCGCCGGCTCCGACCTCGTGGTGCTGGAGCTCGACCTGGATCCCGGCCCGTTCGAGCTGGTGGCTCATCTCCGCGCGCAGGTCCTGCTGGTGGTCCATCGGCGGGGTGGGGAAGTAGCCCTGCTTGGTGCGGGGCTTGTAGCCGAGGTTGCCGCCCTCCTCCTCGCGGCCGGTGTTCCACGGCCCTTCCTCGGAGTCGATCGCGTAGAAGGACTCGTGGGGAGCGACCTGGAACCGGATCGAGTCGAAGATGAAGAACTCGGCTTCGGGTCCCATGAACACGGTGTCGGCGATGCCGGTGCCCTCGAGGTGTGCCTCCGCCTTCCGGACGATGTTGCGCGGGTCGCGGGAGTAGGACTCACCGGTGATGCCGTCGTGGACGTTGCAGTAGACCATCAACGTCTTGCGGTCACGGAAGCGATCCTCCTGGGCCGTACTGACGTCCGGGATCAGGAGCATGTCGGACTCCTGGATGCCCTGGAAGCCACGCACCGAGCTGCCGTCGAAGAACAACCCGTCGGTGAACACGTCCTCGCTGATCGAGGAGACCGGCACCGAGAAGTGCTGGACGAGGCCTGGCAGGTCGACGAACCGCAGGTCGACGAACTCGTAGCCCTCCGACCCGATCAGGTCGACGACGTCCTTGCCGTTCTGCGGTGAGCTTCCCAAGGCCACGCTCCTCGTGAGTGGACCGGTGCGACGGTGGCGGCCTCGCAACCCTACTCGGCAGCGGTCGGCCACTTCCACGCACAACACGTGACGAGGGGCTGTGACTGCCGCTGCGTGTGACGAAGTGGCCAGCGAGGAGCCGGATCGTTCCACGGAACCGTCGTTGGACATGACACACGCGAGCGGGGCAGCCCCCCGGCCGCCCCGCTCGCGTGGTGCGAGCGCGGTGAGATGTCGCTCGTGGTGCGAGCGCGGTTAGATGTCG
>CAYVJT010000466.1:0-1707 GCA_964451855.1 uncultured Actinomycetota bacterium
CCGCACGCTCACGCTGGCGGTCCCCGACAGCAGCACGTACAGGTCGGTGTCCGGCGCTCCTTCCTCGACGATGGCCTCGCCGGGCGCGACGTCGACGATCTCGGCATCGCTGACCACGCGCTGCCGCTGCTCCGCGCTGAGCCCGCGGAACAGCCGCACCGTGGCGAGTTCGTCCACGGTCACCTGCGACCGCTGGTTGCCGGCCGCGTCCATGATGGCTCCTTGCGTCCCACGGTGGCCCCGGGCTACGCGATCGCCAGGCGACGGCTCGGGCGTTGTGATGCGAACTGGCTCGGACGGCCGAGACCGACCTGCCACACGTCGAGGTAGCGCGCTCGGAACCCGGCCTCGAAGTAGGCGAGGTAGAGGAGCCAGACGCGGATGAAGTTGTCGTCGAACCCCAGGTCCCGGACCTCCTCGAGCGCCTGGCTGAACCGGTGCCGCCACTGGCGCAGGGTCACCGCGTACGAGCTGGACAGCCTGCTGATGTCTTGGATCTCGAAGCTGCCGGTCGCCTGCCTGCAGAACAGGCGGTCGAGTTCGGTCAGGCTGATCAGCTCGCCGCCCGGGAAGATGTAGCGGTCCACCCACGAGTAGCTGCGCTTGGACCGCAGCATCCGCTGATGCGGATAGGTGATCGCCTGCAGTGCGATGCGACCATCCGGAGCGCACAGACGGTCCATGCTCGCTGCGTAGTCGGCCCAGTGGTCCGAACCGACCGCTTCCAGCATCTCGACCGACACGATCGCGTCGTACTCGCCGCGGTGCTGGCGGTAATCGCTCACCTCGATGCGGACGCGGTCGGCGACCCCGAACTCGCGGGCCAGCTCACGTGCCTGGTGTGCCTGTGACTCGGAGAGCGTGATCCCCACCACCTCGACGTCCCTGGATCGTGCGGCGTGGGCCGCCAGGAACCCCCAGCCGCAGCCGACATCGAGCAGTGTCTTGCCGCGCTGGACGTCGGCCAGATCGAGGAGCCGCTCGACCTTGGCGACCTGGGCGTCACGAAGGCTGGAGGCGCCGGTGAACAGTCCGCACGAGTAGGTCAGCGTGTCGTCGAGGAACAGCCGGAAGAACTCCACGGGCAGGTCGTAGTGGGCGGAGACGTTCGCCTTGGCGCCTTGCAGGTCGTTGCCACGCGCTCGGGGGAGCCGCCAGTTCCACGCGGGCCGGGCCAAGCGTGCGAGCGAGCGTTCGAACCGGTCGATCCGTTCGGCGTAGATGGTCAGCCAATCCGCCACGGTGTCCAGCTCGTCGCGAACGTCGCGCGGGTCGTCACCGGAGTCGTCGGATCCGTCGGCTGGGTGACCACGCCATGAGCCGACGATGAAGGCTTCGCCGAAGCCGAGCGAGCCTTGCGAGAACAGCCGCGCTGCGAGGTCGGCCGCGCCCACGATCCGGATGCACGGACCGGCGGGGGCACCCACCCGTCGACCCGAGGGGAGCAGCACGGCATGCCTGTGTCGGTCGATGCTGGCCAGGAACGCCCGGAGCGTCGCGCGTGCGAGCCACGCGGGTAGGTCGCGGTCACGCTCGAGATGCCCCCAGCCATCTGCGAGCTGGACCTCGTCGATCCGTCGAACCCCAGGTGCCATCGGTCGTCCTTGTGGTGAAGCCTGAGATGACGTCCGCGCGGATGCTAGAGCAGGTCAACTGACCGCGCGCGGTCCTCCCGCCTGGTAGACAACGTCGAGTCCGTGCCCATCC
>CAYVJT010000467.1:0-1704 GCA_964451855.1 uncultured Actinomycetota bacterium
CATCATCGGCGTGATCGACCCTGAAGGCCGGCGTGCCCACGACGCCTACCACCGGTGCGACACGAAGTCGCACACTACGAGTGAATACACACAGATTGGAGGTCGACGCGATGTCGAAAGTGTAGCTCCGGACCAGTGTTCCGTGGTCTGTCCCCGTCCTGACGTGCGTCGCCGGTAACGGCGGGGTGCGAAGCTCAGGTTTCAAGCCCAAGGACCCCCATCCATCCTGGGGGTCACAGGTGAGGGGAAGACCGGGCGGGCGAACGCAAGTGAACCCCTGATGATGCCTCGTTAAGGCGAGCCCCGCGGATCGGATGCTGTAGTGGGGTGGCAGCAACCATGCTGTTGGAAGGCAGCGAGCGGCAGTCAAGGGACGGTGTCTTGGCTGTAGGAACACCGCTGTTGCCGGGGTACAGGGGGCGCCCAACCCGGTCGTATCTCGTGTGTGCGGAACGTGGAAACCCCGTTGGGTCCGGGCATGCCAACGCGTGGCCGGTAAGCCGACCGCAAGGAAGGCCCAACTCCGCAGCGGGAACAGGATGACCCAGAAGCGAATGCCGGTACACCGAAAGGTGACAGGAAACCGAGGATCGGCTCGCGTCGTCTCCAACGGCGCGATCGTCGGATAACTGGCCGGATACGGGCTTCATGCCCGGCCCGAAAGGGAGCTGACAGGAGTCAGGTGAGCTTGTGAAGAGAGAATGATGGCGACGCTGAAACCGAGGGACAAGTTGGACACCACCGCGACATCGGCATCCTCCGGGAGGCCCGATGCTGCGGGGGTGAACGGACCTGAGGACAACGCCTCTGACTGGCATGCGATCGATTGGCGTGCGGTCGAGGGCGACGTACGGCGGCTGCGTCAGAGGATCTTCACGGCATCGCAGACAGGGGACATCAAGCGTGTCCGCAATCTGCAGAAGTTGATGCTTCGTTCCCGTGCGAACACGCTGTTGAGCGTGCGGCGGGTGACGGAGCGACACGCTGGCCGCTTGACGGCGGGCATCGATGGGCAGGTCGTTCTGACTGCCTCGGACAAGGCGCAGCTGGTCGCGTGGGTGCATCACCAGTCGCGTTCTTGGCAGGCGATGCCGGTCAAGCGGGTGTACATACCTAAGGCAGGCGGCAAGCAGCGGCCGCTCGGCATTCCCGTGATTATAGACCGCGTGCTGCAAGCATGTGTCGTCAACGCGCTGGAGCCCGAGTGGGAAGCACGGTTCGAGCCGAGATCCTACGGGTTCCGGCCAGGCCGTGGCTGCCAGGACGCGATCCAAGCGATCTATGGGACGTTGAAGGGGAACAACCCTCGGCGGCTATGGATCCTGGACGCAGATCTGGCCAGCGCATTCGACCGCATCGACCATTCCCGGCGCTTCGGAATTGAGCGGGGTGGAGGGTCGTAGGAAGGGGGCAGGGGCCCTGTGAGGATGTGGGTGTTCTACGTCCACTCCTCGACAGGACCCCTGTGGAAACCGATGGTATGCGCATGTGCGAGCTGCTGGTAGGACTCCCGACGGTGACCGTGCTCGGCGTGGTCGACCTGCTGCCGTTGCGACCGCTGGCTGTGCACATCGAGACGCGACTCGACCAGCCGGAGGTCTGCCCGTCGTGCGGCGGCTCGGCGAGGGTCAAGGATCGTGACAAGGTGACGCTTGTGGACCTGCCGGCGTTCGGTCGGGCGACGCGGCTGGTGTGGCGCAAGCG
>CAYVJT010000468.1:0-1703 GCA_964451855.1 uncultured Actinomycetota bacterium
AGCCGGCCTCGGAGCGGTGGGCTCAGGGAGTGGGTCCGGAGGTGGCAGGATGACGGATGTGCGGCGGATCGAGGCCGGGCAGGTCACCCGCCGTGGGGCGGAGGACGAGGCCGCTGCCGCGGTCGACCTCACCACGGAACTCGCCGGTGTCGAGCTCCCGAACCCGATCCTCACCGCCTCGGGCTGCTTCGCGTCCGGGCCGGAGATCGACCGGTTCTACGACGTCGAGGAGCTTGGGGCGATCGTCGTGAAGTCGGTGACCCTCGAACCTCGCGAGGGGCTGCCGACCCCGCGGATGGCCGAGACCCCGTCCGGGATGCTCAACGCGATCGGCCTGCAGAACCCGGGGATCGACGGTTGGCTCGCCAACGACCTGCCCTGGCTGCAGGGCAAGGGCGCGCGGGTGGTCGCCTCGATCGCCGGCAGCAGCGTCGACGAGTTCCGTCAGGTCGCCCGACGCCTCCGGCACCGTGCAAGCATCGTCGCGGTCGAGGTCAACCTCTCCTGTCCCAACGTGGACCACCGGGGGCTGGTGTTCGCCTGCTCGCCAATCGCAAGCGCCGAGGTGATCACCGCGGTGAAGCGGGAGGTGGACGTGCCCGTGATCGCGAAGCTCACCTCCGACGTCACCGACGTCGTCGAGGTGGCCCGGGCCGTCATGGACGCGGGAGCCCACGGGCTGACCCTCATCAACACGGTGCTCGGGATGCACATCGATCCCGAGTCTGGCCGACCGGGGCTCTACAACACCTACGGCGGTCTCTCCGGTCCGGCGATCCGCCCGATCGCCGTCCGCAACGTCCACCAGGTCCACCAGGCGTTGCCCGATGTACCGATCCTCGGCTGCGGTGGCGTGCGCGACGTCGGTGACGTGGTCCAGTTCCTGCGCGCCGGCGCGTCCGCCGTGTCGGTGGGCACGGCCACCTTCGTCGACCCGTTCGTCGGACAGCGGCTCATCGCCGAGCTACGGACCTGGCTGTCGGCACGCGGGTTCGGCAGCGTCCGGGAACTGATCGGAACGGTGGAACCATGGGTCTGAGCCAGGACACACCGGAGGACGTCGGCACGGGCCCGCGGGGCGGAGGTGACCACACGGGCAACCCGATCGTCGTTGCGCTCGACGTCCCTCGCCTCGACGCTGCGGTGGCGCTGGCACAGGAGCTGCACGGCCACGTCGGCTGGTTCAAGGTCGGGCTGGAGCTGTTCGCCGCGCACGGTCCCGAGGCGGTCACCGCGATCCGGCCCTACGGCCCCATCTTCCTCGACGTCAAGCTCCATGACATCCCCACCACGGTGGAGCGTGCCGCGGAGAGGCTCGCAGAGCTCGGGATCGGGCTGCTCACCGTCCACGCGGCGGGGGGAGCGGCGATGGTCGAGGCGGCGATCCGCGGCCTCGGTGTCGCAGGCCGGATCCTGGGGGTGACGGTGTTGACCTCGACCTCGGACGAGGAGCTGGCGACGGTGGGCAGCGACCCGGCGGCGACGCAGGTCCCGCGCCTGGCACGCCTGGCCGTCGACGCCGGCGCACCCGGCCTGGTGTGCGCACCGCGGGACGTCGCGGCGGTCCGCGCGGAGGTGGGACCGGACGTGCTGCTCGTGACGCCGGGGGTGCGTCCGGTCGGGGGCGGCGACGACGACCACGCACGTGCGGCGAGCCCGGCCGAGGCGATGGATGCGGGCGCCGACCTGCTGGTCATCGGCCG
>CAYVJT010000469.1:0-1703 GCA_964451855.1 uncultured Actinomycetota bacterium
CGGATCCGAGGGGCAGTCGGACCTCGAAGGACGCGCCCGATGCGGACGGCAGGATCACCAGGTCCCCGCCACGTGCCCGCACCAGCCGGCGCGCCACGTGCAGCCCGATCCCGTCCCCGGTCCGTCCGTCATCGAGGCGATAGCCCCGCGCGAAGACGTGTTCGTGCTCCTCCTCGGGGATGCCGGGTCCGTCGTCGCGGACACGGATGCGTCCCAGGGAGGCGCCATCGTCCGCCACCCCCCGATCGACCTCGGCCTCCACCCATGCGCGAGCCCGTCCTCCCTGCGCACCGTGTACCTCGACGTTGATGAGCAGGTTGTCGAGCACCTGCCGCAGCAGGCGATCCTCGACGGGCGCGTCCGACCCGCAGTCCGCCTGCGAACCGAGGTAGAGGTCGACGTCGAGGCCGCGCAGACGTGCGAAGTCGACGCTCTCTCGGACGACGTCCTGGAGGGGACGCTCTTCCGTGCAGCCATCGGTCACCAGCAGGCGGAGGTGGCGCGTCCCGGTCCGGATGGTCTCGTCGAGCTGCGCCCGCTGCTCTGCGTCCAGGCGCTGACGGGTGCGGTCCAGGGTCCGGGTCGCACCCTCGATCGCCAGCAGGGCGTTGCGGATCTCGTGGTCCCGTTCGCGGTCTGATGCGTCGCGCTGCGCGTCTTCGACGAGGTGGTTCGCTACCTGATCGTAGAGCTGGTCGCGTCGTGCCGAGGCGGCGAGGTGGATCCCGACCGCCGCACCGATCGAGGCGATCAACAGCGCGCACAGCCGCAGGGTCGAACCGACCACGAGCAGGTCCGGGTCGAGCACGTGGCCGAGCCCGTAGGTGGTGACGGAGAGCGCCGACGCCAACGCCATCCACGCGGCCCAGGCTCGCACCACGCAGGTGCCGCGCACGGCCCGCACGAACCCGATCACGGCGACCACGGCCCAGGCGACGGCCACGACGAGGTGGGCGCCCAGGATCACGGTGCGCGACGACGGGCCCAGGAGTGCCGTGACAGCGCTGCCGAAACCCCAGAGCAGCGCCACGCTGACGACGGCGGTGAGCGCCTGCCTGCACGGCGCGACCGCGGTGTCCACCTCGGGGCCGGTGATCGCGCGGCCGACCCAGATCGCCGCGAGCAGCATGGAGGCAGCGGCCACGACGACCATGTCAGGCGGACGGAGGATCTCGATGAGGAAACCGAGCGTGAGCAGCCAGCCGGCGGTGGAGATGGACACGCCGGCAGCGTGACCGGTGGTGCGCCAGAACAGCAGGCTCGCGACCGCGGCCACGACGCCCAGCACCAAACCGGCCGAGCGGACCCCGACGCGCAGGTGCTCGGGATCGCTGATGACCGCGACCCCGTGCAGCGCGACCAGCAGGACCCCGAGGGCGACACCTGCGATGATCCAGGTCCGGTCCGGCGTGGGCCCGCGTGGTCCGACACGTCGGCGGTCCACACCTCGGTACGCATGGCCGTTACAGCGATCCAGTCGTCTGTAGAGCGCCATCGACCACCCCGTTCGGCTCCCTCGCGCCGCCCACCTGGCCGCAAGCTCACGGTCTACACGACCCTAGCGAGGCGGTGTGACGATAGGTCGCGGGATCGGCGATCTGCGCTGGGACCTAGGTCCTGACTTCGCCCGTCATCGTTCGCAGGGCGGCGCACCGGTCGCGCACCGGTGCGAGGCAGGTCACCGAGCGACCCGCACGTGTGGC
>CAYVJT010000470.1:0-1700 GCA_964451855.1 uncultured Actinomycetota bacterium
CGATGCTGGAGGTCACGGATCGTGTCAGCCGCGATCACCTCGACGAGGAGTACCGGGATCTCGCACGTACGTTGCTGGGCCGGTTGGCGCGCAAGCGTCCCTCGCCGCTGGTGCGCGGCGACGAGCGGATCTGGGCCGGGACCGTCCTCTACGTGCTGGGGCAGATCAACTTCCTGTTCGATCCGCGTAGCACGCCGCACATGACCGGGGACGCGCTCGCAGCGGCCGTCGACGTGCCCCAGCAGACACTGGCGAACAAGGCCAAGGTGGTCCGCGACCTGCTCCGGCTGCGGCCGTTGGATCGGGAGCTCTCGCGCCGCGAGCATCTCGCCGATCCGCTCACAGCCACGTTCTTCCGCTACTCCGGTATCCGCTGACCGGCCGCTTGCCGCCTGATGACGGATGTACGGCCCGGGGGTGACCGCCAGCCCCACCTCGGCTTCCAGGGGGGCGCCCACTACCTTCGGTGCCGGCGGAGGAAGATCAGGGAGACGGCGAGGAGGAGCGCGGCGTGGCCAGACGTCGGCAACCCCGCAACGGTGCACGCCCACATCGGGTCGAGCACGCGTCGGAACGGCCTGGGGCCGACGACGAGCCGGGCCTGCTCGACGAGGTCAACGTCCGGCTGGAGACCGGAGAGCCGCTGGGCTTGGTGATGTTGGCGAGCTCGATCGTCTCGGCGCTGGAGCCGGGCCCTGCCCTGCCGTTGCGGGGTGCGCAGGAGGAGGGCCCGTCGCTGGCCGAGGTCGTCGACTCGTTCATCGACGTGCGACGGCCAGAGACGACCGCACTGCTCGCGGCGCTGGCCTTTCTGGTGCCCGATGACCTGCTCCACCAGCACATCCGTCGCGAGCTCGACCGACGCGGCGGCCCGCTGCCGGCAGGGCTCGACCGGCTGGCCCCGTTGACCGTCGACCGGACCGTAGCGGCGACGCACGTCCTGGGACACGTCGACCTGCTGGTCGTCGGGGTCCGGACCGCAGGGGGACAGCCCCTGACCATCGTGGTCACCGTGGATCACGAGCTGGGCACCGTGGTCGCCGACGGGTTCGCCTACCCGGGGCCGTCCGAAGCGGCGATCACACAGTTGGCCGACGATGACCATCCCGACCTGACCGTGGTCGAGATCGACCCCGCCGACATCCGGGCCCGGATCGCAGAGGCCATCGAGACCGGCAGGATCACCTACCCGCCGATGGAGACCGACACCTGGCCGGAGTGCCGTCCGCTGGTCGAATGGGTCCTGCGGTCGCTACCAGAGGGCGGCAGCGGACGCGCCCGGCCGGAGATCGACGAGCCCCAGCGCGAGGAGATCGTCCAGCGATTCCTGGCCTCGACCCACGGGCGGGAGCACGACCACCCCGACGGGCGCGACCTGCTGGACACGCTGCTGTGGTACGGCTGCGACTACGGCACCGGCGACCCGCTGGCCTGGAGCCCGGAGGCGGTCGCGATCCTGCTCGAGGACTGGCTTCCCCGCAAGGTGGTCGCCGAGCCCGAGTACCTCGATCTCGCCCCGGACCTGCTGCGCAGCTTCATCCGCTTCGCCCACGCACAGCGTGGGCTGCGGGAGGAGCTGACACAGGACGCCCTGGAGGTCGTCGACGAGCTCGAGGACGACTATCGGCGGGTGATCCGCACCGAGCGGCCCCAGGGCCCGGCTGCGCTCATGGCGGCGATGGGGTGGCTCGACGAGGACG
>CAYVJT010000471.1:0-1682 GCA_964451855.1 uncultured Actinomycetota bacterium
CAGGCACCTCGGTGTGGTGGTCGTAGGCGATCGTCGCGGTCCCCTGCCCACCGGTGAGGGCCCGCAGGTCGCTCGCGAAGGTCACGAGCTCGGCTTCGGGCACGTGTGCCTCGATGTGGCTCGCACCGTCGTCGGTGGCGCTCGTCGAGACGATCCGTCCGCGGCGGGCGGACAGGTCGGACAGCACCGCTCCGGTGGCTCCGTCCGGGACCGTGACCTCCAGGGCGGCGACCGGCTCGAGCAGGACCGGTTCGGCCTCGGCCACCGCCGCCCGGAACGCGAGGATGCCGGCCATCTGGAAGGCGGCATCTGACGAGTCGACGGAGTGGTGCTTGCCGTCGACGAGCCGGACACCGACGTCGACGACCGGGAAGTCTCCCAGCGGCCCCCGGCGCATCGCCTCGAGCACACCCTTCTCGACCGACGAGACGTACTGGCCCGGGACGACCCCACCGACCGATCGGTTCTCGAACGTGAAACCGGCGCCGCGGTCGAGCGGCTCGACCTCCAGGCTGACGATCCCATACTGGCCGTGGCCACCGCTCTGCTTGACGTGCCGTCCCGTGCCGGATGCCGGGCGGCGGATCGTGGTCCGGTACGCGATCGGTGCCGGATGCACCTCGACGGTGACGCCGTACCTGCGAGCGAGGCGCGCCGTGGTGACCTCCACATGCGTGGGCCCCAGGAAGCTGAGCACCCGCACCTGCGAGTCCGGGTCGAACGAGCTGCGGATCGAGGGGTCCTCCTGCATGATGCGCTGCAGGGCGAGGGAGAGCTTGGCGTCATCGCTGGCCGAGGCGGGCTCGAACACGACGCGGTGGAAGCCCTGCGGGGGTTGCGGCACGTCGATCGGCACCTCGAGCGGCTGGGCGTACAGCAGATCGCCGGTGAGCACGTCGTCGAGCTTGCCGACGGCGACGAGGTCTCCCTCCACGGCCCGGTCCATGGGGACGTGCTCCGCTCCCCGGAGGGTGAACAGGTGGCGGCAGCGTTCCGTCGCGTTGGTCCGCAGCACCCGGAGCTCGTCGTCGACGTGGAGCTCACCCGACAGCATGCGGAGCAGGTTGATGCGTCCGACGTACTGGTCGGAGAACGTCTTGGCCACGTACGCGACGGTGGGACCGTCGGGCGGCAGGGCGTGTGGCGACCGGGCGGGTGACGGGCACTCCTCGATGAGGAAGCGCAGGAAGAGCTGGATGCCGATGTCGTGGGCGGCCGAACCACACAGCACGGGGAAGAAGCCACCGCTGGCGATGCCGCTGGCGAACCGCTGGACGAGGTCGTCGATGCTCGGCTGTTCGCCGTCGAGGTAGCGTTCGAGGAGCTCGTCGTCGGTCTCCACGATCGCTTCCACGAGGCGCTGGCGGTTGCGGTCGACCTGCTCGCGTGTGCCGTCCGGGATGGGTGATTCGCTGCGCTGACCGTCGTGCTCCTCGACCACGACCCCGTGCAGCAGATCGATGACCCCTTGGAACGAGCCGTCCTGGTGCAGCGGCATGTGGACCGGGGCCAGGGGCGTGCCGTAGCGGAGCGCGAGGTCGTCGACCACCTCCTGGTACCGGGCCCGTTCGAGATCGAGCTTGTTGATCAACGCCACCCGTGGGAGCCCACGCCGCGCACAGGCCTGCCACAGCTCGACGTGCTGTGGTTGGACGCCGACGGTGGCGTCGAAGACGAAGACG
>CAYVJT010000472.1:0-1679 GCA_964451855.1 uncultured Actinomycetota bacterium
CGCGCAGCTCGTGCTCGTACGCCTGCGCTGCATCGCGGGCGTAGTCCCTCGGCTTTGTTGCAGTCGCCATTGGCCTGCCCTCCGAGCGGGGATCTGACTGCCGCTGCCAACACCACCAGTAAAGCCAGTCAAGTAAAGACCGTCAAGCGACCGTGGGCGGCAGTCGAGACAAGCATGCCATCCCTCGACTCGCCGCCCTATCGCCCGCAGGCAACGGCGTAGCCACAACGGAAGGCCCGTTGCATGGGGGTAGGCGAACCTGCCAACTACCGCGTCGAAAGCCCTGCGGATGGGCTGGTGGTGATCCGTGACTGGCGTTGTTGTCAGAGGACGAACGCGAGTGCGTAGCCGACCGCCTGCATGAACAGGAACGCGATCACCGTGGCGAACAGGGTCAGCTGCCACCCCGGGATGCCTGGCGCTTCGGGGCTGGCCCCGGCTCGAGCGCGGGTCCCGGTGACGAGCGCCCCAACCGCGGCAAGCACGAGTCCCAGCGTGAGCACGAGGGGCAGCACCCCACCGAGCAGGTTCAGCGACCCCTCCATCGGTTCCCCCTCGTTGCCTCGAAGGACGCTACCAGGCCGGCCGGCCATGGGCCCTGGAGAGCTTCATGCCGCAGGTCGCACGTCGCGCGGGGCGGGGAGGTCGGCCTACGGTTGGCGACCGACGAAGGGGGATGCGATGGTGGTGCGAGACCTCTGGGCGGGGGCGGATGTCCGCTGGTCGGGCCCGGAGACGGTCCGCAAAGGGGTGCGGCTGCGTCCGGGTGATCGGGCGGTCGTGGTCGATGCGGGACGCCACCACGTCACCTCGTTCAGTTCGCTGTACCACGTCGCGGGCCAACGGCCGCCGCGACCGGGCCGGGGTGTCAAGATCCGGCTCGCCGAGGGCGGCGGCGAGGTGACGGTCCCGCGCAAGCATCTGGAGATCGTCGCGCCGGACCATCCGCTCTCCGCGGAGCCCGACGCCACGCAGGCAGCCTGGTGGCTCGAGCAGCTCGACCCATGGGGGCAGCACGGGCTCCCGGTGAGCTCGTTCGTCCCGTCCAGCTTCCCGGCGGTCGGTCAGGTCCTGCACCCCTGGCGGGGGCCAGCCTCCGATCGGATCAGCTGGCGGGAAGCGGCGCGACGGCTCGGGTTCGACAGCGTGGTCGCGTTGGACCGCTCCCGCGAGATGGACAGGATCCGGGCCGCCGAAGACGCCGGCCTGCAAGCGAACCTCGGAGGGCCGGACATGGCCACCGCCACGGCGTTGGTCGAGGTACTGGCTGCTGCGACCACGACCCCCGACGAGGTGTTCGTCGCGGTATGGGAAGGCTTCGGTGATGTGCCGGTGCAGCGGTTCCCTGGCGCGGCGCACCTCGACACGTACAACCGCGGCCACTTCCTGCTTCGTGGGCCGATGACCGGCGTGCTGACCCCGGTTGCGGTCTCGGGGTTCGATCGCCCGGCAGCGGGGGTCTGGTGGCCGGTCGACCGGGCCTGGTTCGTCGCCACCGACATCGGCTTCGAATGGACCTTCGTCGCCAGCGACCACCCGTTGATGGAGCGGCTGGCCGCCGACCCCCGTCTCGAGGTGGCACCCACCACGTTCTCCGCTGCGGCCAACCGTGCCGCAGAGCCCAACTGACCAACGCCGACGAGGTTGGGTACCCCACCAAACCAGAAGAACACGCCCGT
>CAYVJT010000473.1:0-1655 GCA_964451855.1 uncultured Actinomycetota bacterium
GCGTGCGCGTCGCCTGTCGTGACGTTGTACTCGGTCAGCTCCTGGCCGTTGGCGGGGTCCGCCTCGCTGACGATCTCGCCCGGGAGGAAGCCCGTCGCGACCCGTGCCGGGATGTCGGTCGCCCGCAGCATCACGGCCATCGCTGCGGCGAAGTACTCGCAGTACCCGACGCGGTCCTCCATCACGAACCGCTCCAGGGCGTCGTCGCCCCGGAGTGCAGGGACCTCCAGGTCGTAGGTGAAGTCGCCCCCCGGACCCGTGAACCAGTCCTGCAGGGCCAGCGCCTGGTCGATCATCGAGGTGGCGCCCGCGTCCTCGTAGATCCCCTCCGTGAGCTCGGCGAGCTCGGTGTACTCCCGGGGCAGCTCGGTCCATGCCTCGCGGGTGGCGTCGTCGATCTCGATGCCCAGCAGGTCGTCGCGGGTCGGGGCGGGACGCTCGGCCTGGACCCGATAGGTCACGCCTCGCGTGACGCCGACACGGGGGCCTTCGCCATCGAGCCGGCCGTCGTCGATGTCCCAGGTGGCGAGGAACCCGCCCTCGGTCGACCACACCATGTCGTCGCGGAACGGGCCGAGGACCTGCACCGGCTGGTAGGGGACCGGGACGTAGATGTTGGCGAGGTCGAGCACCTCGATGTCGGTGAACACCGGCTCGGTGCGGCTCGCGGGGACCTCCGGCGGCAGCAGGTCCGAAGCCGAGTACAGCGACGAGGGGTCCGGTCGGTAGCTGCCCTCGCTCGGTGGACCGAGCCGCCACGTGAACCCGTCGAAGCTGTCGAGCCCGGCCAACCGGAGGTAGGTGCGCTGCGAGGACTGCACCCGCAACACGTCGCGTTCCTCCGGGAGTTGGAGGCGCTGGCTGATGTCCACGATCGGCTGGTAGCCGCGCGGCTGCGCGCCACCCCTGCCGAGGCCGTACCACCCGTCGCTCCCGAACCCCGGGAGCAGCCCCGGCATCACCGACGCGACGACGATCGCGAAGGCACCCATGACCGCACCGACCGTGGCCAGTCGGGGACGGGGCAGTGACCGCTCAGCCGTGATCAGCAGCACGAGCCCCGCAGCGATCAGGAACGGCACGGTGTGGAGCCGGAAGGTCGGCACGTCGATCGGGACGACCAGGGGAGCTGCCCACAGCACCGCCATCACGATCAGCGCCGCCCCTGGGCCCTCCCACCGGACGAGCAGTTCGTGTGCGACGTGCGTGATCACCCAGAAGCCGGCGATCAGCAGCAGCGCGATGCCGGGGAGCAGCGGCGCCGGTGCCGCGGTGACCTGCAGATCGACGATCCCCTCGGAGAAGGTCGCGTAGAAGAGCGACCACAGCTCCCGACCGGGCCACGTCGGCCGCTCGACCAGCCCGGTCAGCATCGGCACCAGGACGACGAACCCGACCAACGACGACACCGAGGAGGCGATGGCACCACCTCCGACGGCGCGGACCAGCACGACGATCGCCAGCGCGGCGAGTGCCGCCGTCAGCGCGGGGAGCCGCCACGCACCGGTCATGAAGACCCGGTCGTAGGCCGGGATGAGGCTCACCACGAGCAGCGCGATCAGCCCAGCTCGGACCGCATCCCGGCCGCTCATGTCCGATCCTCCGGGGTCTCCCCCGGAGCCCACCGCTCCGAGGCCGCCTCCGACCCCTGCAAC
>CAYVJT010000474.1:0-1654 GCA_964451855.1 uncultured Actinomycetota bacterium
GGAAGGGGACGTACAGCCGCCGGGTCAGGTCCTCCCACCGGTCGAGCTCCGCACGGGTCAGGTCGAGCTCGTCACAGGCGTCGTGGCGGGCGTGTTCCGGCAGCATCTGCATCAGCGCGGGGATGCGCTGGAGCATCCAGACCACCATCACGTTGGTGTAAGCGTTGTCGTCCAGCCCCGGTTGGTCACGGTCGGGGTAGCCGTCGTGGAACTCGTCGGGCCCCATCACGCCGCGGATGTGGTAGCGGTCCTCGAGCCGGTCGTAGACCGCCATGCTCGAGAAGAACCGGGCGATCTCGACCAGCAGCTCCAGACCGTAGTAGCGCAGGAAGTCCAGGTCGGCGGTGGTCTCCACGTACTGCCACACGTTGTAGGCGATCGCGAGGTTGATGTGGCGCTGGAACTGCGAGTTGTCCGGCTTCCACTCCCCCGAGACGGGGTTGAGGTGCATCTCCTGGCTCTCCTCGCGACCGTCGGAGCCGCTCTGCCAGGGGAAGACCGCCCCGACGTGGCCCGCCCTGCGTGCCCGAGCACGCGCCTCGTTGAGGCGGCGGTAGCGGTACATCAGCAGCGAGCGGGTCAGTACCGGCATGCGCATGTTCAGGTACGGCAGGATGAACACCTCGTCCCAGAAGATGTGCCCCCGGTACGCCTCGCCGTGCAGGCCGCGTGCCGGCACCCCGACGTCGCGGTCGATCGTGTTGTGGGAAACGGTCTGTAGCGCGTGGAAGGTGTGCAGGTTGAGGATCCGTTCGATCGCCTCCTGCTCCCCGAACCGGATCTCGAAGCGGTCCCACAGCTGGTCCCACTTGGCGACGTGCGAGCGCAGCAGGACGTCGAAGTCGGCAACCTGCCCGAGCTTGCGGATGGCCGAGCTGTACGGCTCGCTGATGGCCGGATCCCCGCAGGTGACGATCGCCGCGACCTTCTCGACGGTGACCGTCCCACCGTCGGCGATGTCGAACTCGAGCTCGTGCCCGACGAGCCCGTCCTCGTCGAACCACCGGCGGGTGAGCGCATCGTCATCCGGGGCGTCCGGACCGACCACCCGCGTACGCACCACCTCGGCGATACGCAGACGCGACTGGGTGGTCTCCGCGACCACCCCCACCGTGTGGGCATCGACCTCCTCGCGGGTGACGAGGTCGAGGTGGCGGTCAGCCAGGCCGCGGTAGCGCTCGACGCCGCTGTTGCGCACGGCGCTGTCGATCGCGGAGCGGACGGTCAGCCGGCCGGAGAACCCGTGGGCCCCGAAGGTGGTCTCCAGGGCCGCGAGCTGCGGGTCCACGATGTGGACCAACCGGCGCTGCGTCACCGACAGCTGCTGCCCCGATGCCACCTCGGCACGCAGGTGCCGCGTGAGCACGCCCCGACGCAGATCGAGCTCGAGGCGGTACTCGGCCAGGTCCGTCTCGTCCGGGGTGATCCAGGGGCCGTCGTCGATCCGGAACTGCAACACGAGCCAGTTCGGCACGTTGACCATCGACTCGTTGCTGACCTCGACACCCTCCACCTCGTCGGCCAGGCGGTTGAACACCCCGGCGCGGTAGCTCCCCGGGTAGTGCACGCCGTCGGCGCGGCACTCCGGCGCCGCCCCACGGGTCGCGAGGACCCCGTTGCCCAGGGTGCACAGCGCCTCCCGCAACCCCTCGTC
>CAYVJT010000475.1:0-1640 GCA_964451855.1 uncultured Actinomycetota bacterium
AGCCAGAAGTAGCCCTCCTCGTCGCGCTTGGCGCCGTCACCGGCGAAGTAGCGGCCCTCGAACCGTGACCAGTAGGTGTCCCGGTAGCGCTGGTCGTCGCCCCAGATGCCGCGCAGCATCGCGGGCCACGGCGCGTCGAGCACGAGGTAGCCACCTCCCGGGACGCCGACCTCCTCGCCCTTGTCGTCGAGGATCGTGGCGGAGATGCCGGGCAGCGGGAAGGTCGCCGAGCCGGGCTTGGTCGTGGTCGCGCCCGGCAGCGGGCTGATCATGATCCCGCCCGTCTCGGTCTGCCACCACGTGTCGACGATCGGGCAGCGCTCCCCGCCGATCAGCTTGTGGTACCAGATCCAGGCCTCGGGGTTGATCGGCTCGCCCACGGTCCCGAGCAGCTTCAGGCTCGACAGGTCGTGCTTGGCCGGATGCTCGTCGCCCCACTTCATGAAGGCGCGGATCGCCGTGGGAGCGGTGTAGAGCTGGGTGACCTCGTACTTCTCGATGATCGACCAGAACCGTGCCTCGTCCGGGTGGTTGGGCACGCCCTCGTACATCACGCTCGTCGCTCGGTTGGCCAGCGGCCCGTACACGATGTAGCTGTGCCCGGTGACCCAGCCGATGTCGGCGGCGCACCAGTACACGTCGGTGTCCGGGTGGAGGTCGAACACGTAGCGGTGGGTGAACGCCACCTGGGTGAGGTAGCCACCCGTGGTGTGCATGATCCCCTTCGGCTTGCCCGTCGTCCCGGAGGTGTAGAGCAGGTAGAGCAGGTCCTCGGCGTCCATGTGCTCCGGCGGGCAGTCCGCGTCCTGGCTGTCGACCACCTCGTGCCACCAGTGGTCACGGCCGTCGACCATCTCGACGTCGTTCTCGCCGCGCTTGACGACGAGCACGTGCTCGATCGAGGGGGTCTGCTCGAGCGCCTCGTCCGCGGCGGGCTTGAGCGGCGCGACCGAGCCGCGCCGGTAGCCGCCGTCGGCGGTGACCAGGACCTTGCAGTCCGAGTCGTTGATCCTGTCCCGCAGCGCGGTGGCGGAGAACCCGCCGAACACCACCGAGTGCACCGCGCCGATCCGTGCGCATGCCAGCATGATCGTGGGCAGCTCGGGGATCATCGGCAGGTACACCGCCACCCGGTCGCCCTTCTGCACCCCCAGGCTCTTCAGGGCGTTGGCGGTCCGCTGCACGTCGTCGAGGAGGTCGGCGTAGGTGATCGTCCGCGTGTCGCCCGGCTCGCCCTCCCAGTGGAAGGCGACCTGCGTGCCGTGGCCGGCCTCGACGTGCCGATCGAGGCAGTTGTACGCGACGTTGAGCTTGCCGCCGACGAACCACTTGGCGTACGGCGCTTCGCTCCAGTCGAGGATCGTGTCCCACTCCTCGAACCAGTCCAGCTCCAACGCCTGCCTGGCCCAGAAGCCTTCACGATCCTTGGCCGCTTCGTCGTAGATCTCGGCGTCGGTGACCAGCGCATCGCGCTTGAACGACTCCGGCGGTGGGAACGTCCGGCCTTCCTTGAGCAGGTCCTCGATCGCTTCGGATGCCACGTCTCTCCCTCCGGTCGCTGCCATCGGTCCCCACGGTAGTCCGACCGCGCACGTCTGGCAGGTGCTGGCGAGGGCGATGCGCCCGGAGATCGCCGGTCC
>CAYVJT010000476.1:0-1638 GCA_964451855.1 uncultured Actinomycetota bacterium
GCCGTCGGGCCACCGTCCAGCAGAGCGTGGCGCTCGGCCTCATCACGCTCGGAGCGCTCCTGCTGCTCCGGCGTCTCGGCCTGTGGTTCGGTGACGCCCTCGTCTTCCCGATCGTGCTCGCCGCCGTCGGTTCAGCGATCATGTGGACGCGCAGCGACGCCGATGATCGCGCGCGGCTCGCCCGTGGGATACGGCTCCCAGGGGGACGTCGGGTGTTCGCTCAGGCCGCCGAGGGTCCGGCCTCGCCGATCCGGCTGGTCATCGGAACGCTCCTCGTCGCCGGGGCGGTCGCGGGGTTCCTGGCGGCCAACGACGCCCTCATCGCCCTGCGCGACCTCGGCGTCGCCCTGCTCGCGGCCCTGATCGGGGTGACGATGCTGTTCGGGCCCTGGCTGTGGCGCCTCGCCGAGCAGCTCGCCACCGAACGGCGAGAACGCATCCGGCAGGAGGAGCGTGCCGAGCTCGCCGCCCACCTGCACGACTCGGTGCTGCAGACCCTCGCGCTGATCCAACGCTCGACCGACCAGCCCCAGCGGATGGTCGCCCTGGCGCGCCGGCAGGAACGTGAGCTGCGAGCCTGGCTCTTCGACCAGCCGGCTCCCGGCGACGTCGACCAGACCCTGACGTCGGCGGTGACCGCCGCCGCCGAGGAGGCCGAAGCCACGCACGGTTGCACGGTCGAGGTCGTCAGCGTCGGCGATGTCCCGCTGGACGACAGGGCGCAGGCGCTCGTCGGCGCCCTGCGCGAAGCTATCGTCAACGCCGCGAAGCACTCCGGGACCTCCTCCGTGGACGTCTACCTCGAGGTCGATGATCGTGAGCTCATCGCGTTCGTACGGGACCGGGGTCACGGCTTCGAGCTCGGGTCGGTCCCTGACGACCGGCAGGGGATCCGCAGCTCCATCATCGATCGGCTCGAACGCCACGGCGGCGCCGCCCGGGTCCACTCGACCCCGGGTGAGGGCACCGAGGTGGAGCTCAGCGTCCCCCGACGGCGGTCGAGCGCCAACGCCACCGTCCCTGATGACGACGAGGTGACCCGATGACCAACGACCTCCGCGTGTTCGTCGTGGACGATCACCGGCTGTTCCGCGCCGGTGTCCAGGCGGAGATCGGTCACCACGTCACCCTCGTCGGGGACGCGGGGGACGTCGACGAGGCGATCCAGGGCATCCGGGCGACGAAGCCTGACGTCGTGCTGCTCGACGTGCACATGCCCGGAGGCGGTGGCGCCGTGGTCATCTCCGCCGTCCACGAGACCCACCCGGACGTGCGCTTCCTCGCCTTGTCGGTCTCCGACGCTGCCGAGGACGTGATCAGGGTGATCCGCGCCGGCGCCCGTGGGTACGTGACGAAGACGATCTCACCGGAGGAGCTCGTCAGCGCGATCGGGCGCGTCCACCAGGGCGACGCGGTGTTCAGCCCGCGGCTGGCCGGGTTCGTGCTCGATGCCTTCGCTGGGGAGCTGCCCGCGGGGATGGTCAGCGACGACCCCGAACTCGACCAGCTCACCACCCGCGAGAAGGAGGTCCTGCGGCACATCGCTCGCGGCTACACCTACAAGGAGATCGCCAGCCGGCTGTTCATCTCGATCAAGACGGTCGAGACCCACGTCTCCGCGGTGCTGCGCAAGCTGCA
>CAYVJT010000477.1:0-1629 GCA_964451855.1 uncultured Actinomycetota bacterium
CATCGACGACCTCCTCGGTGAGGGCACCGTCGAAGCGGTCGTCAGCTACCACGTGACCGAGGGCCGGCGCGCGGCCAACAGCGTCGTGCCGCCGCGTGGCGAGCGCACCATCACCACGCTGCTGCCGGGCGCGACCTTCACCGTCGACACCGGCGCCGAGATCACCGCCGTGGGGAACACCGCGAACATCACCGCGGCGAACGTCTCCGCGAGCAACGGCGTGATCCACGTGATCGACACCGTGATCCTGCCCGTCGACCTCGGGCTGTAGCGCAGGTCGTGCACGACAGGAGCCGGGCCCCGCGGGGCCCGGCTCCTCGTTGCTGTCACCCCTCCAGGGCGAACAGCGACTGGAGCTCCGCTGGCGGCGGGACCTCGAGCTGGTCGAACCGGCACGACGCGACCTCGCGGTCGGGGCGCCACCGCTCGAACCGGGCGCTGTGCCGGAAGCGGTCGCCCTGCAGCTGCTCGTACGCCACCTCGGCGACCAGCCCGAGCCGCAGCAGCTGCCACGAGGTGTCCCGCCCGCCGCTCCAGCGGTGCAAGCCACGAGGCGTGCGGTCGGTGCCGTCACCGGCCAACCACGGATGGTCCACCACCTCGCCGTCCTCGACCCGGTGGGTGGCCAGTTCGTCGACGAGCTCGCGGCGACGGGCTACGGAGAACGAGGACGCGACGCCGACGTTGACCAGGCGGTCCTCGTCGTCCCAGAGGCCGAGGAGCAGCGAGCCGACCCCCTCACCATCCTTGTGCCAGCGGAAGCCCGCGACGACCACGTCGGCGGTGCGCCGCTGCTTGACCTTGATCAGCGTCCGTTTGCCTGGCGCGTAGACGTCGTCGATCGGCTTCGCGATCACCCCGTCGAGCCCGGCTCCCTCGAAGCGGACGAACCAGTCCTCGGCGACCTCGGGGTCGTCGGTGACCGGGGTCAGGTGCACCGGTGGGGCGATGCCGGACAGCAGAGCTTCGAGCCGCGACCGTCGCTGGGCGAAGGGCTCGGGCATGAGGTCCTGGTCACCGTCGGCCAGCACGTCGAAGGCCACGAACCGGGCCGGGGTCTCCTCGGCGAGCAGCTCGACCCGGGCGGTGGCGGGATGGATCCGGTTCGACAGCGCGTCGAAGTCCAGTCCGTCGGCGACCGGGACCACCAGTTCGCCGTCGAGGACGACGCGCGACGGGAGCAGCTCGCGCAGCGGCTCCGCGAGCTCGGGGAAGTAGCGGTCGAGCGGCTTGCCGCTGCGGCTCTGCAGCAGCAGTTCGTCGCGGTCGCGGAACACCAGGCAGCGGAACCCGTCCCACTTCGGTTCGTAGAGCAGGTCGCCGGTGGGCAGGTGGCGAGCCAGCTTCGCGAGCATCGGGGTGACGGGGGCAGCGACCGGCAGATCCATGGTGACTCCAGGGACGGCAGGATGGCAACGGTGGGACAGGTACGGCAGGGTGGGAGCGGCGGGCAGGCACGGAGAGCAGGGCCGGGGCAGCGACGTCGAGGTGGCGAGGGGAAGCGTGGCACACTCCTGGCGGGTGTGCCCGGGGAGCGGACCGGGACAGGGACGCCCCCTGCCGCTGGGATCGAGGGGGTGTGAAGCGTGGGGTGCGTCGGTGCACCTGGGGCTTCACACGCTGGTGTGG
>CAYVJT010000478.1:0-1627 GCA_964451855.1 uncultured Actinomycetota bacterium
TCCGGTCCTGCACCGACGGTACCCGGCAGGGCTCCTCACTCGACCCGCCCTGCCCCGGACCGGCGTCGTGCCACCTCGGTGTCGGCCCTACCCTGCAGCACGAGGCGGATCAGGAGTCACGTGATGACCAAGTTGCAGGACGGCGTCGCGGTCGGTCCCACCACCGTTCGGGAGGCGAGCGATGCGGCGGCCGCAGCCGCTCAGGCGGTCGGCACCAGCTCCCCCTCCGAGCGCGCGGCGTGGCTGCGCGCCGTCGCCGACGCGCTCGACCGTGAACGTGACGAGTTGGCCGCCATCGCCGAGGAGGAGACCGCGCTCGGGATGCCGCGGCTCACCGGCGAGGTGGGACGCACCACCGGGCAGCTCAGGATGTTCGCCGACGTCGTCCTGGAGGGCAGCTACCTCGAGGTGGTGATCGACCATGCCGCCCCCGACGCCATCCCGCCGCGCCCGGACCTGCGCCGGATGCTGCACGCGCTCGGACCCGTCGCGGTCTTCGCCGCGAGCAACTTCCCCTTCGCGTTCAGCGTGGTCGGTGGCGACACTGCCTCGGCCCTGGCTGCCGGCTGCCCCGTGATCGTCAAGGCCCACCCCGGCCACCCGCGCACCTCACGGGCGACGGGGCACCTCGTGGTCGATGCGTTGCGCGAGGCCGGGGCTCCCAACGGGATCTTCACCCTCATCGAGGGCTTCGAGGCCGGCCAGGAGCTGGTCACCGATCCGGCGATCACCGCGGTCGGCTTCACCGGGTCGCTCGCGGGAGGCCGTGCCCTGTTCGACCTGGCAACGTCGCGCCCGGACCCCATCCCCTTCTACGGCGAGCTCGGCAGCCTCAACCCGGTCGTGCTCAGCCCCGGCGCGGTCGAGGCGCGTGCCGACGAGTTGGCGTCCGGCCTGGCGCGATCGTTCACCCTTGGGGTGGGGCAGTTCTGCACCAAACCGGGGGTCGTGCTCGTGCCTGAGGGGGCCGGCTTCGAGGATGCTCTGGTCGCAGCCATCGGCGAGGCCGACCGGGCGACGATGCTGCACGACGGGTTCGCTGAGCGCTTCGCCGAGGGGCTGCAAGGGCTCGCCGGCGAACCGGACGTCGAGGTGCTCTCCGGCGACCCGAAGACGGCGGTCAACGCAGGCGCAGCCTCCCCCGTGGTGCTGGCGACGTCAACGGCCACGCTGCAGGAGGCCGCCGAGCGGCTCCTCGAGGAGTGCTTCGGTCCGACGACGCTGCTGGTCCGCTACCGCGGCCAAGGCGATCTGGAGGCCGCGCTGGCGCTGTTCCCCGGCAGCCTCACGGCGACGATCCACGCCGAACCCGACGAGACCGAGCAGCTCGCTCCGGTGGTCGACCGGCTCACCGCGCTCGCCGGACGCGTGATCCATGGTGGCTGGCCTACCGGCGTCGCGGTCACGTGGTCGCAGCACCATGGCGGCCCGTGGCCCGCGACCACCGCGCCGCTGCACACCTCCGTCGGCGCCACCGCGATCCGGCGGTTCCTGCGACCGGTCGCCTACCAGGACATCCCGGAGGCCTGGCTCCCGGACGCCGTGCGCGACGACAACCCCCTGGCCCTCCCGCGGCGCGTGGACGGCGAGCTCCGGCAGCCGTGAGACCTGATCTGAGCTGAGGCCC
>CAYVJT010000479.1:0-1612 GCA_964451855.1 uncultured Actinomycetota bacterium
ATGTTCATCGGTATCGCCGTCGTCGAGGCGCTCGCGCTGCTCGGCTTCGTCCTGGCGTTCGCGCTGTAGCAGCGACCCTGAGGGGAGCCATCATGATGTTCACCCCGATCCTCGCGGTAGAGAACGGCGAGGGCCTCAACCTCCTCCCGGACACCTCAGAGCTCGTCATGGGGCTCGTCGCGTTCGCGCTGTTGATGCTGATCCTGATGAAGGTCGCGTTCCCCAAGCTGAACGCGATGCTCGAGGAGCGGCAGGCCGCGATCCAGGGCAAGCTCGAGGAGGCGGACAGCAAGCTCGAGGAGGCCGAGGAGGCCAAGCGCAACTTCGAAGCCAACCTCGACGACGCGCGTGGCGAGGCGACCAGGATCATCGACGAGGCCAAGTCGACGGCGGAGTCGCTGCGTGCCGACATCCTCGCCAAGGCGGAGGACGAGGCCGCGGCGATGATCGAGCGAGCCCAGGCCGACGTCGCGGCCGAGCGGCAGCGGGTCCTGCAGGAGCTGCGCTCGCAGGTCGGTCAGCTGTCGGTCGAGCTCGCGTCCCGCATCGTCGAACGCGAACTGGACACCTCGACCCACGAGGGCCTGGTCGATGAGTACATCGAGCGCCTGTCCAGCCAGAACTGACCGCCGCAACGTTACCCGCGCTCGCTGGCGCAAGCCGGTGAGCAGGCACGACGAGGACCGTCGATGACCAACGAACGCACCAACGGCTACGCCGAGGCGGTGGTCGCCCTGGCGACCGCGGAGGACGCGTTGGATGCCGTCGAGAGCGAGCTCTTGACGGTCGCGCGAGCCGTGGACGCCAACGAGGACCTGCGGCGGCAGCTCACCGACATCCACCTCCCTCTCGGTCGGCGGCTGACGTTCGTTGAGTCCGAGGTCCTCACGGCCGCGCACCCCGCGACCCGCGCTGCCCTCGCCACGATCATCGCCGCTGACCGGGCCCGCGACCTCACGGCCATCGCCGAGGAGGTCAGTGAACGTGCAGCCGCACGCCGCGACGAGGAGCTCGCCGAGGTCTACGTCGCGGTGCCACTCGACGACGAGCGCCGACGCGCCCTCAAGGAGGCACTCGAGCGCGCTACCGGCCGCAAGCTCGAGCTGAAGGTCTACGTCGACGAGTCGGTCGTCGGCGGCGTCCGCGCCAAGATCGGTGACACCGTCATCGACGGCTCGCTGGCGAACCGCCTGAGCGACCTCAGGACCCGCGTCGGCGGCTGAACCCTGCGCACGCCGCGCACCGCGGTCCCTGCGCCCCCGTACCAGACCACGAGGAAGAAGATCGAGATGGCTGACCTTTCGATCCGGTCGGAGGATGTCTCCGACGCGATCAAGCGGATGCTGGAGGGCTACGAGCCCGACCTCGCCACCGAGCAGGTCGGCCGGGTGCTCTCCACGGGTGACGGCATCGCCCGCATCAGCGGGTTGCCCGGGACCCTGGCGAACGAACTGCTCGACTTCGGCGACGGCGTGTTCGGCATGGCGATGAACCTCGACGAGCACGAGATCGGTGCCGCGGTGTTCTCGGAGGCCTCGCGCATCGACGAGGGACAGACCGTGCGCCGCACCGAGCGCGTGCTGTCCGTGCCGGTGGGCGACGCGATGCTCGG
>CAYVJT010000480.1:0-1610 GCA_964451855.1 uncultured Actinomycetota bacterium
GGGGCGGCGGGGAGGCGGGTGGCTGACCCGGTGAGATTGTCGGGTTGACCTGCGGTTTCGTGGTCGAGGGTGCTTGCTTTCGGCTGGCCGAAAGTGTATTACCCATATATGCCTTCAATCGTTGGGAAGCGCCGCGGCCAGAAGACCTACTACTACCTGGTCGAGTCCGCCCGGGTGGACGGCAAACCGCGGATCGTTTCCCAGGAGTACCTGGGCACCGCCGAGGAGGTCACCGCCCGTCTGAAGGGCACCAGTGTCGGGGAACCGGACCGCACCCAGCACAAGCGGTTCGGGGACCTTGCCGCGGTGTGGTCGATGTGCCGACAGCTTGGGGTGGCCGACATCGTCGACGAGGTCGTTGGCTCACGCCGGTCGGACGCGGCCGCGTCGGTGGGGACCTACCTGGCGCTCGCGACCGCCAACCGGATCGTGGACCCGTGTTCGAAACTGGCGTTTGCCGACTGGTGGGAGAGCACCGCAGGCCCACGGTTCGTCCGTCCCCGGCTGCCGGCCGCCGCGACCGACCACCGCCGCTTCTGGGACGCGATGGACACCCTGTCCGAGGCGCAGCTGGTCGAGATCGAACGACGGCTGTCGTCGGCCGCCATCGAGCGGTACAACCTGGATCTGTCCGGGCTCGTGCTGGACATGACCAACTTCGCGACCTTCATCGACTCGGCCAATGACCGTGCCCCGATCGCCCAACGCGGCAAGGCCAAGCAGAAACGTCACGATCTGCGGCTGGTCGGGCTCGCACTGGTGGTCACCTCCGACGGGGCAGTCCCGGTTGTCTCCCACCCGTATCCGGGCAACCGGCACGACTCAACCCAGTTCACCGGCCTGCTCGACCAGCTCGTCGACCGCTGGAAGGCCCTGGGCGGCGATCCGACCGAGTTGACCGTCACCTACGACTCCGGCCAGAACTCCACCGACAACCACGCCCACATCGAAGCTCTCGGACTCGGGTATGTCACCTCGCTGCCACCCTCCGACCATCCCGAACTGCTCGCCATCGACCACGACCGGTTCGAGACCGTGGATGCTGACCGCTACCCGGGCGTGACCGCCCACGACACCACCGTCACCGCGCTGGGGGTCACCCGCCGGGCGGTCATCACCCACTCCGAGACCTTCCACCGCCGTCAGGCGGCAGGGTTCGAGCAGACCCTGGCCAAAGCCCGCCGGCAGCTGACCGAACTGCAGCGACGTCTCGCCCGGGGGCGTACCCGCAAGACGGCCGCCGCCATCCAGACCGAGATCGACCGGATCCTCTCGCCCCGATGGCTCAATCGCGTGATCACCGTGCAGCTGTCCGGCGACACCGCCGCGACCCGCCGGATCACCTGGCGCACCGACACCCGTGCCCGCAACCGGCTCGAAGACCAGATCTTCGGCAAACGCATCCTGTTCACCGGCCATGACCACTGGCCGGTGGTCGACGTCGTGGCCGCCTACCGCACCCAACCCGACGTCGAAGGCTCATTCCGGCAGCTCAAAGACCCCCACGTGGTGTCGTTCTCCCCCATGCACCACTGGACCGAACAGAAGATCAGAGTCCACACCTTCTACTGCGTCCTCGCGCTGCAGATCGCCCACCTCATGCGCCGCCA
>CAYVJT010000481.1:0-1608 GCA_964451855.1 uncultured Actinomycetota bacterium
CTACGACGCCTACTTCCGCGGTGAGCTCGAGGACTACGAGTACCCCGAGGAGAAGGTCCGCGCCGCGATGGAACGTGTCCCGGTGATCGCCGGGTAGCCACGACCCCGCCGCTCCCCGACGGGCCGGGCGGGGGTCGTCACGCGACCGTCCGGCCAGACGCATGGCCGGGGTTCGTGCAGGCGATCCGCGGTGTGCTGTCGGCGGGCTCACCCTGTCGGGTCCGTGGCCGTCTGCCGTTCGTCGGGGCGAGTTGGCGCCAGATGCTGCTGCCAGATGCTGCTGTAGACCACGCCGAACACGGGCAGCAGGGCGATCGTCATCGTGTGCAACAGCCCCATGAGCAGCAGCACGCACCGATGCGCTCGGCGAGCCACTCCAGGTGCACCGCCGTGCCGGAGGGTCCGAGCTGGTTGTCCGAGACCGTGATCGTCGGATCGTCCGTAGCGCTCCCCACGTCGTCGGCCAACGTCAACACCTCGGGCTCCGGGCCGGAGCACGCGACCGCGGCCGCGAGCACGACGCAGCAGGGCCTGCTCGACGAGATAGGGTGACCGGCATGGTCGAGACGACCGAGCCGCTGCGAAGCACCGAGGGCTTCGGCCCCCAGCTGACGGCAGCGGTGGTGCTTGGTGGGCTGGCCTGGTGGCTCGCCCAACCCTCCGGAACGTGGCTCGGCCTGACGGGTCGAACGTGGATGGCCGCAGCGATCGCGGTGCCCATCGTCCACCAACTGGTCGCCGGTGCCGGGTGGCGGCTCGAGCTGTTCCATCGGTGGTTCACCCGCCGCTTCGGCACCAACGGCCTGCGGGTCTACGGCGCCGTCTTCTTCCCGCTGTTCGCGCTTCGCCCCGTCGTCGTCGTGGGCGTGGCGGCGTCGGATGCGGGCTCGTTGTGGACGCCGGGGACCGTGTCCTTGGCCGCAGCCATGGTGCTCGCCGCACCCGCGGTGTGGACCTTCGTCTCTGTGGCGCGTTACTTCGGCATCCGCCGCGCCCTGGGCGTCGATCACTTCGACCGGGGCTTCGACGCACCGTTCGTCCGCCGCGGTGCCTTCGCGATCATGCCCAACGCGATGTACGCCCTCGGCTTCCTGGCGCTGTGGGCGATCGCCATCGCTGCCGGGTCCCGGGCGGCTCTGGTGGCGGCGGCGTTCCAGCACGCCTTCATCTGGGCGCACTATCGGTGGGTCGAACGGCCCGACATGCAGGTCATCTACGAGGGCCGGCCGCTCAGGTCACGCGTCACGTAGGAGCCCGCCGCGGGCTCGGCGTCCTCGCCTACCTCCTCAATAGCGGGGCTGGAGTTCCGCTCTTCCTCCCCCGTTCGGAGACGGTCTCCTCGACCGGACTCCGTTCGCTGTCGCCAGTGGTGCGCTCGGGTTGCTCCGGTGTAGCTCAACCATGAGGACGTTGTTCGCGGTTGGTCCTGTGGGCGTGGTGGGTAGTGACGAGTGTCCAGGACGGGTCACCGCGTGCTCGTCAGTGCAGCTCACCTGGCAACAGTCCCCAGTCGTTGGCGTCGATCCCCGACGAGCCGCATCGCGGATGCCCGTTGCGGGTGGTCGGCAGGGCGTCTGCGGAGGGGATGTGGCGTGCGGAGTTCCGTGG
>CAYVJT010000482.1:0-1604 GCA_964451855.1 uncultured Actinomycetota bacterium
ATGATGCCTTCGGTGACGGATTCGCCCAGTTGGGGCAGTTCGACGTCGGCCACGGTTCGTCGCTCCTGTCACAGCGCCGCCGGAGCGGCCACGATCGGTTCGGGGGAAGGTCAGCCGTGCAGCGCGCGACCGGCGAGTACCAGGTGCGCCTCGCCGATCGCCTCGCTGAACGAGGGGTGGGCATGGATCAGCTGGCCGACCTCGGTGGGCAGCGCCTCCCAGTTGTAGATCAGCTGCCCCTCGCTGATCAGATCGGTGGCTCGTGGGCCGACGATGTGGACACCCAGGATGCGGCCGGCGCCGCCTTCGGCGTCCTCGTCCTGCTCCGCGACCAGCTTGACCATGCCGGTGGCCTTGAGCATCGCGGCACGTCCGAGGGACTGGAAGGGGAACCTCTCGACGACGACGTCGAACCCCGCCTCCTTCGCGCCCGCTTCGGTGTAGCCCACCGAGGCCACCTCCGGATGCGAGTAGGTCACCCGCGGGACGCCGAGGTAGTCGATCGGCAGCACCTCGAGCCCACCGAGCTGGTCGGCGACCAGGAAGCCCTCGGCGAACGAAGCGTGCGCCAGGCCGAGGGTGTCGATCACGTCGCCCAGCGCCCAGATGCCCTGGACGTTGGTGCGGCAGTACCCGTCGACGGTCACGAAACCGCGGTCGTCCACCTCGACCCCGGCGGCGTCGAGCCCCGCGTCCTCGGTGACCGGGCCACGCCCGACCGCCACCAGCAGCACGTCGGCTTCGACCGTCTCGTCACCCTTCTTGCTCTCGATCGTGCAGGTGACCTTGTCCTCGCTGGTCTCCACCTCGCTGAGCTTCACGCCGGTCATCGTCGTGATGCCCTTCTTGCGGAAGGTGCGCGCGATCTCCTTGGACGCGTCCGCGTCCTCGAGCGGCAGCACGCGGTCCTCGAGCTCGACGACGGTGACCTCGACCCCGAAGGCGGCCCAGGCCGAGGCGAACTCCATGCCGACGGCGCCCGCGCCGAGGATCACCGCGGAGCTCGGCAGCTCGTCGAGGTACATGGCGTGATCCGACGAGAGGATGCGCTCACCGTCGAAGGGGGCGAAGGGCAGTTCCTTCGGCTCGGACCCGGTGGCGACCACGACCGCCGGGGCGCTGACGGTGCGGGTGCCATCCTCCGTCTCGACCTCGACGGTGGTGGCGTCGGTGAGGGTCCCGGTCCCGAGGATCGTCTCGACCCCGCGACCCTTCAGCGCGCCCTGCAGGCCCTTCCACATCTTGTCGACGACGTCGTCCTTGTGCTTGTTGAGCGCCGCGACCTCGATGCCCTGGTAGTCGACGGTGACGCCGAAGTCGCCCGCGTCCTGGGCGTGCTCGGCGATCTCGGCGGACTGCAGGATCGCCTTGGTCGGGATGCAACCCCAGTGCAGGCAGGTCCCGCCGACCTTGTCGCGCTCGATCAGGATCACGTCGAGGCCGAGCTGTGCGGCCCGTAGCGCGGTCGAGTAGCCACCGGTGCCGCCGCCGAGCACGATCACGTCGGCGTCCTGGTCCTCGGACCTCGCGACACGCTCACCGGATGGTGCCTTCGCAGGTGCTTCGGCGCTGGTCTCGTCGGTGTCCTCGGCGGCGGCCTGGTC
>CAYVJT010000483.1:0-1602 GCA_964451855.1 uncultured Actinomycetota bacterium
GCTAGCGATCCACCTCGGCGCGGATCGCTTCCCGCAGCGGCGGCAGCTCCTCTCGGACCGTGCGCCAGACGATGTCGCTGTCGGTGCGGTGGTACTCGTGATCGAGGAGCAGGCGCATGCCGCTGACTCCCCGCCAGGGGATGTCCGGATGTCGATCCGTGACGTTCGCCGGTAGGTGTGACGCGGCCTCGCCGATGACGGCGAGTTGGCGCACGACCGCGTCGAGCAGCAGTGGCTCGTCCGGGGACAACCCGAGGACCTGTCCGCGGAGCTGGTGATCCTCGATGCTCTGGATCGCGGCGAGGATGTCCTCGAGGCGCTGATCGGTGCTTCGGGGGCTCACAGCGGGATGGCTTCTGCGGTTGCTCGCCGCCGCGCGTCGTCGTCCAGGAGTTCGGGGACCGTGACGTCGACCGGCACGTCGAGCGCCTCCTCGAGGTCAGCTTGCAAGCTCGCCAGCTTGACGTAGGTCGCTTCAGGGAGTTGGACGAGCAGGTCGAGGTCCGAGTCGTCGGCATCCTCTCCTCGCGACGTCGAGCCGAAGACGCTGACGGCGGTGACGCCGTGCTCGTCGAGGATGGCCCGCACCTGTTCCAACCTCGACTCGAGTCGTGCCCGCACCGGACCCGTGGATGGGTCCGAAGCATCGTCAACCTGCAGTCGGAGGGTCTTGCCTGCCGCTCGCAGGATGCGTTCCAGGGTGGTGAGCGAAGGCTGGGAGTGTCCGCCTTCGTAGCGCGCGAGCGCGGACTGGGAGGTCCCGGCACGTCGGGCAAGGTCACGTTGAGAGAGCGCCGCTTCGAGGCGAGCGCGCCGGATCAGGTCAGGGACGTCCATATCACGATGATACCTGAAGAGGTATCGGCGGTCGGCGGGATGCCGAGGCGGGACGGCTGTTCGAACCGCGCGCAGCTGATCGACATGGGGCTGTCCGCCCGGCGGTCTCGGGGAGTCACCCGACCCTCGTGTGGGACGGCCGGTCGCCTGCGGTTCGATGCTCGCGCGTTGCTAGGTGAGCTAGGGACAACTGAGGCACGCCGACTCGTGGCCCCACCGACGCCTCGATCCTGACCGCCGACGCCGTCGGTACGGGGAGCAGGTGATGGCCCATGCCAGCAAGCGACGAAGTGCTGTAGCATACGTGCAACAGGAGTTGGAGGGGCCGATGAGCGCACTCGACCGGCTGATCGAGGAACGTGACCGACGTGAGCCAGGGTTCGCCGCTGCGGTGGAGGCGGAGCTGGCCGAGATCCGTGCGTTCGATGACGTCGTCAACGTCATCCTGGACCGGCTCAGTGAACTTGGTTGGACCCGCGAGGAACTGGCCGCTCGCGCCGACCTGAACGCCGCGTCCCTGCGCCGGTTGCTCACCTCGTCGTCAGCCAACCCGACGTTCGCCACGATGATGTCGATCGCGGAGGCGTTGGGCTTGCGGATCGAGATCCACGAACAGGTCTCCGTCGAGCAGATGCTCTCCGCCAGCTGATGTCCGCGGAAGGGCAGCACGAGCGACGTATGAATTCCTCCATGATTAGCTCTGACTGATGGGCGTACAGTTCAGCGAGCGACTGCGCGGTCGGCAGCGGTAGGCCGCTGTCGGCG
>CAYVJT010000484.1:0-1585 GCA_964451855.1 uncultured Actinomycetota bacterium
GTCGTCGCGATACCCGCCCGCAGCGTCCCGTGCCAGGCCGCGGGGAGGACGACGGTGGACCCTGCGGCCACCGGCCACGCGAACCCGTCACCCTCAAGCTCGCCTGTGACGACGTGGACGACGCGCAGCGTCCCACCCGGGATCTCACGCTCCTCGCCGACGCCGAGGTGGCAGCGATCCAGGCGGTAGTGACCAGCGTCCAGGGGCAGCCTGTCGGAGCTGTCACGCGCTCGGCAGCCGGCGGCGTGAGCGCGGGGTGCGGACGCCGCAGCCAGCTCGAGGGCCTCCCGGCCTTCCTCGAGGTGGAGCTGTCGTGGAGCACGACCGGTCTCCGCCACCCAGTCGTAGAGCCGGAAGGTGGTGTCGCTCGGCGTCTGGATCTCGGCCAGCAGGACCCCGCCGCCGACGGCATGGATCGTCCCTGCGGGCAGGTGGTGGACCGCGCCCACCTCGGCCGGGGTGCGGTGCAGCAGCTGGACGAGGTCCGGGCTGCCCATGGCGCCGCTGACCTGCTCGACGGTGGCGCCATCGGCCAGACCGATCATCACCTCCGCTCCGGGATCGGCGTCCAGCACGACCCAGGTCTCGGTCTTGAGCGTCGCCTCGGGGTGGCGTGCCACGTAGCCCTCGGGCGGATGCACCTGCACCGACAGGGGCTCACGGACGTCCAGCAGCTTGAACAGCAGGGGGAAGCGTCCATCCCAGTCGGCTGCCTGCCCCAGCAGCCCGTCACGGTCCCCCGCGAGCAGCTCACCCAAGGTGCGACCCTCGAACGGCCCCGTCGCGACAGGGGTGGAGGGTCGCTCGACCCCCGACGCGTCGGCTGACGCGAGGTCGGCCACCTCCCAGATCTCGCCGACCATCACCTCGGCTGGCAGCGCTCGCCCGAGGCGCTCGAGCCGGCGGCCGCCCCACGGCTTGGGAACCACGAGGGACGTGAGGTGCAGCGGATCGGTGATGCTGGGCATGCCCCCTCCGGCCACGGCTCGGCCACCGCCGCGGCAGGACCCCGTCGGCGCGTCGAGCAACGCTAGCAACGGGTGGCCAGCCCGACACGACACGTCCGGCCGTGCATGCGAAGGCGGGGTCGCCCATCACGGGGACCCCGCCTGGTGTCGAACCTGATGTCGAGGAACGTCTCGCGGGCGACGTCAGGCGGCCTCACCGGCCGTGATGGCCTGACGGTCGCCACCGGTGACCGCGATCGGGATACGCCGCGGCTTCGCGGCCTCCGATACCGGGATCGTCATGTGCAGCACACCGTTCTGGTACTCGGCCTCCAGGTTCTCGGTGTCCAGCCCGTCACCCAGGAAGACCTGGCGGCTGAACGCACCCTGGGGCCGCTCACCGGCGATCAGTTCGTCGGTGTCGGTGTGCAGCGGCGTCCTCTGGGCGGTCACGGTCAGCACGTTGCGTTCCACCGTGAGCTCGATCGAGTCCGGGTCGATCCCGGGCAGGTCGAAGCAGACGTGGAGCGCGTCCTCACGGCGGTACGCGTCCATCGGCATGGCACGCGGCGTCCGGGTGTCCGAGAAGAGCTGCGATGCCATGCGGTCGAACTCACGGAAGGGGTCGAACCTCATCA
>CAYVJT010000485.1:0-1578 GCA_964451855.1 uncultured Actinomycetota bacterium
TGCGCCGCAGCGACCTGGCGACTGCGGGCGTGTGTTCCACTCGGATCCGGCGGTTGTGCACACGTTTGGCTTTAGCAGGTCTCAGTCTAAGCTGTCGCCTTGGGGTCGCCCCTGACGGGCGGCGGCGCGGAAGATGCCCCGGACTTCGATGTCCGGCATTCCGATCACACGGTCGCGGCCCTCGGCTTTGGCGGTGTAGAGGGCGAGATCGGCCCGTCGCATCAGCGACCGCACGTCGTCGTCGGAAACGTGTGTGGCAACGCCGAAACTTGCGGTCACCTCTCCGGCTGTGACCATCGGCGCTCCCGCGATCGCCTGTCGGCAGCGCTCGGCCAACGCACAAGCGGCCGCATGGTCGGTGTTGGGAGCCAGCAGGAGGAACTCCTCGCCTCCCCATCGTCCCAGCAGATCGGCGTCACGAACGGTCGCTGTGAGCCGTCGAACCGTCTCGATGAGGATCTGGTCCCCGATGTCGTGGCCGAAGTGGTCGTTGACCTGCTTGAACAGATCGAGATCGATCAGGATCACCGACAGCGGCTGGCCGTAGCGACGGGACTGCGCGATCATCCGGTCCAGTTCGTCATCGAGGCGGCGCCGGTTCGCGATCCCCGTGAGCGGATCGCTGCCGGCCTGCTCGGCCAGCATCTCAGCCCGGGCATGCTCCGCGGCCAGCCGCTCGAGACGGGAGGCGAGCACCCAGATCGTGGCGATGAGCACGGTGAAGGTGACGGCCAAGCTCAGCGCCGCGTGGGCAGCCACATCGGTGGCACGCCCGAGCAGAGCATCGAGGACGGCGTTGCCGTACAGGCCGACGAACGCCACATAGATGGCCACGCTGACCTGGAGTCCACGCCGTGTGCCGAAGACCAGGAACGCGATCGGGAAGCTGGCGGCGAGGTAGGCGACCATCACGATCGAGTCCCCCGAACTCCCGAGGTCAGGAAGGATGCCGAGCCGCCAGAACACGAGACGGCTGAGCACGGTCACCACGATGATGAGCAACATCAGGGGACCGACCACACGCACCGGGAGCAGTCGACTGGCGAGCCCGAGCACGAGCAGGGGGAGAACGACCAGTAGCGCCGGCACCACGACGCGCTGGAACGGCTCAAGCGCTGGGCCCAGCCCCCAAAGGACCACCAAGAACACCCAGACGATCGTGATCGACGTCAGATAAGCGCGCCGCAGCCCCGCCGCGCGCGTGGCTCGGACGTCTGACGCCGAACCTCCTACTTGATCTCCCACTTGCAACTCGATCCTGTACGTGAGCCTACCTACCGGCACGCCTGCACGCTGGTCGAGGGGTTGGGCTCTGGATCGTCAGGAGCGAGCCCAACCGTGACCACGGTGCCAGCACTGACAGCAACGTTGTGGTGCCGCGAAGCCACCGGTGCGATGCCCGAGCCACGCTCGACGTCCACGCTGGGCCCACGCCACGTCAGTTCGAGGGTCGCCGGCTACCTCCCACATCGACCGGATGGGAGTTGAATAGCCGGCCCCGCCGTGGACGAGGCAACGGGCGATAACGCCCGGATCCGCCAGGCCGCTGCGGCGGTTGTCGCCGGGTGCTGCCGCGAT
>CAYVJT010000486.1:0-1571 GCA_964451855.1 uncultured Actinomycetota bacterium
CCGACCACCGCGACGGGCAAGGTCAGGCGGCGCGCCCTGCGGGAGCAGAGGTGAGACACATCAGCGGGGCTGGTGGTCCCATGGTGGTGGTCTACACGCGTGAGCGCTGCGGGCTGTGCCGCAGCGCGGAGGCCGCCGTGGCGAAGGAGGCGCGGGGTGCCGAGGTCCGCCACATCGACGTGGACACCGACGACGAGCTGCAGCGTCGCTACGGCGTGCGGGTCCCCGTCGTGGTCGTCGACGGCGTCGAGGTTGCGGAGGTCGAGGTCCCACGTGGGGCCGTCCGACGGGCGGTGAAGGCCGCGCGCTCCCGGCCCGCTCGAGCACGCGGCGCGTTTCGCCGTGGCCGCAGGGCCACGTAGCCTCCCGAGGGTCTGGCGCCGTCCCGCGCGCCACGGGAGGACCGAACGGTGGGTGAGCGGCACGTCCCCGAGGCGACGGTGGCGCGGCTACCGCTGTACCTCCAGGCGCTCGTCGAGGCTTCGGAGGCGGGCACCCTGACGCTCTCGAGCGATGATCTGGCCCAGGCGGCGGGGCTCAACTCCGCGAAGGTGCGCAAGGACCTGTCGTTCCTCGGCACCTACGGCACCCGTGGGGTGGGCTACGACGTCGCGGAGCTCACGACCGAGATCTCCGGGGTGCTCGGCCTCACCGACGACCGCGCCGTCGTCATCGTCGGCGTCGGCAACCTCGGTAGCGCGCTCGCGAGCTACGACGGGTTCTACCGGCGTGGGTTCAAGGTGGTCGCGCTGCTCGATGCTGATCCCGCACGGATCGGCGCGCGGGTGGGTGAGCACACCGTCCGGGACGTGGCTGAGCTGCCCAGCATCGCCGAGGAGCACGACGTGACCTTCGTGGTCATCTCCGTGCCGGCGCCCCACGCCCAGGCCGTCGCCGACGCCGCGGTCTCGGTCGGTGTCACCGCCCTGCTCAACTTCGCGCCGACCCACCTCACCGTGCCGGACCACGTGACCTGTCGGACCGTCGACCTGTCGACCGAGCTGCAGATCCTGTCCTTCTACCAGCAGCTCGGCGACGACGCCTCGGTCGTGACGGGCTGACCGGCAGCCGCACGTTGGTCGCCGGCATCGACCGTCCCGCTCGACCGAGCGTTGGGTGCTGCCGGGGCGGGGATGTACGCTCCCTCAACGCCAGGGACGTGCCGGACCCGCGCGGACGTGGATCGCCACCATCGCTGGGTGGCGTGGTGACCCGCCAGCCGTCGTGGACCGACCCCCGGACCGCGACCCCCGCCCTCGGCCCCGACCCCGACCCTCGGCCCCGACCCCGACCCTCGGCCCGGCCCCGACCCCCCGCCCCCGACCCTCGAACGAGGTGCTGCCCCAGATGTCCCTGATCGTCGTGGGGTGCAACCACCACAGCGCCGACCTCGCGCTGTTGGAACGCCTCGCGGTGTCCGGTGACGAGCTGCCGAAGGCGCTGCGGTCGATCGCGGACCTCGACCACGTCAGTGAGGCGGTGCTGCTCTCCACCTGCAACCGCGTCGAGATCTACGCCTCCGTGTCGCGGTTCCACCCCGGCCTGCAACAGCTGCGCGGCTGGCTCGCCGA
>CAYVJT010000487.1:0-1569 GCA_964451855.1 uncultured Actinomycetota bacterium
CGCCGTGGTGTCGCGCCGTGGTGTCGCTGGACTAGGTCGGGCGATGACCGGACGAGCCGGCCTGCAGACTCCTCGATGTTGGGGGTGGGGGGTACCGTCCTGCCGGCCTCGACCTCGTCCGGTTCGACGACAGACCGCTGTGTCGCTCGCGGGGCTGCGGACAGCGGTGAGGGGCCTCGACCACCCATGCTCCGTTCGCTGCTCGCGGCTGCGCTCATCGCGGCCATCGCCCTGACCGCCACGTGGATCACCGTCCCCGACCTGCCGGGGGCGCAGGATCGTGCCGCGGTCACCCCATCCACCGGGTCGTCGGATCCCGTCGCTGCTGACCCTGACGCCGATGCCGACGCCGAGCCCGCTGCCGAGCCGGCGCCGGCCGCGACCCCGGAACCTGCGGACGCAGCCGCGCAAGAGGCCACAGAGGACGTCGGCGAGGACGTGGCGCCGTCGCCGATGGACGGGCTCTCGGTCACACGAGCGGAGGACCCGGCGCGCAGCATCGTCGAGGACGCCGACGGCGAGTGGATCGCGACCTTCACCGACGGGGCGTACACCGTGACCCTGGCCGGACCGGTACGGGAGTTCGACGAGCCCACCGCCACGCATGCGGTGACCACCGACCGCTGGGTCCGCATCCTCGATGCGCCCTTCGACGGCGAGGTGGATGGCGAGTGGCTCGCGACGGCGCGCGACGACCGGTCTCCGGACGTGCTCGAGGTCGCCACCGAGTACTTCGAGGACGCGCCGGACGTCGTCGACGAGGATGGCGTGCTGATCTCGGCGGCAGCCGAGTACGGACCGCTCCAGCCCGACGGCTCCCGCCCGGTCGGCTCGGACTGGCACGACTTCCGCGGGGTCGACGCGACCTACGGTGACGACGTCGATCCCGCGGACCCGGAGGAGTACCGCAGCCTCGACTGTTCGGGGTACGTCCGGATCGTCTACGGCTTCCGCTTCGGCATCCCGATGTCGCTACGGCCCGACGCGGGCACCACGCTGCCGCGCCGGTCCTTCGAACAGGCGGCGGACGCTCCGGGCGTGGTGCTGATCCCGCATGAGGGCACGCGGCCCACCGACCTCCAGGCGCTCGACGCCGGAGACCTCGTCTTCTTCGACGCGCCCAGCGACGATGACGGCAGGATCGACCACGTCGGGATCTACCTCGGCGTCGACGACGGTGGCCAGCATCGGTTCATCCACTCACGCCGTTCGCACAACGGGCCGACGCTCGGTGGGGACGACTCCGGTGCGTCGGTGCTCGATGGCGACGGGTTCTTCGCCCGCGGGTTCCGGGCCGGCCGGCGCCTCTGAGTTCAGGCGACCATCCCGCCCGCCACGGCCGTTCGACCGTGGACCCTCGGAACCGGGTGGCCGCAAGGACAGTGTGAACGGGACACCTGACCGTTTCAGGCACCCGGAGCGTGCGTACGTTGGGCATCCACCTCGGGGGATGCACACCGTCCGCTACGTGCGCTGTCCGGGAGCGATCACGCCGCCATGCCGCAGCTCACCACCTCAGACGACGTCGTCCTGATCGCCGCAGCGATCGCCAGCATGCTCCTCCTGCTG
>CAYVJT010000488.1:0-1561 GCA_964451855.1 uncultured Actinomycetota bacterium
GGGTGTGGGTGGTGGCGTCGGGGACCGTGGGGCAGGCGGGCGGGTTGGCGGGCACGGCCGCAGGAGGCCCAGTGCCGCGACGAGACCCTTCGCGGGCCGGGTGGAGGGGAGTTCCCCGCGTCCGGAAGCCCGCCGGGGCCAGCGTCGGCACCGCCGGAGCCCTCCGGCGGCGCGGTAGTGCGCCGCCTGGCCCACTTCTGCAGGTTCTTGGCGATGTGGTGCAGCGCCCACTCGGCCTGGCAGGCGGCCTGTCCGCGCCGTGAGAACCGGATCAAGCCCTTGTTGTGCTTGTCGTCACCGAACTGGGGCTCGATCGTGCAAGCCCGCCGGGCGTAGAGTTCGCGACCCTCGTCAGAGGTGAGCCGCTCGGTCATCTGCCGGGCCACCTCCGAACGGTGGTTGACGTCATCGGGGTCGACCTTGCCGGCGGCGATCTTCGAGGAGGCCACGGTCGCGATCAGCAGCTCAGGGTCGTCGTCGTTCGCGTCGGTGATGTTGTCGTCGGAGTAGTAGCCCGCGTCAGCCAGCAGCACGTCGATGGCGGAAGGGTCGAGGCCGGCAGCAGTGAGGTTGGCCTGGGCTTGGTCGAGCATCGGGTGCAGCTGATGCTGATCGTTCTGCTTGTTGTCGACGTCGAAGGCGAGCGCGATCCCATCAGCGGAGGCGAGCAGCTGTCCGGAGTAGCCCTGGACGAACCCGCCCGGACGACGCAGCAGCCGACTGTCCGGATCGACCACGTTCGCCCGACGGCCCTCCGGGCTGGGTCGGGACGGCGGCTGCTTGGGTGGACGTCCGCGTCGCTTCTTGCCTGCAGCCTCGCGTGCCTGCTGGCGCGCTTGGACCGCATCGAAGTCGGCCTGCTCGGCGGCCACCTCCGCGTCGATCTCACGTTTGGCCTGTGCGAACCGCTCCCGACGACGCGCCGCTTCCGTGAGATCACGGGGCATCCGTCCCGAACCTGGGCCGTCCTGCTCGGCTGCGTCCTCGGCCGCGTCGGCTGCTGCCGCCTCGGCATACATCTGCTCGAGCTCTTCGACGATCACCTCGTAGCGTTTCGAGGCCTTCTTCGACGCGTCGGCGGCCAGCTTGGTCGAGTCCAACGCCACCAGCCCCAACGACCCCAACCCCGCCTGGGCGCACAGGGCCAGCACCTGGGTGTGCAGGCTCTTGAGCTCGTCCGCATGGTCGGCCCGGAACCGTGCGATGGTGGCATGATCCGGGGTCTGGTTCGCGCACAACACCCGCAACGCGACATCCTCGCGGCAGCGTCGTTCGATCTTGCGTGACGAGCGTTCCCCCTGGGCGTACGCGTAGAGCAGCAGCAGCGCCATCATCGCCGGGTGGTAGGCCGCCCGCCCCCACCCGTCCGCCCGACGCCGGGCGAAGAAGTCGGAGAAGTCCAACAGCTCGGCGGCCTCCAGCAGCGCCCACACCTCATGATCGCCCGGCAGCCACTCGCGCAGATCGGGCGGCAGCAGGTACTGCTGATCGTGGTCCCACGGCAGGAAGTTGTAGCCCATCGTCACAACCTCGAAACGTCCAGATTCGCCGTAGTATCCCA
>CAYVJT010000489.1:0-1559 GCA_964451855.1 uncultured Actinomycetota bacterium
TGGCCAAGGACGTGGACCTCGCGGGTGACGTGCTGGAGGATGCCGGGCTGGACGCTGCCGTCCTCGACGTGGTCCAGGGGCTGACCCGTGCCGCGTCGGACGAGCTGGGCCCGGACGCAGATCACGTCGAACTGGTTCGGATCGTCGAGCGGGCCGCCGGCATCGAGCTGCGCTGACCTGCCCGCCACCGTCCTGCAGGCCCGGTGTCCTCCAGGTCCGGTGTCGCTGTGCCGATATCCGGGTGCACGGGCGCATCACGTGTTGGGGCTTGGCAAGAGGGAGACGGACGTGGTCAGTGAAAGGGGCAGCCGACGGCTCCGCCTCGCTGCACTCGGGTTGTGCATCGCCGCGGGCCTCCTGCTCGCGACCGTCCTCGCCTCCATGGCCACGCCGGATGGGGAAGGCCTCGCGGCGACGCTCGTCCTGTTGGCCCTCCACGGGCTCTCCCGTCGCTACCCCCTGCAGATCGTCGCTCGCGGCAGGGCCTCGGAGGTGCCCACCTCGACGTTGTTCGCCTTCGCGCTGCTGCTCCTGGCGACACCCGACATCGCGCTGCTCGGGCTCGCCCTCACGTCCCTGGTGCCCGCTCGGGACGTGCGTCCGCCGAGGTGGTTGCGGCCGATCGTCGAGGTCGGACGGACCGTCCTGGTCTACGGGTCGGCCGCCCTGGTCCTCGGCGCGTTGACGGAGCTCGCGAGCGATGTGCACGTGCTCGCCGGGACCAGCGAAGCGTCGTGGCAGCTGCTGTTGGTCGTGCTCCCGGCCGGGTTGGTCGCCTACCTCGTCGATCTGGTGATCGGGGTCGGGATGGACGCGGTCGAGCATGGACAGCGGCCTGCGGTGATCCTGCGTCAGGACGCGGCCCACTACGACCTCCTGCTGCGGATGCTGCTGGTCGCTCTGGCCCCGGCGGTGGTGGTGATCAGCGCCCACAGCCTCCTGCTTGCACCGCTCGTCCTGCTGGTGATCATCGGGCTGTACCGCTCGTCGCAGGTCGCGGTCGTGCAACGCCACGCGGCATTGCACGACGGGCTCACCGGGCTCGCCAACCGTCGTGGTCTGGACGAGCGGCTCGCGGCACTGATGCGCATCGACCGCCATCTGGATCCGTTCGCGCTGTACGTGGTCGATCTCGATCGGTTCAAGGAGGTCAACGACCAGCTCGGACACCAGGTGGGCGATCGCCTGCTGACCCAGGTGGGCCAACGCCTCGCGGATGTCGAAGGCCCGGATCTGGCCGCGAGGATCGGCGGTGACGAGTTCGCGATCATCGTCCGTGCACCCCTGGAGCAGCACGAGTTGCTCGAGCTCGGCGAGCAACTCGTCCGTGAGCTGAGTCGCCCGTACGTGGTCTCCGATCTCCGTTTGTCGATCGGGGCGAGCATCGGCGTCGCGCGGTTCCCGCAGCACGGCACCGACGTCAGCACGTTGCTACGTCGTGCGGACACGGCGATGTACTCCGCGAAGCGCAGCGGGGTTCCGGTCGGGTTCGCGGCCACGGTGGAGCGCCCGACCCCGGGACGGGTGTCGTTGATCGCGGGACTCGAGGAGGCGATGCG
>CAYVJT010000490.1:0-1552 GCA_964451855.1 uncultured Actinomycetota bacterium
TCATGCCGGCCTGGCGGCCGGCACCCCGGATGATGAGAATGGGGGTGGCGCCGTCCCAGACGTCGTTTGCCTGTAGTGCCTTGAGCCTGCGTGTCAGCATGACGCGGGAGCCTGCTAGGAACCCCCGATTGTTGCCTCGAGCACGTGTCTCAGATTCTTCTGAAGGTTCGGGCTCCCGGGGCGGCGCCACCTGTATCCGATCCACGGGAGGTGGAGCAGATGGAAGTGATTGTAGATCGTTGCGCCGGGTTGGACATCGACAAGAAGTCGGTGATGGCCTGCGTGCGTCTCCCTGACGGTAGCGGCGGCCGGGCCGAGCATGTTCGGCGTTTCTCGGGGTTTCTGGATGGGCTGCTGGAGTTGCGGGCCTGGCTGCTCGAGCACGGGGTGACCCAGGTCGCGATGGAAGCAACCTCGTCGTACTGGCTGCCGATCTGGCGGGTGCTCGAGGAACCACTCGACGGCGACGCTGCCGATGATCCGCCGTTTGAGCTGTTGTTGTGCAACGCCCGCCATGTCAAGCATGTGCCTGGGCGCAAGACCGACGTCAAGGACGCCTCCTGGCTCGCGCAGCTGCTGGAGTGTGGGCTGCTGGCCTCGTCGTTCGTGCCGCCGGCTGACATCCGGGGGTTGCGGTCGGTGACCCGCTATCGCAAGCGGCTGATCGAGACCCGCACCTCGGAGATCCAGAGGGTCGAGAAGACCCTGGAGGACGCTGTGGTCAAGCTCGGCTCCGTGGCCTCGTCGACGTTGACCAAGTCGGGCCGCAAGATGATCGAGGCGCTGATCGAGGGTGAGCGTGACCCGGCAGTGTTGGCCGAGATGGCCTACGGGCGGATGCGTTCCAAGATCCCTGAGCTGATCCGGGCGCTCGATGGCCGGTTCGCAGAGCATCATGCGGTGCAGCTACGCCAGCTGTTGGACCACATCGACTGGCTCGACGATGCCATCGACACCCTCGATGAGCGGATCGTTGAGCTCACCGCCGACCGGGCCGACATGATCGAGCGGCTCCAGACCATCCCCGGCATCGGGCTACGTACCGCTGAGGTCATCGTGGCCGAGACCGGTGGGGACATGTCACGGTTCCCGACCTCAGGCCATCTGGCGTCGTGGGCGGGGCTGTGCCCCGGTCACAACGAGTCCGGTGGCAAACGCAAGTCTGGACGGACCCGCCACGGCGACCAGTGGCTGGCTGATGCGCTGATCCAGGCCGCCTGGGCCGCGGCCCGCACCACCGACACCTACCTGGCTGCGAAGTTCCGCAAGGTCGCGGGCCCCAAGCATGATGCCCAGCGGCGCAAGAAGGCCGCCGTCGCGGTCGCGCACAAACTGCTGATCATCGCCTACGCGATCATGGCCACCCCCGCCGAGACCTACCGCGAACTCGGCGCCGACCACCTCACCCGACACGACGACACCGAACGTCGCAAGACCCGGCTCATCGCCCAGCTCGCCAAGCTCGGCTACGAGGTCGAACTGACCCCCGCCGAGGCCGCCTGACCAACCCTTCCGGCGGCGGCGCTACCGAGCCGGCCTGACGGCCGGCAAC
>CAYVJT010000491.1:0-1547 GCA_964451855.1 uncultured Actinomycetota bacterium
GACGATGGGTGCACCTGCGACGACCATCCGTCGGAAACGCACCCATCCCGAGCCGGGTGTCGCACTGCGGTCGGGGTGTCGACGGGTCCGTACAGCTGACCTGAGATGCCGAGAAGCGTGCCGGTGGCCCGTGGGCTCGCGGACAGGACGTTGGCCACAGGGATCGCGCAGGGGACCTTGGCCACTGGTCCGGACTCCCTCCGGCCACGAAGCTCGGGTGAACGCGTCAGCGGGACGCGGCGACCCTTCGCGGAGAGCATGACCATGCCCACCGACACCAACGATCCGACCGACCTCGACGTCGAGGTGGCACGCCGCTTCACCGGGCTGCGCCGCTTCAACCTCGTCGTCGGGCTCCTGCACCTCGCGCAAGCCGGGGTGATGCTGGCGCTCAGCAACGACCTCGCGTTCCCGATCACCGCGTCGCTGCTCACCGACGATCCGGTGGCTACGCGCGGGTTACCTGCGGCAGAGGTGGTCTTCGAGCTGCCCATCGGCCCCACGGTGGCCTTCTTCCTGCTGCTCGCCGCGGTCGACCACCTGCTGATGGCGACGCCGGGGATCCGGGACTGGTACGAGGCGAACCTGCGGCGGGGTCGCAACCTCGCACGGTGGGTGGAGTACGCGATCAGCGCGTCGGTGATGCTGATCCTGATCGCGACCCTTGCGGGGATCTGGAGCCTCGCGGCGCTGATCGGGCTGTTCGCCGCGAACAGCGCGATGATCCTCTTCGGCTGGCTGCAGGAGACCGACCACGAGCCCGGCGGGGACATGACACCGTTCTGGTTCGGAACCGTCATCGGGCTGATCCCGTGGCTGGCGATCGGGTACTACCTCGTGGCCGCTGAGGCTCCGCCGGGGTTCGTGTACGCGATCTTCGTGTCGCTGTTCGTGCTGTTCTCAAGCTTCGGGCTGAACCAGTGGCTGCAGTACCGCCAGGTCGGTCCCTGGCGTGACTACCTCTACGGCGAGCGCGCCTACATCGTGCTCAGCCTGGTCGCGAAGTCGCTGCTCGCGTGGCAGGTCTTCGCGAACGTCCTGCGCAGCTGAGTGGCCGCGCTCGGCCGCCCTCGGCCATCCGTCGGTCGGCGCCATGCTGTGCCGTTCTGTACGGTGTCGACGGTTCACGAGGCGCCCAGGGTGGGTTCGACGATGCGAGAGGTGGTCACCCGATGACCGACGAACGAGACATCGCCACGGACACCACCGGGCTCGACGAGACCGGCCGGAAGGTCCAGTCCCGCCGTGAACAGCTCCACGAGGCCACGATCGACCTCAACGCCGCCCTGGGGTCGCCCGTCGAGCCACCGGAACGGTGGCTCGACACCGTTCGGGCCTCGATCGCGCGGACCCACACGTTGCTGGAGACCCACGTGCGTGAAGCCGAGGCACCCGACGGGCTCCTGGCACAGGTCATCGAGGAGGAGCCGGCATTCGGGTCCCGCGCCCAGCAGATGCGCGCCGAGCACGTCGAACTGCTCAACGACAGCGCCACGCTGCTCCAGCTCGCGGAGCAGGACCCTTCGGTCGATGAGCTGCGGGCGAAG
>CAYVJT010000492.1:0-1547 GCA_964451855.1 uncultured Actinomycetota bacterium
GCGACCTCACTGCGCCCCGCGCCCGGGGCGACCTCACCGTCGCTGACGGCTTCGATCGGCCAGCGGGCGTCGATACGGGCCTGCACCTCGTCGGCGGGCACGACCTTGTCGCGCTGCCAGTCGTTGGTGGTCCCGACGTCCATGAACTCGATGAACCGCAGCGTGACGCCGGCATCGCGTGCCCAGCCCGCGAGGTCCTCGATCTGATGGTCGTTGATCCCCCGCTGGAGCACCGTGTTGATCTTGACCGGTGACAACCCCGCCGCCAGTGCGGCATCGACCCCTTCGAGCACGGCGTCGACCGACAGCGGGGTGTCGGCCGTCTGCCGGAAGGTCTCGTCGTCCAGCGCGTCGAGGCTGATCGTGACCCGCCGGAGCCCGGCGTCCCTGAGCGCCTCGGCGTACCTCGGCAACAGGATCCCGTTGGTCGTCAGCGCGATGTCCTCGACGCCGTCCAGCGGCGAGAGCATGCCGATCAGGTCAGGCAGGTCGGTGCGCAGCAGCGGCTCGCCACCCGTGAGCCGCAGCTTGCTGACCCCCAGGCTGACGAAGGCGGTCAGCACCCGGGTGAGCTCCTCGAAGCTGAGCAGCTCGTGCCGCGGCAGGAACGCGTGGTCGGGGCCGAACATCTCGCGCGGCATGCAGTAGGTGCAGCGCAGGTTGCACCGGTCCGTCAGCGACACGCGCAGGTCCTCGACCGGCCTGCCGAGCCGGTCGTTCACGGGCAGCCCACCCGCTCCCGCGGCCGGGGTTGACGCCGCCGTTGGTGTCGGTGCTGCTGTCGGTTCCATGGGCGACACGATACCCGGCACCTCGTGGCTCCAGTAGCCTCGATCACGGCCCCGGGAACGACGGCGGACACGACACGGAGGCGATGCCGTGCAGGTCGAGGTGCGGATGTTCGGCGGGCTCACCGAGCGCGCCGGGGCCAACCGCATCCACGTGGACCTCCCCGAGGCCGCCACCGTCGGCGATCTGCGCGTCGCCCTCGCCGACCAGCACGAACGGCTCGCCCCCCTGCTACCCCGCGTGAAGGTCGCGGTCGACCTCGAGGTGGTCGACGACGAGGTGACGGTCACCCAGGACAGCGAGGTGGCGCTGCTGCCGCCCGTCGCCGGCGGCGCGGACGACACCGATCGCCCAGGGCAAGCGCGGATCCACACGGGGCTCAGCGAACCACCCCTGGACCTCGACGGCGCGCTGGCCACGATCTCCGGGCCCGAGGTGGGTGCAACCGCGGTCTTCCTCGGCACCGTCCGCGATCATGCGCCGGACCTCGACGGGGTCGTCGGACTCGACTACTCGACCTACCCGGAGATGGCAGAGAAGGTGCTCGCCGACATCGCCGTCGAGATCGAGGGCGACCACCCCGAGGTGACCGGCATCGCGCTGGTCCACGCGGTCGGCGAGTTGGACGTCGCCGACCACACGATCCTGATCGCCTGTGCAGCGGCCCACCGCGGGCCGGCGTTCGACGCCTGCCGCGACGCGCTGGAGCGGGTCAAGGACCGGGCCCCCGTCTGGAAGCGAGAGCGCACCGCCGACGG
>CAYVJT010000493.1:0-1544 GCA_964451855.1 uncultured Actinomycetota bacterium
GCGATCGCCGAGGTCGTGCGCGCGTCGAGCCGGTCGATCGTGGCAGGCCGCCCGTGGTCGCCGACGAACCAGGCGACGATGCCGTCCCAGTGCTGTCGCCACCGCGCCGCGCGTTCGACGGGGGTCGCGAAGGGGGAAGGGTCGGCCTGCGCTGCCAGGTCGGCCAGGGCGTCCACGTCGGTCGTGCCGGCGTGGCGGTGCGGGCTCGCCGAGCACAGGAGGTCTGGGACCAGACCCCGAGCAGTACGAATCCGGGACGAGAGCCGTAGTGATGGACCACCCGGACGAGTGCGCGCTCCGCCTCCTCTCGTGCGGCACGGGTGCGCGGCGTCTCGTCAGCCACGGATCACCTCGCGTAGGTGCTCAGCCGCTTCCTCCCCCCGCACTCCGGACGGAAGCAGGTCGGCGTACACGCGCGGCCATGGCGCGAGGCGGAGCCCGTCGTGTCGTTCAGCCAGCCGCGACACACTCGTCGAGGGGAAAGGGCGAAGCGTGAGCCGGCCGCCCTCGATCGGGCGGAGCCCAGCTTCTGTGGCGCGGGCCTCAAGGCCTGCAGGCGAGGTGGCGTCGATGAACACCTCGATGCTCGAAACGGTCGTAAGCAGCGGTGCAAGGACCGCAGCAGCCGCCGCGCCCGTGGCAGCCCACGCCACACCTCGCGAGTCCCAGGCATCGCCGACCTCGCCCAGCGCCTCGAGCAGGTCACGACCCTGCAAGCCGACCTGCAAAGCCGGTCCAGGCTTGGCTGCACCGACGGCTTCCGTGTACGCGCTCAGCAGCCGGTCGGGATCGTCCATCCGACGTGCCGACCCGCGTCCACGTTCGGCATCGGCGGTGAGGAGCCCCTGGTCGGTGAGGAACCGGAGCGCGTTGGTGCAGCTTCCGGTGGACAGGCCGGTAGCCGCCTCCGTTGCCGAGACGGTTGCCGGCGTCCCGCAGAGCAGCGCTTCGGCGACGGCCATGACCGCAGGCGTCCACCTGGTCAGTCGTTCCGGGTCTGGGGGGTGTCCCTCGCGCGACACCACGATGCTGCCGGCGGCGATCTCCGCGGCGCCCGACTGATCTGCCCAACCGATGTCAGCGTCAGCGAGCAACTCGCGCGCCGCCGGCGACAACCGACGGCCGGTCACGATGTCGAACTCCTCGCGGCCCCGCTCCAGGAGTTCCCGGACGTCGCGGAGGCTGCCGTCACCGGCCCAGCCGATGCGCAGCCGCTGGTCTCCCACGACCAGCTCGACCGAGGAGTCGCCCTCGCGTACTTCGGCATCGACGGATCGGGGGAGCACGTCGAGGAGCGTCTGTGCCGCAAGCGGCACAGACGACAACCCTCCACGCGGTGCTGACGTCACCTATACCTCACTGAAACGTGATGCCTCAGCCGTCGATGACGTATGAGCTTCTGGTGAGGTATCTGCAAGTCTGCCGCAGGGAGAGTCGGGTGTCGCGGGTGTCCGCTCGAGGTTCCACGTCGCGGACGATCTGGCTGGCGCGAGGATCTCCGCCACGCGCGGCAGGTGAGGCCCGACGAGCTTCGTCGCGCTAGC
>CAYVJT010000494.1:0-1534 GCA_964451855.1 uncultured Actinomycetota bacterium
GGCTCTACATCGTCATCCACCTCGGCAGGCCCGGCCGGGTGGTCACCAGCATCCTTCCCAACCTGCCCCACACCCTCCAGACCTCACCACTGGCCTGGGACGTGGTGGTCATCACCCTGTACTTCGTGCTCACCGCCACCTACCTGACGCTCACCCTGCGCCACGACCTCCGCCTGGTCGCCGACCGGCTACCACGCCCGTTCAAGCCCCTCTACCGGCTGCTGTTGGTCGGCCACCGCGACGGCGAGCACGCCAAGGCCGAGCGCATGGCGTGGTGGCTGGCGCTGGGGCTGATCATCCTCGCGCCGTTCTTCCTGCACGGCGGGGTGATCCCCTGGCTGTTCGCCCTGCTGCCCGGCCATCCCGGCTGGTTCGGCGCCGTGCAGGGTCCGGCGTTCCTGGCCGCAGCGCTGGGCTCGGCGTTGGGCGCGGCCACCCTGCTGGCCTACGTCATGCGCCGCACCTACCGCTGGGAGACGCTCATCGACGACCGCGTGTTCCGCGGGCTGTCGCGCTGGACCGGGTTGTTCTCCCTGCTGTTCCTGTGGCTCCAGCTCCAGAAGGTCGTCACGGGCCTGTCCATGCCACCCGACGCGATCGGGGGAGTGGTGGCCGCTACGGTGCGCCACCCGCTGTACTGGGTGGCCATGGCCATGCTCGCGGTCACCGTGGCCCACGTCGGCTTCCAGATGCTCGCACCCCACCGGTTCTCCGTGCGGCGTACCGCCGCCGTTGCCGTGCTGCCCCTGGTGGCGATCCTGCTCGAGAAGTACCTGTTCGTCATCGAAGGGCTGATGTACCCCACGTTCCGGCTCTACGAGGGCGTGCCCGGCACCTACACGCCGTCCTGGGTCGAGCTGTCCTCGCTGCTCGGCGCGTTGTCGATCGTGGTGCTGTTCTTCCTCCTCGCCGCCAAGGCCGTACCCATGATCGAGCTGGAACAGGAGGAGACGTCATGAGTGCGACCGCGCTCGGCCCCGTCCTGATGTTCGCCATCGTGCTCTCGCCCGTCTACCTGATGCTGGCCGGCTGGATCTTCGGCCGCCCCCGCGAACTGCGCCTCCCGCTGATCGGCATCAGCTTCCTGGCGGGGTTCACCGTGCTGGCCTGGGCAGGCATGGCCATCTTCGGTCTGCTCGTCGAGCTTGCGTACTTCTCGTAGAGCGCCGACCGGCCGGTTCAGCCGCCGTCGCCGACGGGTGGCCTCGAGATCCCGCTGCAGCCGCGACAGCACGGTCATCACATGTGCACCCGACCGCTCCACGCATCGAGGACCTCAGCGCACCGCTCGGGAGCGTCAACGTTCAGCGGAGCCAGGTAGCAACGACGCTCGGTGTCGGTGACGTGAATGCCCATCTGCAGAAGCGTCCACCAACGCACAGGCCCCCTACGTTGGTCGTGGACCCACGCGAGCGTGGCGTCGTCATGCTGGTCGGGATCGATCGCTACCTGGTCAGGCCGCGTCGGTGGGCGAGGGCCGCGGCTTCGCCGCGGCTGTCGACCTCGAGCTTGCGCAGGATGTTGGAGACGTGCA
>CAYVJT010000495.1:0-1533 GCA_964451855.1 uncultured Actinomycetota bacterium
CACGCGGACGGGTCCGGTCCGCGATCGCCTGCGACCTTCGAGGTAGCCCGCAGCGAGACGGCATCGACCGACTCACCTGCGCGGGTAGCCTCGTGGTCACGGTTCGTACGGTTGTTCCTGCCTCGATCGACGTTGATCGATCCGTACGTACCCTCCACTCACCCCCTTCCCGAGGTTGCTCATGCCCGTCGTTCGCATCCCGACCGTCCTGCGCAAGCACACCGGTGGTGACGCCAAGGTGTCCGTCGACGGGGCCACCGTCGGCGAGGCCTTCGACGAGCTCGTGAGCGGCAACCCGGAGCTCAAGGAGCAGCTGTTCGAGGGCGAGGAGCTCCGCGGCTTCGTGAACGTCTACGTCGACGACGAGGACATCCGCTTCATCGAGGGCCTCGATACCCCCGTGGGCCAGGACGATGAGATCGCGATCATGCCCGCCGTTGCCGGTGGCTCCGGTCACACCGACGGCACCGATGTCGCTGAGCGGCCGAGCACCGACGGGGCAGCAGAACCCACGGCGGGTTAGCTGGTGCTGTTCGAGGACGTCTCGCAGGCCATCGGCCACACACCCCTGGTGGGCCTGCCGAACCTGTCACCCACCGGCTACCGCGTCTACCTCAAGCTCGAGGGGCACAACCCGACCGGATCGGTCAAGGACCGGGTCGCGAAGTACCTGATCGAGCAAGCCGAGAAGAACGGTGAGCTGCAGCCTGGCCAGCGGATCCTCGAGCCGACCTCCGGCAACACGGGGATCTCGCTCGCGGCCCTGTGCCGGGTCAAGGGCTACCCCTTGACCTGCGTCATGCCGGAGAACACCTCCGAGGAACGCAAGCAGCTGCTGACGATGTTCGGGGCGCAGTTGGTGTACTCACCGGCGGCGGAGGGCTCGAACGGGTCGGTCCGGCTGGCTCAGGAGCTCGCTGCCGCCGACGCCGACGTGTACATGCCGTTCCAGTACGGCAACCCGGCCAACGCGCTGGCGCACTACGAGACCACCGCCCCGGAGATCATCGCCGACCTGCCGGACGTCGCGGCGTTCGTCGCCGGGCTCGGTACCGGCGGCACCGTCACCGGCGCGGGTAAGCGTCTCAAGGCCTGGAACCCCGACCTCAAGGTGTTCGCCGCGGAGCCGGAGTACGGCGATCTCGTCTACGGGCTGCGCAACCTCGACGAGGGCTACGTCCCCGAGGTGCTCGACCAGGCCGTCCTCGACTCCCGGATCAAGGTCGACTCGCTGAAGGCGCTGGAGATGACCCGCCGTCTCGCCGACGAGGAGGGCATCTTCGCCGGCATCTCCACGGGCGCGTCGCTGGTCGTCGCGCTGCGCGTCTGTGAGCGTAGGCGGTTGCCGGAGGGCTCCAGCGTCGTCGCCCTGTCGCCCGACGGCGGTTGGAAGTACCTCTCGACCGGCGCCTACGCGCCTGGCGACGTCAGCGAGATCGCCCAGCGCATCTCCGGCACCCTCTGGGCCTGACCGCTGCCGGCCGGCGTCGGGTGGTGGGGGGCGGTGTGGGTCTGGGGGTGCAGCGGTGCACC
>CAYVJT010000496.1:0-1532 GCA_964451855.1 uncultured Actinomycetota bacterium
TCGAGCACCGCATCATCCCGAACCGCCTGACCCTGCGGTTGCCGTTCGCCCTCGTTCCGTTGCTGGTCCTGCCGGCTGCGCTCGACGGTGCCTGGCGGGATCTCATCCGCGCGTTGATCGTCGGGATCGCCATCCCGGCGGTCATGTTCGGGCTCTCGGAGGCGTTCCGGCTACTGCGTGGCAAGCAGGGCATCGGCATGGGGGACGTGAAGTTCGCCATCTCGATCGGGTTGGTCGTCGGCTACCTGGGCGGTTGGCACATCGTGGTGTTCGCCTATGCCACCATCATCTCGGCCATGGTGATCGTCGTGGGGCTCCTGCTGGCCCGTCGCGCGAGCCTGGCGACGCGGATCCCCTTCGGGCCGTACCTGGCCATCGGCGCGCTCATCGCACTGCTCCTGGGCGATCCTGCGGTGGATCTGGTGCAGCGGGTACTGGGCTTCTGACCAGGACAGGTGTTGAATGACACCGGTGTGATTCCTCAAGGCCTGGGGGGCGAGCGCCGAATGTGGTGTTGACGCTTGACTGTTGGGCGTGTTACTGATGTACACGAGTGAGCGCGAAGCACTACCATGTTGGGGCCGGTCCGACGGGCCGCACGACCGCGAGGGACAGATGGCTGGGGCTCGGAGGGACCGCGGGATCGCGGGAGGGCTGTTGACCGTGTCTGAGGTCGCTGACGTGCTGCGCGTGAGCACGATGACCGTCTACCGCCTGATCCAGAGCGGTGAGATCACCGCGATCCGGGTGGGGAAGAGCTACCGCATCTCCGAGCCCGAACTGCAGGACTACCTCGCCTCCGGCGAGGTCCGTGTCGACGATGTGAACGGCTGACACATGGCCAATCAAGCTATCGGGGTAGACATCGGGTCACGGACCATCACCGTGGCCGAGCTCAAGGGCTCACGGGGTCGTACCACCGTCTCCAACTTCGGCGGCCTCGAGCTGCCAGACGACGCGGTGCGTGAGGGGGAGGTGATCGACGTCCCCGGCACCGCGGCCGCGATCAAGGAACTGATGGGCTCCGCCGGCATCAAGGGCAAGAAGGTCTGGCTCGGCATCGCCAACCAGCGCGTGGTCGTCCGCCAGGTCGACCTGCCGTGGGTGGAGGAGAAGGAGCTGAAGGCCTCGCTGCGCTACCAGGTGCAGGACTTCATCCCGATCCCCGTCGAGGAGGCCGAGCTCGACGTCCACGTCGTCGACGAGTTCACCAACGATCAGGGCGAACGGTTCCGCCGCATGCTCTTGGTCGCCGCCCACCGTGACAGCGTCAACTCCCACGTCGAGGCCGCCCGCCAGGCGGGCTTGAAGCCCATCGGCGTCGATCTGAACTCCTTCGCCGTGCTCCGCTCGGTCGGCAACACGCAGGGCATGCAGCCGGGCGACGAGGTCCTGGTCGACATCGGCGCCGACGTCACCAACATCATCGTGCACCGCGCCGGTCAGCCGACCTTCGTGCGCATCCTGGTGATGGGCGGCGACGACATCACCGACGCGCTCGAATCCGGGCTCGACGTCTCACGCGAGGAAGC
>CAYVJT010000497.1:0-1527 GCA_964451855.1 uncultured Actinomycetota bacterium
GCCGTGGAGCGCACCATCTTCAGCGAGGAGCACGACGGGTTCCGGGAGCTGGTGGCGCGGTTCGCTGCCGACGAGATCGTCCCCCACCACCTCGACTGGGAGGACGAGGGACAAGTCCCACGGGAGCTTTGGACCACGGCGGGTGCGCTCGGGCTGCTGTGCACCGACGTACCCACCGAGTACGGCGGCGGTGGGGTCCGCGACTTCCGCTACAACTCGGTCGTCACCGAGGAGCTCTCCAGGGTCGGTGCCTCCGGAGTGGGCTTCCCGCTGCACAACGACGTGATCGTGCCCTACTTCCTCGATCACGGCAGCGAGGAGCAGCAGCAGCGGTGGTTCCCGGGCATGGCCAGCGGCGAGCTGATCACCGCGATCGCGATGACCGAGCCGGGGACCGGCTCGGATCTGGCGTCGGTGGCGACCACTGCGATAGCCCAGGACGACGGCAGCTACCTGCTCAACGGCACCAAGACGTTCATCACCAACGGCATCCTCGCCGATCTGGTGATCGTGGTCGCCAAGACCGACCCGGACGCTGCGCATGGCGGTATCAGCCTGCTGGTGGTCGAGCGGGGCATGGAGGGGTTCTCGCGTGGCCGCAAGCTCGACAAGATCGGGCTCAGGGCGCAGGACACCGCGGAGCTGATCTTCGATGACGTGCGCGTGCCGGCTGAGAACCTGCTCGGCGAGGAGGGGCAGGGCTTCGCCTATCTGATGCAGGCGCTGCCGCAGGAGCGGCTGAGCATCGCCGTTGGGGCGGTGGCCGGCGCTGCAGCCGCGCTCGACGAGACGTTGCGTTACTGCAAGGAGCGTGAGGCGTTCGGCCGGTCGATCGGGTCGTTCCAGAACTCACGGTTCGTGCTGGCCGAGATGAAGACCAAGGTCACGATCGGTCAGACCTTCGTCGACCGGTGCATCGAGCGGCTCAACGATCGCGCCCTGACCGTCGAGGAGGCGGCGATGGCCAAGTGGTGGACCACCGACCTGCTCGGCGAGGTGGTCGATGCCTGCGTGCAGCTGCACGGCGGGTACGGGTTCATGCGCGAGTACCCGATCGCCCGGGCCTACTGCGACGCCCGTGTCGCGAGGATCTACGGCGGCACCAACGAGATCATGAAGGAGATCATCGGCCGCACGATGGGCGTGTGACCGACCACCACCAGGCACGGATACCGGTTGGCACGAGCAGGCGCCGGTGGCAGACTGACCGCTGGCCGTTGCGAGGTGGTGGCCCAGAGGTGGTGGCCCAGAGGTCGTGGCCCAGAGGTCGTGGCGAGGGGGGCTGGTGATGGCGGGTGTGTTGCCCGTTCGTGTCGCATCCTTCGTCGGTCGCGTGCGCGAACGCGGGGAGGTCGCCCCGTCGATGGGGGAGCGACTGTTCACCAGCCCGAACACCGTCGAGAGACACCTGTTGCGATCTGAGCGCAACTACGGCCGGTTCGTACCTGACCGGGTGATGTTCCCCTGCGCCCGGAGCACCAACCTCGCGCCTGAGCGCCACGTCCATCGGGAACAGGAGAGCGAGAC
>CAYVJT010000498.1:0-1527 GCA_964451855.1 uncultured Actinomycetota bacterium
GCGTCGTCCAACCGGTCCCCGGGCGGCACCTGGGGGAACCACCCGTCGGCCGATCGGCCCATGCGGCGGTACGCGGGTTCCGACGAGCCACCGAGCCAGATGGGTATCGGCCGCTGCAGCGGCAGGGGCGCAAGGCCAGCTCCCGTCACGGTGTCGAACCGACCGTCGAAGGTGACGCTGGGTTCGGTCCAGAGGCGCCGCAGCAGCTCGATCTGCTCCTCCTCACGCGCGCCGCGCTGCGCGAAGTCCTGACCGAGCGCCTCGTACTCCACGGCGTTCCACCCGACGCCGACACCAAGCCGGAACCGTCCCTCGGACAACAGGTCGACCTGAGCGGCCTGCTTGGCTACCAACGCCGTCTGACGCTGCGGCAGGATCAGCACGCTCGTGACCAGCTCGAGGGAGGTGACGGCCGCGAGGTAGCCGAACAGCACCAGCGGCTCCTGGAACCTCGAGTCGAGGTCGTAGGGACCGGAGAAGCCCTCGTGCACCTCACGGTCGGCTCCGACCACGTGGTCGTACGCCGCGATGTGTCGGTAGCCGAGCCGCTCGACCCCGGTGGCGTAGGCCCGGACCTCGTCGACCCTCGGGCCGATGTCGAGCTGCGGGAAGATCACTCCCAGTTGCATCGCGACCCACCTGCCTGGTCCGCCCGCTGGTGCGACCGACGCGGGCTGACGGGACCGTAGCAGCGGTGGGGCGAGCCGCCGGGGAAGCCGCTGACCGAGGCGTTGCTCCCGGCTTCCCCGTGGGTGGGAAGGGTGGTCTCGAAGGAGCGCACCTCGTCCACCACCGCGCAGGCAGGGACGGGCGGTCCGACGTAGCCGCTACCGTCGTTCTCCCGCAGCTGGGGGGACGAGGCACGTTCGACGGCAACTCGCCGGTACCGGCCGGGGGTCAGCTGTGGACCTGACACGGTCGTCACCGATCTTCCCGACGATGGTTGCCCGTAGAGGAGGCGACGTGCGCACGCTGCTGTCGTGGAGTGGGGGCAAGGACTCCGCGCTGTCGTTGCAGGCCCTGCGATCCCAGGGCAGCGAGCCCGTCGGGCTCCTGACGACCTTCTCCGAGCCCGATGACGTCGTCAGTCACCACCACGTGCCGATGCGCCTGATCGCTGCCCAGGCAGCAGCCGTCGCCTTGGCGTCCTACGTGGTCGGCCTGCCTGAGGTCTGCCCGAACGAGGTCTACGAGCAGCGGATGCGGGACGCGCTCGCCGACCCGGAACTGGACGGGGTCGACACGATCGCGTTCGGGGACGTCTTCCTGGAGGATGTCCGCGCCTACCGCGAGCAGCGCATGCGCGAGGCGGGCATGGCATCGCGGTTCCCCCTGTGGGGCCACGACACCACCCGGCTCGCGGAGCGGTTCGTCGCCGACGGGTTCCGCGCGGTCGTGTGCGTGGTCGACACCGAGCAGCTCGACCCGGCGTTCGTCGGACGCTCCCTCGACGAGGCGTTCCTCGACGAGCTGCCACCAGGCGTGGACCCGTGCGGGGAGAACGGCGAGTTCCACTCCTTCGTGACC
>CAYVJT010000499.1:0-1523 GCA_964451855.1 uncultured Actinomycetota bacterium
GGTACGACCAACCCGTGGAACATCGGCGCTAGAGGGGGAGGGCGAGGTCGTCGACGACCTCGCCGCCGATGGCCGTGAGTGCCGCCGGTGTGACCGACAGCTTCAGTCTCCGGCTGCCACCGCCAACGATCACCCGGTCGAGGGCGGTGATCCGTGCATCGACCCACAGGGGGAGGTCACGCGGGAGGGCGAAGGGGGTGACACCCCCGATCTCCATGCCGGTCACCTCGCTGGTGAGCTCCGCCGAGGCGAAGGACAGCTTGCGCACCCCGAGCCGCTTGCGCACCCGCTTGTTCACGTCCAGCTTGGTGGTGGCCAGGACGACGCAGGCCGCCATCACCGGCTGCTCGTCCCGGGAGGCGACCAGGATGCAGTTGCCCGAGGTCTCCGGCGGGTAGCCGTAGCGTTCGCAGAACGCGGCGGTGTCGGCCAGCGCCGGATCGATCTCGATCACGTCGAAGGGCTCACCGGTTGCCTCGACCGCCGCGAGTACCTGCGCCTCGAGCTCGGCATCCTGCATCTCAGTACCCCAGATCGATGTAGACGGGCCCGAGCAGTTCCTCGTCGGCCGCGAAGCGCTGGACGTTCTCCCGGACGCGTACGGCCAGCAGCGCCTCACCCATCTCGGGGGTGTTGCCGACGTGCGGGGTGATCAGCACGTTCGGCAAGGTCCACAGGGGATGGCCCTCCGGCAGCGGCTCCGGGTCGGTCACGTCCAGCGCGGCACCCCCGATCGTGCCGGCGCGCAATGCCTCGACCAGTGCATCGGTGTCGACGTGCCGGCCCCGTGCCACGTTGACGAGCCAGGCGTGTGGCTCCATCGCGCTGAGCACCTCGGCGTCGACGATGCGTTCGGTCTCCGCGGTCAGGGCGAGGGCGAGCACGACGAGGTCCGCGCCGTTCACCGCCTCCTGGAGGCGTGGTGACGGCAGCACCTCGGCGACCCCGTCGATCGGCTCCGGGCGGTTGCGGACGACGGTCAGGTAGACGCCGAACGGGCGGAGCAGGCGCACGAGCACCCGGGTGATCTCGCCGCCCCCCACGATCGTGACGTGGCCGTGCAGCAGGTTGTGGCCGTAGGGTCCTGACCACGAGGTCTCCCGGGCGTACCGCGCACCCCCGCGCAGGCCTGCGAGCCCGAGCATCAGCGCATGCTCGGCGACCGGCTCGGCGTACACCCCCTTGCCGCAGGTCCACTGACGCTCCTCGTCGAGCAGGTCGACGAAGGGCTCGATCCCCGCGAAGGGCAGCTGGATCCACCGGATACCCGGGTGGCCGTCGAGCACCTCCCCGAGCCCGTTCGGATCCTTCGGGTCGATCCAGATCACCGCGTCAGCGTCTGCGGCCGCGACCACCTCGCCGCCACCGGCGCGCACCGCGTCCTCGATCGCCGCGCTCCGGCCCTCCGGGAGGACCGCACATCGAGGGGTTCGCACTGATCCGTCTCCGGGCCGGGACCGGGTGCCGAGGCTAGCGGGGTATCGGGCAGCAGCCGGCCGTTCCACGGCGACCGTCGAGGCAAC
>CAYVJT010000500.1:0-1513 GCA_964451855.1 uncultured Actinomycetota bacterium
GCTTCGAAACCGGTCGCCCCCGGCAGCGACCCGGTGTGCTCGCGTGCGGCCAACGCGATCGCGTGCCCGATCGGATGCTCGCTGTCGGCCTCGACAGCACCGGCACGACGCAGCAGCACCTCGGCGTCCACCCCCTCGGCCACCTCGATGTCGGTGACCACCATCTGACCGCGGGTGAGCGTGCCGGTCTTGTCGAACACCACCGTGGTGATCTGCCGGGTCCGCTCGAGGGTCTCGATGCGCTTGATCAGCACCCCGAGCTCCGCGCCACGGCCCGTCCCGACCATGATCGCGATCGGGGTCGCCAACCCAAGAGCACAGGGGCAGGCGATGATCAGCACCGCGACCGCCACGATCAGCCCCTGCAGCGGATCGCCAGCCAAGATCGCCCACCCGGCGAAGGCCAGCAGCGCGATCACGATCACCACGGGGACGAACACCGCGGAGATACGGTCGGCCAGCCGCTGCACCGGCGCCTTACCACGCTGGGCGTCCTGGACCAGCCTGACGATCTGGGCCAGAGCGGTGTCCTCACCCACCGCGGTCGTGCGCACCGTGAGCACCCCTGCAGTGTTGACGCTCGCACCCACCACAGTGTCACCGACAGCCTTGTCGATCGGCAGCGACTCACCGGTCAGCATCGACTCGTCCACCGCGCTGGCACCCTCAACCACCTCACCATCTGCAGGCACCTTCTCCCCCGGGCGGATCCGCAGCAGATCCCCGACCTGGACCTCCTCGGTGGCAACCATCACCTCGTCACCATCACGCAACACCCGCGCCTGCTTCGCGCCCAACTCGAGCAGCGCCCGGATCGCATGCCCCGCACGGCTCTTCGCCCGCGCCTCGAAGTACCGCCCCAGAGCGAGCAACGCGACGATCGCCGCCGCCACCTCGAAGTAGAGGAAACCCCCCACGAGCAGCGCCACACTCGAGTAGCCATACGCCGCCAGCGTCCCGATCCCGATCAGGGTGTCCATGTTCGCCGACAACCGGCGGGCACGTCGGGCCATCTCCGCAAGGAACGGCCAACCCACCCAGAACTGCACCGGCGTCGCCAACACGAACTGGGTCCAACGCGCCCAGGTCTCCTCCCCGAGCTCACCCGAGAACATCGCCAACCAGAGCACCACCAGCGTGGGCGGCACCGCGATCACCACCCGCCTAAGCCACAACCGCTGGGCACGCTCCTCAGCATCCTCGACCTCGCCACCGTCCTCATCCACGGTGGGCACGTCCGCGACGGGAGTGATCGTGTACCCCAACCGGTCGATCGCCTCCTGCAGCCTCTGCGTCCCGACCAACGAAGGATCGAAAGCCACGGTGGCACGCCCCGTCGCGTAGTTGACCTCGGCCTCGGCCACCCCATCCTGCTTGGTCAACGTCCTCTGGATCCGGGCAGCACACGACCCACAGGTCATACCCTCAGCAGAGAACTCGATGAACTCCCGGTCGCCACGGTCAACCGGTTCAGAGGTCGTCGTACTCACATCGGCACCTATCGAGGATCGAC
>CAYVJT010000501.1:0-1513 GCA_964451855.1 uncultured Actinomycetota bacterium
CCCCGGACGCGCTCGTCATCGCGGATGCCCGGGGCAGCGGCTGCGTCGTGCAGCCGTTGGTGCACCTCTGTGGACAGGCCGTGCTCGAACCAGAAGCGCACGATCGGCTCGATGAGGTCCACCAGCCCTCGCAGGTCGCCCGACTCCGCCGCTCGGTCCATCGCGGCACGCAGATCGTCCAGGTCGGCCGCAAGCCGTACCACCCAGGGTTCAGGCTGCCCACCGGTCAGACCCGCCTGGGCCCGCCCGACCAGGCCGATGTAGAACGCCAGGTGGCGCTCACGCACGCGGTCCGGGTCGTCCAGCTCGGCCAGCCGGTGCCGGGCATAGACCCGGATCGTCTCCAACAGCCGGTAGCGGGCGCTTCCGTGGCGCTCGACGACCTGCACCATCGACTGCTCGACCAGCCCGCCGACCAGGTCGAGCACCGCGTCACCGCCGATCCCGTCACCACCCACCACCGCCTCGGCAGCATCCAGCTCGAACGACCCGGCGAACACCGACAGCCGCGCCAACGCCAACCGCTGCACCTCGTCGAGCAGCTCGTAGCTCCACTCCAGCGACGCCTCCAACGTCTGCTGGCGTGCCGGTGCGCCCCGCACCCCGCCGGTCAACAACCCGAACCGATCCGACAGGCCCTCGGCGATCTGATCCGGTGACAGCATCCGCACCCGTGCGGCGGCCAGCTCGATCGCCAACGGGATCCCATCCAGCCCCCGACAGATCTCGGCCACCGCCGCCGCGTTGCCCTCATCGATCCGAAACTCCGCAGCCACCTGCCGGGCCCGCACCTCGAACAACCGCGCCGCGTCCGCGGCCGCAACCGTGCTCGCCGTACGGGCAGCAGGCTCGGGCACCGGCAGCGGGCCAACCTCGAACGTGGCCTCACCCTCCACCGCCAGCGGCACCCGGCTCGTGGCCAACACGTGCAGCTGCGGACACGCCGACGTCAACCTGGCGACCAGCTCCGCGCACGCCGCAACCAGATGTTCGCAGTTGTCCAGCACCACCAGCAGGCCCCGTGACCGCAGCTGCTCGACCAGCGTGTCCACCAGCGCCTGGCCGGCCCGCTCACGCACCCCCACCACCCCGGCGACCGCCGTCGCGACCATCGAAGGCTCACGCACCCCCTGCAGGTCCACCCACCCGGCCCCATCGACGAACCGTGCCGCCACATCCCCGACGACCTCCACCGCCAACCGGGTCTTGCCACAGCCCCCCGAACCCGTCAACGTCACCACCCGAGCATCCGCCAGCAGCTCGGCCACCCTCGCACGCTCACGATCGCGGCCGACGAACGCCGCAACCCCAACCGGCAGCCTGCCGTGCATCTCCATAGCCCCACCCTGCCCCAAGTCGTACCAGCACGCCAGCTCCAACACCCCCGGAGACTGCCGCACCCCCGCGGCAGCAACGAGGCGGCAAGCGGCTGAAAGCAACCGGGACGGCTCGTCAGCACCACGGAACTCCGCACGCCACATCCCCTCCGCAGACGCCCTGCCGACCACCCGCA